>CAJTNJ010000003.1 GCA_910577565.1 uncultured Oscillospiraceae bacterium | reverse complement strand
AACAATTAAATCAAATGGCAGACCCCTAAAAAGGCGAAGTAGTATTACCTCCATCCATACAATAATTAAGTAAGGTTACTCAGTTGCAATATGAGCTGGCAAGTAAAGAAAGATATGTTAAAAGATTGGAAATGTAAAACGAATTGATGCAAGATTTTCTCTAGCTCACAGAAAGGAAGTGAGGGGAAGCGTAAAATATATGGTCATCTATAGAAACAAGGATAAATATTCAATCAGTGAAATTGTGCAGATCTTCAAAATATCAAGGAGTGGGTATTACGGTTATGTAACCCGAATGGATATACCGGAGAAGGAGCTAAAAAAATTAGAGAATACCAGAAGGAATGCGGAAAAACCTAAGGCTATTGCAGAGTACAGATTGCAAACGAAATATTGCAGCTAAAATCAAAGCTAACCACGATGGAATTTCGAAATCAGTTTGTTGCTTAAAATTTAATATCTTCTACTATAAAGGTATTTTTTGTACTGTCCACACCATTTGGTGCTGTTCAATATTGTTTGCTTGAAATATATAAAAAAGTAAATATGTGATGATTTAAAAAAAGAAATAAAATGTGAAAAATGTAAAAAAGAAAACCAACAAGTAAAAGCAGAAAAAACAAAGGCAGGAAACCAAAGGTATAAGTGTAAACACTGTGTAAAAATATATATGTCAAAACAAAAAGTAAGGAGACATAGCAAAGATATGAAGAAACAAGGTGATAAAATTGTATATGGAATGGAATAGTACAATAGCAGTAGGGAGGCTGTTGGAAATAATGGAAAATATGTGGTCTATATTGGATAAAGAAATATGCTAAGGAAATAGAATAAAAAATGCAACAAATGAGAGAGAAAAAAACAGAATATATGTGATAACGCTAATAAGTAGAGAAAAAAGACAAATAATAGGATATGATGTAACATATAACAAAAGTAGTGAAAGGATACAAAAGCTTTTAGAAAAATCACCAAAGGCAAATCATTATTATTCTGATGCTTATTCTGCATACTCTGAAATATGCTATTACGGAAC
Source organism: uncultured Oscillospiraceae bacterium (assembly GCA_910577565.1). GTDB lineage: Bacteria > Bacillota > Clostridia > Oscillospirales > Ruminococcaceae > RUG12519. The sequence continues at coordinate 157,152 of CAJTNJ010000003.1, read as the reverse complement.
TCATATGTCACTAAAAAACAAAAGTCAAACATACACCGTAGAAGGAATCAATTCAGACTTAAGGCATTATATAGCACCTTTGCATAGGAAATCCAAGTTCTTTTTTAGATCTATAGATACTGCAAAAGTTGTCTTAAAAATATTTGTTCATACTTTTAATAAATTTGCCTTAACTAAGTTCTTATACCCCTTCACTTAAATCTGCTTTTTCTCTTTCTTCTTTTCTATAAACTTTTTAGGGCACTACCCACTATTAAAAGTGGCTAGACTTATCGACTAAAAGCTGGTATAATATTTTAGATATGTGTTTATACACTTAAATGGAATATATTTTTTTAAATATTAAAATATATATTGCGTAAAATATACTTAAATACTGTTTTAATATTAAAATAAAAAAATCCTTGTAATGATTTTTATGATATCTGCTTGGGGGATATACATTTTGGAAAAATTTGTTATAGATGGTGGAATTAGCCTAAAAGGTGAAATTGATATTAATGGTGCCAAAAATGCCGCTGTAGCGATTATTCCGGCTACTTTACTTGCTACAGGACCTTGCATACTTAATAATTTGCCAAACATAAGTGATGTATCTATATCATTTAGTATTTTAAGAAAAATGGGCGCTAATATACGATTGATAAATAAACATTCTGCTGAAATTGACACAACTAATGTTGTTGATCCAACTGTACCTTATGAATTAGCAAAACGTATGAGAGCATCATACTACTTTTTAGGCGCTTTGCTTGCAAGATTTGGCAGAGCTAATGTTGCAATGCCTGGAGGATGTAATTTTGGCGTTAGACCAATTAATTTACATTTAAAAGGTTTTAACTCTTTGGGTGCTGAATATAAAATTGATGGCGGTATGATTCGCGTAGTCGGAAGAGAATTAAAAGGTACTCAAATTTATTTTGATGTTGTTTCTGTTGGCGCAACTATAAATATATTATTAGCAGCAACTAAAGCAAAAGGCATGACAATTATTGAAAATGCTGCGCGAGAACCTCATATTGTTGATCTTGCTAATTTTTTAAATTCGATAGGTGCAAATATAATGGGTGCGGGCACAAATGTAATAAAAATTAAAGGAACAGAACATTTTGGTTGCTCTAACTACTCTATAATTCCAGATCAAATTGAAGCTGGAACCTATATGGCAATGGCCGCGGCAACTCATGGAGATGTTTTAATAAAAAATATAATACCTAAGCATTTAGAATCAATAATTAATAAATTAAGAGCAATGGGTGTAGATATTGATGATTATGATGATAATATAAGAGTTAGATGCAATAGTTCGCTTAAAAAAGTTAATGTAACTACTCAACCTCATCCGGGATTTCCAACAGATATGCAGCCGCAAATCACAGCTCTTTTAACACTCGCTGAAGGTACAAGTATTGTAACTGAAGGAATATGGGATAGCAGATTTAAATATGTAGATGAATTACGTCGTATGGGTGCTAATATATCTGTTGACGGAAAAGTTGCAGTTGTTGAAGGAACGAATTTTTTAACCGGAGCACCTATTACAGCTACCGATTTAAGAGCTGGCGCTGCTATGATAATTTGTGCTTTAGCTGCTAAAGGTACTACCGAAATAGAAAATATACAATTTATTGAAAGAGGATATGGGGATATAGTTAATAAACTAAAGTCTTTGGGAGCCAAAATAAAAAGAGTTGGAATACCTGATAATATCAAGCTTCAAACAGCATTGTAATTTTATACCATCGGTAATCCGGTGGTTTTTCTATTAAAATATATTTGGGACGGTGAATAAAAAATTATGATCATTTATCCACTTTGCAGTTCAAGCAAAGGTAATTGTACATATATTGGGAATGACAAAGAAGCAATTTTGATTGATGCTGGTTTTGGAATTAAAAATACTTTTAAGTCACTTGAGCTTGCAGGAATATCAAAAAATAATATAAAAGCTATTTTTATAACACATGAACACAGTGATCATATATCCGGTTTATATTCTCTTACTAAAGTTTTGTCTATTCCTGTTTATTCTTCAAAGGATACACTACAAGCTTTGCTTTTGAAAAACTGCATATACCCCGGAACTAAGCTTTATGAAATAAATTTGAAGAAAGCAATTGTTGCAAATATGGAAATAAGTGCTTTTCATACACCACACGATAGTGCATATAGTTTAGGATTTTCATTTTTTGATGGATTGAAAACTTTTTCTATTTGTACAGATCTTGGTTATGTTTCAAATGATATAAAAAACCATCTAAAATCCTCTGATTTTATTTTATTGGAATCTAATTATGACTATAACATGCTGCAAGCAGGAAATTACCCATATGCAATAAAACAACGTATTCAATCAAAACATGGACACTTGTCTAACGATGAAACAGCATATTTTGTTGAATATCTTATAAAAAATGGTGTTAAAAAATTTTTACTCGGTCATTTGAGTCAAAAAAATAATTTACCTCAACTTGCAATGCAAACTGTAATTTCACATCTTTTAAAAAATAATATTAAATATCAAAAAGACTACTTTTTAAACATTGCTCCTGTTCGTAATACTGGAATCTTATATAGATTATAATATTTATGTTTAAATGCGTTTTTTTATTTTATTTGAAAACATTACTTTATAAACTTTTTACAAAATTTGATATTTCCCTTGCCTTTTCTTCACTAACATTTGCAACCTTAGATATTTTTTTAATATCGGATTTAATTAATGCAGTTTTTGATTTAAAATGCCTAATCAATTTAAGAGCCTTTTTTTGACCTATACCATCAATATGAGTTAGTTCAATTTCAAACGCCGTTCTTTTTCTAACATTCCGCTGATATGATATTGTATATCTATGCACCTCATCTTGTATTTTTGCTAACAATAAAAAAGCATTTTTTAAAGAAGATATGGAAATTTCACCACCTTCGCTCGTAATTGCGCGTGTTCTATGCTTACTATCCTTAACCATACCAAAATATGGCACATAAAAACCTTCCTGATCAAAAACCTGCTTAACTGCCGCAACATGCCTCGAACCACCATCAATTAATATTAAATCCGGCAATCTACCAAACCCGGCATTTGTTGATTTTTCCTTTCCATATTCCCTTATTCTCCTTAAAATCATTTCTCTCATTGAGGCATAATCATCCCTTACCTGCACACTTTTAATAGAGAATTTTCTATAATTCTTCTTTGATGGAACTCCATTTTCAAATACTACCATTCCACCTACAATACCCGTATCCCCCAAATTGGAAATATCATAAGCTTCTATATAAGATGGTGGCTTTTCAAGATCTAAAAGTTCCGCCAACTGTTGAAGTGCTATTATCTCTTTTCCACAATACTTTAATTTTGACGCAAGCTGCTCAGACGCATTTGAAAATACCATATCAACTAACCTTTTTCCCTCCCCTCTTTTTGGTACCTTAATTTTCACACTATATCCCGCTTGCTTCGTTATATAACTTGAATATAAATCTATATCTAATTTGTCATCATATATTAAAATAAGCTTCGGTATATCGTCATTTTGAGAATAATATCTACCAACAAAATCCTCTTTTGCAACATCAAAATCAGTTATATCATTAAATATATAATCATCCTTATCAACAATATGTCCGCCTCTGAATTTCAAAACTACAAAACATATATAATTGTCCATCGTAGAGTATGCTATAGCATCTATGTCCTTATCTTCTTTTAAATAAATTTTTTGTTTTTGAGTTACTTTTTCTATCGCAGAAATTCTATCCCTAAGTTTTATCGCACGTTCATAGTCAAGATCTTGCGATGCCTGCTCCATTTGCTGTTTCATCTTTTCGATTGACTGAATACTGCCGTTTTTTAGATAATCAATAGCTTGTTTAACTATTTCTGCATATTCCTCTCTATTCACATTTCCTGAACATAAACCTAAACACCGTTTTATGTAGTAGTTTAAACAAGGCCTTTTCTTCTTATTGCCACTGCCAAACTTTTCTGTGCAAGTAGGGAGCATGAATACTTTGTTAACCTCTTCCACTGCCTGCTTAACAACAAATGAACTGATATAAGGACCTATATAAGTTGCTCCGTCATCATTTTTTTTCATTACTGCGGTAATTCTTGGAAATTCCTCATTTGAAATTTTTATATAGTGATATCCCTTATCGTCTTTTAATAAAATATTATACTTTGGACTATGCTGCTTAATTAAACTGCACTCTAAAACCAAAGCTTCAAATTCTGAATCGGTAACAATAAAATCAAAGTCATAAACATTTAAAATCATACTTTTAACTTTTTCATCATGTGAATCAAATTTTCGAAAATAGCTCACTACCCTGTTCCGTAATACCTTCGCTTTACCAACATATATTACTTCATTCTTCTTGTTTTTCATTAAATAAACACCTGGTTTATCGGTAAGCCTTAGCGCTTTATCTTTTAATTTTTCTAATTTGTCATGCATGTTAAATTCTCCAAATATTTTTAAACTCTTTTTATGCCGTCTTATTTTATTATACTATATCATTTTAAATAAGCAAAAAAATTCTTGGCCTTTAACCAAGAATCCTAAAATTTGTAAATTTTTATATTAACTAGCCTTTAAAACCGCTTTCAACAAGCTTAACCAACGAATCAACAGCTTGCTGCTCGTCCGAGCCATCAGCAATTATTCTAATTGGAGTGCCACCCATTATGCCTAATGATAAAACGCCCAAAAGACTTTTTGCATTAACTCTTCTATCTTCCTTTTCTACCCATATTGAAGATTTATATTCATTAGCTTTTTGAATAAAAAAAGTGGCAGGCCTCGCGTGTAACCCTACTTGATTTTGTACAGAAACTTCTTTAACGTACATATATATACACCTCGATATTAAGTTTTGAACTATAAATTAATTATAACATTTAGCTTATAATCGTCAATATAAAATAAAATTTTTAACAAAATATCTATCAGATGCAAATATTTTAACCCCTTAACAATGAAATTATTGTACAATATCATTATTTTTTGTTAATAAACTTTTATGTAAATGTTTATTTATTTTGAACAAGGTCGAGCAAGTCAGGTCTTTTTTGCTTAGTAACTTCAATAGATTGCTGCTTTTTCCATTCTTCAATATTAGCATGATGTCCTGATATGAGAACCTCCGGTACTTTTTTACCGTGCCAAATTTCAGGCCTCGTATATTGAGGATATTCAAGCAAACCACTAAAATGGCTTTCTTCTTGATAGCACTCAGAGCTTGCTAAAACTCCCGGCACTAGTCTTGTCACTGCATCAACCAAAACCATAGCCGGTAACTCTCCACCGGTTAAAACATAGTCGCCAATGGAAATCTCTTCATCAACGATTTCGTCAATTACTCTTTGATCGATGCCTTCATAATGCCCACAAATTAAAAACAAAGGTCGTTTACATTTTGATAATTCCAACGCTTTATGTTGTGTCAAAGTCTTTCCTTTAGGCGAAAGATAGATTACATGCATTGGTTCTGGATATATTTTTGAAACATATTCAAAACATTTATATATAGGATCTGCCTGCATAAGCATTCCTTTGCCACCACCATAAGGTGCGTCATCCACACGATTATGCTTATCGTCAGTAAAATCACGTATATTATAGGTGAAAATGTTAACAAGTCCTGATCTTCTAGCACGACCTATCATACTTGAGGTTAATACCGATTCACACATATCAGGAAACAATGTGGCAATATTAATATTAATCATCAAATAATCCTTCTAACGGTCTAATAATAATTTTGTCATTGTCAACATCAATTTTTAAAACGACATCATCTATTACAGGAACTAAGCGTTCTTTACCGCCTTTGTCTAAAATGCGGTATACATCATTTGCACCAGACTGCAAAACTTCTACAACCCTGCCATAGCAAAGGCCTTGAATATCTGCATCATAAACATTAAGACCAATTAAATCTTGAATAAAATAACTTCCCTCAGCTAAAATAAGATCGTTACGATTTATATATACTATGTGATTTCGAAGTTTTTGAGCCAGTTCTATTGAATCAATACCTTTGAATCTAACAACAACAACGTTTTTATAAACCATTGCATCTTCAATTTCTCGATAAAATTGCCCTTTAGAATCAAAAAACAGACGAGACTGATCAGATATAACAGTTGATTCATCACACCACGGCTGTATTTTGACATTACCCTTGAGTCCATGTGTTGTTACTATTTTACCCACTTCCAAAAATTCTTTTCTCTTCATGAGTTTGCTTCACAATAAATTTATAAAATAGCAACTTACATTATTATTCATTATATTAGTCAATTTCTATAATGATTTTATTACCAAGTCTATTAGCAGCAGCTCTCATAACTGTTCTTATTGATTTTGCAATTCTTCCTTGCTTGCCAATAACACGGCCTTTGTCACCATCAGCAACATTAAGATGATATACCAAAGATCCATCCTCGGTAGGTTCACCTACAGTAACATTTACTGCATCTTTGTCTTCAACTAATCCTTTTGCAATAGCAATTAATAATTTTTCCATGATTAAATAAAACCTCCAATTAGTCTATAATTCCATTAACTTTAAAAAGCTTTTTTACTGTATCCGTTGGTTTAGCACCTGTTGATATCCAAGACTTTACCTTTTCTGCATCAACTTTAAATTCTGATGGATTTTTTAACGGATCATAAGTACCAATTTCTTCAATAAATCTTCCATCACGTGCATATCTCGAATCAGCAACTACCACTCTGTAAAAAGGAGCTTTTTTTGCACCTATTCTACGCAATCTTATTTTTACAGCCATTATTTTTCCTCCCAGTATTTATATATTATTTAATGTCCCAAAAAATGAAACATTTATAACAAGTTAAAATCTCCAAGCCCCAGCAGAAGTTTCTTCTTTCGGCGTTTTCCTTTAGCGTTCATCTGTTTAAACATTTTTTGCATTTGTTCAAACTGTCGTAAAAGCTGATTAACATCAGGTACCGTAGTTCCGCTACCGTCTGCTATTCTTCTTTTACGCTGAGGATTTATTATTGAAGGTTTTTCTCTTTCCTTTTTTGTCATAGAAGATATTATAGCTTGAATTTTAATTATTTTTGTTTCCCCGTTTTCTAAATCAGAGCTTTTTACCCTCTTAGCTGCTCCCGGAATCATGCCAATAATATCTTTAATAGAACCTAATTTCTTAATTTGATTCATTTGTTCTAGTAAATCATTCATATCAAAACTATTATCTTTGAGTTTTTTTGCCATTTTTTCAGCATCTTTTGCTTTTATATTTTCTTCTGCTCTTTCAATTAAAGTGAGCATGTCTCCCATGCCAAGTATTCTTGATGCCATTCTTTCGGGTTGAAACAATTCAAGATCATCAAGTTTTTCACCAACACCGGCAAACTTTATTGGCTTTTTGGTCACCTCTAAAACTGACAGAGCAGCACCACCACGTGTATCTCCATCAAGCTTAGTTAAAACGACACCATCTATGCCTATTGTTTCATTAAATTTTTCAGCAACATTTACTGCATCCTGACCTGTCATTGAATCGACAACAAGCAAAATTTCATTTGGATTTACTGTTTTTTTTATTTTGCTCAACTCATCCATAAGATCTTTATCAATATGAAGTCGTCCAGCAGTATCCAACAGTACAAGATCGTTTCCATAATCTTTTGCATGTTTAATTGATTCTTTAGCAATTTTAACAGGATCTCCAGCACCCATTTCAAAAACAGAAACCCCGACTTGTTCTCCAACGATTTTTAATTGCTCGATAGCAGCAGGTCGGTAAACATCACAAGCAACAAGTAAAGGCCTATGACCTTTTTTAAGATAATATTTTGCTATTTTTGCACAATGAGTTGTTTTACCACTTCCTTGAAGTCCACACATCATAACTACACAAGGAGGTTTAGACGGAAAATTAATTTTATTTTCTTTGCTGCCCATAAGACTGCTTAGTTCTTGGTTAACGATTTTTATGACTTGTTGAGCAGGAGTTAAACTCTCAAGAACCTCTGATCCAATTGCACGCTCACTAACTTTTAAAATAAAACTCTTAACTACTTTATAGTTAACATCGGCCTCCAAAAGTGCCAGTTTAATTTCACGCATAGCAACTTTTACATCGCTTTCACTAAGCTTACCCTTAGAGCGAAGTTTTTTAAATACACTTGATAGTTTTCTTGACAAACCTTCAAATGCCATTTTGATTTCTCACCTCATTTAACAATTCATTTATCAGCAACTTAATTTTTGTCACCTCTTCAGATTCGTCCTTTTTTAGTTTATCAACTATTCTTAATATTTCAACTGCTATATTATTTATTTTATAAAGATTAGATTTCATATTGAGCTTTTTTTCAAATTTTTTAAGAGCTTCTTCTGTCCTCTTAATGCTATCATATACGCCTTGACGGGTTATGCCTGTATTTTCTGCAATTTCTGATAAAGATAAATCTTGATTATAATATAAATCAGCTAAATTATATTGTGTCTTGGTCAATAAAGAACCGTAATAATCTAAAAGCAAACCTACCTCTAAATGTTTACTCAATATATATCACCTTCTATAATTAACCTACTTTTAACAATAATATGATTATATACTACTTAAAATATAATGTCAAGTAATTTTCTTGTCAGAGTTTATAACATATTTATCTTATACTAAAGCAAGATAAAAATGAAATTGTTTGTTATAATATATAGCCTTAATTTAAGGCAATAACAAACAAAAGATTGTAAATAGTGGTTAATCGATATGGAATAAAAAATATAATAAATTTTTATTATGCCAATCTTATTTATAATAAAATAGCAAGTTTAATTATAATAAAAAACTCAAAAATTTCTCTATGAATAAATAAACTCGCAAAAGATTTATTTTAAAATTTTTAAATTAAAATAAATACATATAAATTCACAAAATTTTAGTTTTCATTTAACAAATCCTTAAGTGAAGTGGTTTCGTTACAATTAAAACGACATAACCCAAATAAACTATTACTATCATCTTTCTTTATTTCAGATTCACCTGAAAAACTTGTAAAAGTTGCTTTATATCCAAGTTCTTTTAATACCTCCTCTGCTGTATCGTTTGTAAGACCATAAGGATAGGCAAAAGCAATGGGATTTTTACCCGTAATTTCATTTATTTTATCACTAATTTTCAAAAAATCTTCTTTTAAAAAATTACTGTATTCATCATTACTTTTTGACATATTTTTTCCAACGCCTTTTTTACCGTGCAAATCCCAACTGTGACTTTGTATATCCCATAAATTATTTGTGCTCATGGATTTTAAAGTGTCCCAATTAACATATGAGTAGCTGGGATTTTGCTCACCCTCAAGAGTAGATTTTTCACTAAAAGCCCCCACAATAAACATAACAGCTTTCATATTATATTTTGCAAGAAGAGGTTCAGCATAATAAACATTATTATAATGACCATCATCAAAACTAATTATAACAGGTTTTTGCGGAAGAGCTTTCCCGCTCTCAACAAAGTCAACTATATCCTTTATAACAACAGATTTATATTCATTATCATATAAATATTTTAAATCTTTTTCAAATTTAATAGGCGTAGTTGTATATTTATTCTGCCTACTCCTTTGCTTTAACACATCATGGTACATTAAAACAGGTATTTTTATAATATTAGAATTTTCAATTTGTTTTTGCGCAAAAACTACAGTATTAATAACTATCAATAATGTTATAATAGTTGATATAACTATTGTTAATATTAATAGTTTTTTTGCCCTTAAAACAAAATACATATTCCACACCACACTCATTTAAATTTTTAACATATTTAAAAACAATAATATAAAAATTGTTAATTTTAATCTGACTTGATAAAATGTGTTATTCTACTAATATATATATACTAAAATTTTAGTACATATACACACCAATACAGATTATAATAATAAACTCAATACTAATAAAAAATTAAGTATGTAGTTCAAAAAATTGTTTTCTTTTAGGCATTTTTATATATTTAATAAATGACATTTTAAATCTCACTAAATCTTTACTACAAAAATATGATTTTAACAACATAATAGCTTCTTGAGCCTTACATGTTTTTAGTTAAATTTTTTGAATAAACAAAATTATAGCACTTTATCATTTTGATTTTTGTTGGTCATGTGATGTATGCATAAATTTTTTGTTAATTTAGCTAAAACTTGCTTGATGTATAATTATTTTAATGTTAAAATTAAAAATCATAACTTATATACACAATAAAACACATAAAAAGGAGGACGTAAAATGAAAAATATATTATATATTGTCATACCATGCTATAACGAACAAGAAGTTCTACCTAAAACCGCAAAATTACTAAAAGAAAAAATGCACTCTCTTATAAATAACAAAAAAATTGCTTCAAACAGCAAAATTTGTTTTATAAACGATGGCTCAAAAGATAAAACTTGGGATATAATTTACAAACTAAATCAAAGCGACGATGTGTTTACCGGTATAGATCTAAGCAAGAATCGTGGACACCAAAATGCTCTTTTGGCTGGGCTGTTAACCGTTAAAGATCGATCTGATATGGTGATTTCAATGGACGCCGATCTGCAAGATGATATTAATGCAATAGACAAAATGGTGGATAAATATTTAGATGGATGTGATATAGTTTATGGAGTAAGAAATAATCGCGACTCTGATAATTTTTTCAAGAGATTTACCGCAGAAACTTTCTATAGGTTTATGAATATTCTTGGCGCAAAAACAATTTTTAACCATGCCGACTTTCGACTAATGAGCAAGCGTGCAATTGAAGGCCTTGAACAATTTAAAGAAGTAAATTTATTTTTACGCGGAATAATACCAATGATTGGGTTTAGAACAGATTATGTTTATTACTCAAGAAATAAAAGAGAAGCTGGTGAAAGCAAATATCCTTTGACTAAAATGATATCATTTGCATTTGAAGGTATAACATCACTTTCAAACAAATTAATCCGTATTATTTCGTTAGTCGGAATTTTAGCTTTGATTGTAAGCATAATAATGCTTATTTATACATTTATTAATATTATAAGCGGAAAGTCGATATTAGGTTGGGGTAGTATTATGATATCACTTTGGGTCATAGGTGGTCTTGTACTGCTGTCAGTAGGTGTAGTCGGTGAATATATTGGGAAAATATATCTGGAGTCTAAACACAGACCTAGATATATTATTAAACAAGATCTGGATGATATTGAAAAATAAAAAGATATAATCCTTAAAAACTATCCAAGAGTAATTTTATAAAACCTCAAGCATTATTTTCTAAAACTGCATGTTCTTTAAATTAAGAGCATATAATTAAGCAAAGTTAGAATATAAACGGAGGTTTTTTTATGCAAATTTATGTTGTTCAACAAGGAGATAGCTTATATTCAATAGCAAAAAGGTTTGGCGTAAGCTTACACATGCTTATGGAAACAAATGGCCTACCCCGTCCAAACGATTTAATAGTAGGTCAGTCTATATTAATTTTAACTCCAGAAATCACTCATACCGTAGAACCAAATGAAACTCTAGAACATATCTCAAATCAATATAATATTTCTTTAAATCAACTGTATAGAAACAATCCATCTCTATCTGCAAGACCACAAATTATACCGGGCGAAGAAATAGTAATTACATATACTGATAAACCAACCAAGACAATAACTGTTAATGGCTTTACATATCCAAATGTAAGTCATGAACTACTTAGAAATACTATGCCATTTCTTACCTATGTTAGTCCATTTACATACAGTTTTACAAAAGATGGAGAACTTATACCGCTGCGTGACAATTCTATATTAAGAACTGCTATGCAATATAATATAAGCCCCCTTATGTCTTTATCATCAATAACAGATGAAGGCATATTTGATAGTGATTTATCAAATACAATACTCAATAACCAAGATCTAGAACAAAAACTTATAAACGAAGTCATAGAAACAATGCAAAGCAAAAATTATTCTGGCTTAATACTTGACTTTGAATATATATTGCCTGAAAACAAAAGCGCTTATACAAATTTTGTCCATACAATCAAAGAGGCACTACGCGATGGTGACTATAAGGTATATGTATCTCTTGCACCTAAAACTTCTTCAACACAAAGAGGTCTTCTTTATGAAGCACATGATTATAACGCACTTGGCAATGCTGCAGACGGGGTAATATTAATGACATATGAGTGGGGATATACTTACGGACCACCTATGGCCGTATCACCTTTACCTGAAGTAGAAAAAGTAATACAATATGCATTAACCGAGATACCGGAAGACAAAATATTTCTTGGTATTCCAAACTACGGATACGACTGGGCTTTACCATATAGGCCGGGGATTTCAAGAGCGCGTTTGATAGGAAACGAAGAAGCTCTAACAATAGCTCTAACACAAAATGCAGCTATATCATATGACGAAACTAGCCAAGCACCATTTTTCAATTATTATATTAATAATCAAAAACATGAAGTTTGGTTTAGTGATCCAAGAAGCATCTATGCAAAGTTTTTATTAATCGAAAAATATAACTTAGCTGGCATTAGCTATTGGAATCTAATGAATAAATTTACACAAAACTGGCAAATGTTAAACACAACATTTGAAATAATACAATAAAAAAACATAACAAAATTGAGATTTCCATTAAGATTACAATTTGTCATGCTTTATAATTTTATAAACTTTAAACCATTTTAAAAAAAGCAAAAAATTTTAAGTTATTTAAACTTTTTGCCAAAGCTATAGTCAATTCAATTTGTTGTAATTTTCTTTGCCAACAAAAATAAACTAATAAAAAATTGCTTTTTCATCTATTTATCTGTATTTGGCATTGCATTAATTTTTTACCGCTAAATGATCGTTAATTTTGCCTAATAAATCATCAACATCAACGCCGTGAACTTCACATGCCTGCTCTACAGTCTCACCTCTTGAAGCTGGACATCCAAGACAATGCATTCCCATTTCAAGAAAATATTTTGAAGTACTGCTATCCATATCAAGTATGTCACCTATCAATGTGTCTTTAGTTACCTTATTCATTATTTTAAACCTCCTTTAAATTTATAATTCTCAAATTAAATTGAATAATACCATTTTAAATATAAAAATAAAACTATACAAAAACCTCCTACAGTTTATGATAAGGAGGCATTTTGTATGATAACAAATATAATATTTATTAATTTTCTCTCATTTTTACAAAGCAATCATTACAATAAACAGGGCGATCATCTTTAGGCTGAAAAGGAACTTTAGCTTCACATCCACAAGATGCGCAAGTCGTTGTATACATTTGCCTATTTGCTCTAGATTCATTTTTACGAGCATCGCGACAAGCCTTACATCTTTGCGGTTCGTTGGAAAAACCTTTTTCTGCATAGAACTCTTGTTCACCTGCAGTAAAAGTAAATTCAGATCCACAATCTTTGCATATCAATGTCTTATCTTCGTACATTATCAATAACCTCGCTTAAGATAAAATTTTTGTGCCCCCAGATGGACTCAAACCATCACCTTTGAAAACAACGCTCTGCATTAAGCTATAGGGTTATATTCAACTTTTAAAATTAATATTGTTCTTTAGCTTGCGTCTAACCCTTAATAATGCATTATCAACCGATTTAGGCGATGTGTTTAAAAATTTTGCTATGTCTTTATATGACATACATTGCAAATAAAGATGCAAAATTTTTCTCTCAAACGAAGATAAAAGAATTTCAATATTTGTTTTAATATCACTTAATTTTTCTTTGATAATCAAAATTTGCTCCGGACTTTTAACTGAATCTACAACAATTTGTTCTTCCAAATAAACAGAATCATTAAGTAAACTGTGTTTTTTTGCTTTTGAAGAAGCTATTGCTCGGTTAACCTTGCGACTAACGCATATTCTAATATAAGTTGAAAATTGCAATCCAAAACTCTCATCAAAATTATTATAAGCGTCTATTAAAGTCAGTAACCCTTCTTGAACAAGGTCATCAAAATCATCACTATTTTCACAATGTTCTCGAACAATTTTACATATTAAACCATAATAACTAGATACCAATTTCTTAATATCACAATCGTTCAAAGAATTTTTCATTCACAAAGCCTCAATTTATCTAACCTCTTAAGAATATTTACTGATAATATGATAACTTAAAAAATCTTTAAAGTCAAGTAATTTTATATAAAAGTGAGTGCCATAATAAAATCTGCAGGAAAGAAAAAACATATTTAAGTGAATTGTACAAGAACTCAGCTAAAACAAATTTATTAAAAACATAAATAAATATTTTAAAAATAGTTTTTGCAATATCTATAGATCGAAATAAACATTTGGTTTTTCTGTAAAGAAGTGTTATATAATGTATTAATTCTAAATTTAAAACATCTACATTATAAATCTATCTTTTGTTTTTTAGTGACTTGTGAGTCCCAAAATAGATACTTTGAAGTATGCAGAATAAGCATAGTAATATCGTGTTTTTTAAATTATCTAAAAGATTTGTATCCTTTCACTACTTTTGTCATATACTAATTTTTTTAATCTATTTAATTATTTTGAGAATATTTTTAAATTGCATGATAATAATAACTTTGCGATAAAAAATAATCTTTATGCGTTTGTAAGATTAATTTAAATCGCTGCCGTTTAGAAATCATCTAAGCGGCAATATTTTATTTTAAAGCTTTAGTTGTTCTCCAACATCTTCCAATTTTGGAACCACACCGCGCGCCGGCAAGTTTTTAGTGCGAAAACGGTATGAGTTATTAATCATCCCTTCAGTATATGGAGTAACACTTTTAACAAAGCAGTCCTTGTTGAGTTTCATAACAGAAATTCCTTGCGAATTTCTAGTAGATTTTGAATTGATCAATGAAGAATTAACAATTAAATATTTTTGATTACTTGAAACAATCAAATATTCACCAGCAGCATTTTCTTGAAACATTGCACACAAATTAGATAAATAAGAATAGGCATTTGCAAGTTTTTTTCTATTCGTTTTTGTCATATATGATGACAACGTGACTTTTGCAAGCTTACCGTTTTGAAAGAAGAACAATATATGACCCGAATAATCTTTTGTTGCAACCATTCCCACTAACTTTTCGCCATCATCAAAATTGAGCTTTGCAGGTACATAATCTCCAAGCAGACTTGCTTTTGAATCATTGAATTTAGAAAGATTTGTTTTATAAACCTGTGCCTTATTGCTAAAGAAAAGCAAATCGGTATTGTTGGTAGTTTCAAGGTGTGTTACTATCTTGTCGTTTTCTTTTAGTTTTTGAACACCACTTGTTCTAAGCGACTGTGGCGTGATTTTTTTAAGATAACCATCAGCAGTTAAAAATAAATTAACAGCATAATCTGCAGTTGTTTTATCTTCATCATATTCTTCAATTAAATATAAAAAGTCTGTTTTACGGGGTTTGCCATATTTTTTTGATACTTCTTTTAACTCATCGCATATTATTAAATCTATCTTTTTGTCGTTATCAAGGATAGACCTTAAGTTATTGATGTCTTCTATAAGTTGATCTTTTTCCTGAGTTTTTTTAAGGATATATTCTCGATTTAAATGTCTTAGCTTAATTTCAGCTACATACTCTGCTTGTATCTCGTCTATCCCAAAACCAATCATTAGGTTCGAAACAACTTCGTTTTCTTCTTCCGTTTCACGAACAATTCTAATTGCCTTATCTATGTCAAGCAATATTTTACTAAGTCCTTTTAAAAGATGCAATTTGTTTTCTTTTTTATTTAAATCAAATTTAACTCTGCGCTTAACGCAATTTTGTCTAAACTTATGCCACTGCTCTATTATTTCCCTAACGCCCATAACCATAGGAACACCGTCAATTAAGACGTTAAAGTTACATGAATATGCATCTTCAAGCGAAGTATGGTGATATAATTTGCTCATCAATTTATCGGCATTTGTACCGCGCTTTAGATCTATTGTGAGTTTTAACCCATTTAAGTCGGTTTCATCGCGTATATCTGAAATTTCCTTTATTTTGTTTTGTTTAATAAGATTAACAATCTTGTCCATTATAGCTTCAACTGTTGTTGTATATGGAATTTCAGTGATATCTATGCAGTTGTTTTTTTTATCATAGCTATAGCGACTGCGAACTTTAATTGAACCGCGACCGGTTTCATAAATATTTTTAAGAGCAATTTCGTCTTTAATAAGCAAGCCACCGCCTGGAAAATCGGGTCCAAGCAAAGTTTCTGTTATATCAAACTCTTCTCCCTTAATTAATTTTATGGTTGTGTTGCAAACCTCATCTAAATTAAAAGGACATATTGAAGACGCCATAGAAACAGCTATGCCGACGTTTGAGTTTACAAGAATGGATGGGAAAGTTGTTGGCAGCAAAGTTGGTTCAGTTGTTGTGTTGTCATAATTTGGAACCAAATCAACCGTATCTTGATCTATTTCACGAAATAGTTCGGAACATATGGGTGCAAGTTTTGCTTCGGTATATCTCGAAGCTGCGTATGCCATATCTCTTGAATAGAAGCGGCCAAAGTTGCCCTTGCTCTCCACATAGGGAATTAAAAGCGCCTGATATCCTCTTGATAACCGCACCATAGTCTCATATATTGCAGCATCGCCGTGAGGATTTAACTTCATTGTAGAGCCAACTATATTTGCACTTTTTGTTAACTTGCCATTTAATAGACCCATTTTGTACATTGTATATAATAATTTTCTATGAGAAGGTTTAAATCCATCAATTTGAGGCAGGGCACGCGATAGAATAACACTCATTGCATAGGGCATATAGTTCTTTTCAAGCGTCTCGGTAATAGGTTGGTTTTCAACTACACCTGCTCCTTGAATATATGCATTATCCATTGATGCAGATTTTGATTGTTCAACATGTTTTTTGGCCATCTTTTTCTCCTGTTTAATATATATTAAGTAATTAAATTATGAAATATCAGCTTGGCTTATATAGTCAGCCCCAAACTCTGAAATAAAGTCTTTTCTGCCTTGAAGATCGTCTCCGAGCATAATGTCAAACATGCTTGCAGTTTTTTCGGCAGCCTCGGGAGTAATTTTAATAAGTCGTCTAGTATCAGGACACATTGTGGTTAGCCACATCATATCAGGTTCGTTTTCACCCAATCCTTTTGATCTGTTCAGCGCATATTTAACCTTATCAACATCAAGCTTATCTACAATTTCGATTTTTTCTTGCTCATTATAAGCAAAGTAAGTTTTATTTTTAGTTTCAATTTCAAAAAGCGGCGATTGGGCAATATAAACAAATCCTTTTTGAATTAGTGTGGGTGTAAGGCGATATAGCATTGTTAAAATTAACGTACGAATTTGGAAGCCATCCACATCAGCGTCGGTACATATAATTATTTTGTTCCACTTTAGACTTTCCATATCAAACATGGAAAGATCTTTGCTCAGCTTAGATTTAACTTCAACGCCACATCCCAAAACCTTTATAATGTCCCTTATTATGTCATTTTTAAATATTTTATCATAATCGGATTTTAAGCAATTTAATATTTTACCGCGAACTGGAATGATAGCCTGGAAATTAGCATCACGACTTTGTTTGCAGGCGCCAAGAGCCGAATCACCTTCCACTATATAAAGTTCACGCAAAGATAAATCTTTGCTTCTGCAATCAACAAACTTTTGAACTCTATTTACCACATCAACACTGCCAAGCAATGTCTTTTTAAGATTTAGTCTCGTTTTTTCGGCTTTTTCCCTGCTTCGCTTGTTGATGAGGATTTGATCAGCAACTTTTTCACCTTCAATTGGGTTTTCAATAAAATATATCTCAAGGTTATGCTTTAAAAAATCAACCATCGCTTCATAGATAAACTTATTTGTAATAGATTTTTTGGTTTGATTCTCATAAGATGTTTGTGTAGAAAAAGATGATGAAACAAAGATCAAACAATCTTCTACATCCGAAAAGGTGATCTTGCTCTCATTTTTGTTATACTTTTTGCTGTTTTTTAAAAAAGCATCTATTTGCGAAACAAACGCCTGTTTTGCAGCCCGCTCGGGTGATCCTCCATGTTCCAGCCAACTAGAATTATGATAATATTCCATCAGCTTGACACGGTTTGAAAAAGCAAATGCACAAGAAAGCTTCACCTTATACTCCGGTTTATCAGCGCGGTCTTTGCCTGTTCGCTCAGAACTATAACATTTCACCGATGAAATAGCTGAATCACCAGCTATTTCTTTTACATAATCCTCTATGCCGTTTTTATAAAAAAATTCCTTTTCTCCTTTGCTGTCTTTATAGATAAACAAAAGGCCACTATTAACTATAGCCTGCCGCTTTAAAACATCTTCAAAATATTTAGTTGGAATTAAAATGTCAGTGAAAACCTCAATATCCGGTTTCCATTTAATCTTAGTTCCGGTTTGTTTTCTCAAAGTTTCTTCAGACTTTAAGCCTCCAATATTTTCACCATGCTCAAAGTGCAAAGTGAACTTTTTGCCTTCTCTGTAAATTTCCACATCCATATATTCAGAAGAATATTGTGTAGCACAAAGCCCCAACCCATTAAGACCAAGTGAATATTCATAGCTTTCGGCATTATTGGTGTTATATTTGCCACCTGCATACATTTCACAAAAGACAAGCTCCCAGTTATATCTATTTTCTGATTTATTAAAATCAACAGGAATGCCTCTGCCAAAATCCTCAATTTCTATAGAACCATTGTCAAACTTAGTTATTTTTATTCTGTCGCCATACCCTTCACGCGCCTCATCTATAGAATTGGATAAGATCTCAAAAACGGAATGTTCACAACCTTCAAGTCCATCCGAACCAAAGATAACGCCAGGTCTTTTCCTAACTCTATCTGCTCCTTTTAAAGATGTTATGCTTTCATTATTATACTCTTGTTTTTTTCTTGTTGCCATAAAAATACCCTTACTTTTTAATTTCCTTATATCAATAAATATTAAATTATCTAAATGTTCACGTGCTTAATTAAATTAATCATATTGTTTTTAAAAAACATTAAGGTCGTTTTGATTTTTTGTCAATGCAATAATATGTTTGTCAAAATTTTGTTAAAAATAATTACATTTTTCGCCGCCAAAAAATTTCTGATTTTCATTTAAAATAATATATAACGACTTTTAAATATCATATTATATTTACTCATAATTTACTATCTCGACTTTTTCCAAAATCACTTCCGGTGATGGCGTAGAATATTCTCCTGATGAGGACAACTCCGTACTTTTTGGACAAGCAGCAATCTTTGTTATAACATCTTGGCCTTCAAAAGCTTGTCCAAAAACAGTATATTGCATATCAAGTCCGGGATATCCACCAACCTCTCTATATTTTTCTTTAACAGCATCACTATATTGTAAAGAAATTTTAGAGCCTTGTTGTTTATATTTGCTGCTTACTTGCTTTGCTATAGAATCAAAGTCAGCAGTTTTTCCCGCATTACTTGAAACGATATAAAATTGGCTTGACTGACCAGTTGTTTGACTTGTAGTTCTTGCCGCGCAAAGTGCACCGTTGTAATGGTGAAGCGACTGGTTTAATTCAACGTTAAATCCGCTGCCATATATGCTTTGACTGTTGCCACCGCTTTGAATCATAAAATCCTCTAAAACTCTATGAAATTGCACATTATCATATTTTCCTTGCTTTGAAAGCCCGATAAAATTCTGAACTGCTTTTGGAGCAACTTGAGGAAACAAACGGCATTTAATTATGCCATAATCTTTAACATGAAAAATTGCGATTTGCTCACCCTCTTCAGGCAAAGCTAATTGATCTTCGACAACACCTTCGGTTACAAGTGAACTTGCAATTGCTTGAGAGCTCATTTTGGAGGATTCAGATGCGCTTGATAATGAAGATGTTTGTGATTTATCACTGTTTGCACAACCTGTTATTGTAAAAGATATAGCAAGAGAAACAAACACACAACAAATTTTATTTATTTTCATAATTTACACTCCTAAATTTTATAATCTTTTTAATTTTTAAAGTTGTTTATAGGCACAAGTCTGCTTCCTTGTCTTGTTTCCTCAACCAAATATCCATGTGAAGCGATCTGTTCTCGCAAGCTATCTGCCAATGCAAAGTCTTTTTCTTTTCTTGCCTTTTTTCTTTTTTCAAACAATTCGGTTACCTCTTTTGGTATTTTGTCTTCATCGTCTTTTATGGGAACAATTCCAAGAATTTGAGTTAGTTCATCGAATAAATTTTTAATTAAAAGTAGGTGATCTTTTGAAGTGTGAACAGTACCGGAAACGTAATTATTCATATCTCGTATAAACTCAAAAATAACCGATATACCATCCGCAGTATTAAAGTCGTCATCCATTACTTTTATAAATTTATCGCGATATGACCATATATTTTCTTTATCTTTGTCTAAGACATTTCCGGGATTTGATTTTTCTATCATAAATTTTAAATTATCATTAAATGTTGCAATCCTAACCAAAGAAGCTTTACATTGCTCAATAATATCCACATTATAGTTTATAGGAGTTCTATAATGAGCTTGAAGCATCATATAGCGAATTGGTTCATATCCATATTTTTCAGCTACATCCCTTACGGTAAAGAAGTTGCCTTTTGACTTAGACATTTTTTTATTGTCAACATTAATATATCCGTTATGCATCCAATAATTAGCGAATGAAACATTAGTTGCACACTCACTTTGAGCTATTTCGTTTTCATGATGCGGAAAAATCAAATCCTGACCACCACAGTGTATGTCTATAGTTGGTGCTAAATAATTAATCGCCATAGCTGAACATTCTATATGCCAGCCTGGCCTGCCATTTCCCCACGGAGACTCCCAAGACATTTCACCGGGTTTTGCCGCTTTCCAGATAGCAAAATCCATAGGATCACGTTTAATTGAATTAACTTCAACTCTTTTTCCAGCATCTAATTGATCAAGAGGCATGTGAGACAGTTTGCCATATTCCGAAAAAGAACTCGTGCTAAAATAAACATCACCATTTATTTCATAAGCATGCCCATTCTTAATTAATTTGTCAACAATATCTATTATTAATTGTATAGATTCAGTTACTTTTGGATTAATAGATGGTGGGTTAACACCAAGCCCTTTAGCATCTATTTTATATTCTGTTATATATTTTTCAGCAATATCGTGCACAGTAGAGTTTTCTTCATTGGCTTTTTGTATGATTTTGTCGTCAATATCTGTAAAATTTTGCACAAAAGTTACTTTATAGCCACGATACTCTAAATATCTACGAAAACAATCAAAAACTATTATTGGTCGCGCATTACCTATATGTATATAGTTATACACAGTAGGACCGCATGCATACATCATAACTTTCCCAGGGTTTATAGGCTTAAACTCTTCAATTTTTCTATTTAATGTATTATATATTTTCATCAATATACCCCTCCAAAACATGAGATATAACTTAAAAACATTATATAAATATATGTAAAGAATAAAATTAACATATCTAAATTGCTTAAAATGAAGATAATATTATAAAAACGTATTTATACAATCTAAAGAGACAAATTCCGATATTTATAAATGCATTGCTAAGTATAGTGTCTCATTAAATTTATTATTATATTTAATTTGAATGTTACCGAAGTATTATACCTTAAAAATAATAAAAAATCAAAAATTGGAAAGAAAATTGGAGATCTTAAAATGTTTAGAATATAAATATAAAGAACATTAAATAATTCAACTAAAATGTAACGCTTTATATTAAAATCTTCACAAAACCAAATCCATTATAACCGAAGCAACCTTAAACTTGATATTTTTTTAAATAAATATATTCTTACTCAAATGATTAAATATTAAATAATTTATATGTAATATTAATACAGAACAGCAAGTTATAAAGCATAAATAATATAAAAAATAAGCAAAATTTTTCACATATATTTTTTAATTTTGCATAAAAATTTTAAACTTAAAAAAGACTATTTGCAACTTATATAGTATCTCAATACAATGCGAAAAATATTGATATGTATGTAGGTTTAATCACATAACTTATTTGCAATTAACTTTAACGAGCTATTTATAATTTTACTTATGTAGAAACAATAATAGAATATAAATACTTAAAATTAACTTTGACAATTTTAGCACTTAACTTAAATTCTTATTTTATAACTACTCTAAAATTTTGTTAACATGGTAAAATGATATTTATTTTTTCTTTTTTATTTAGCAAGTTCTTTTTTTATTTTGTTTAATTCTTTGGTATATGCACCTGATCAAGATTCCTGTATTAATAGCTAAGTTTTTCACCATTTATTTTCACAATTTTTGCAGGCACACCAACAGCTGTAGAGTGTTCTGGAACTTCTTGCAAAACAACAGCACCAGAAGCTATTCTCGAACAAGATCCTACTTTAAAAGGACCTAAAATTTTTGCACCACATCCAACAACGACATGATCTCCAAGAGTTGGATGACGTTTACCAGTTTCTTTCCCAGTACCGCCAAGTGTAACACCTTGATAAATTAAACAATTATTTCCTATCACTGCCGTTTCTCCTATCACTACACCACAGCCATGATCGATAAAAAGCCCCCATCCTATTTGAGCTCCCGGGTGAATCTCAATTTGAGTAAAAAAACGAGATATATGCGATAATAGTAGTGCTAAAAAATAGTGATGATGCTTATAAAGCCAATGAGCCGGACGATGTAACATTACAGCATGAAGTCCAGGATAAAACAACAATATTTGTATGTTGCTTTTTGCCGCAGGATCTTGTTTTTTAATAACTTTAATATTATGACGTAACCTTTTCAGCATTTATAACACTCCTACAACATTTAAAAAATTAATTTAATTTAAAAGTATAATTTTAAATAATTTATATTGCTTGAAAATTATATTTAAAATATATATTCAATATATAATATGTTTTAAATATAAAAATAAACACTAATATTTAAGTTAACTAGTTTAAATCATAGCTTTAGAAAATAATATTGTTAAAGTAAAGGTTACACAACTTTTTATTTACCTATTTAAAATTTACGATTTAAATTTGTTTGGTAGTGTCCCTTAAAGAATTATTAAAAGATTCTTAAATTATTACGCGATGAAATACTTTTTTACCTTTTTTGATTATGAGACCATTTTTAAATTCTGTCATATTTATGTTTGTAGTAGGATCTATAATTTTTTCACTGTTTATAGTAATTCCACCTTGTAAAACAAGTCTTCTTGCTTCGCCATTAGATTTACACAGGCCACATGTAACAAGTAAGTTTAAAGTACCAATTTCATTATTTTTAAAATTATTGATAGAAAGCTTAGTAGTAGGCATATTTTCGTTAATAGTACCTTGGGAAAATAGAGCTTTTGATGTTTTAAGGGCTTCATCAGAAGCTTGTTTGCCGTGAACCATCTTAGTAACTTCAAAAGCAAGTAATTCTTTAGCTTCGTTAATTTTTGCATCTTCCCAGTTTTCCATAGATTCAATTTGTTCTATCGGAAGAAATGTTAAAAGTTTAAGGCATTTTATAACATCAGTATCATCAATATTTCTCCAATATTGGAAAAAGTCATATGGAGAACATTTGTTAGCATCCAGCCACAATGCTCCACTTTGAGTTTTACCCATCTTTTTACCTTCTTTTGTAGTAAGAAGGCAAAATGTCATGCCATATGCTTGCTCTTGTTTAACGCGACGGATTAAATCTATACCTCCTAAAATATTACTCCATTGGTCATCTCCACCTAATTGCAAAGTGCAGTCATAATTTTCATATAGTTTTAAAAAGTCATAACTTTGCATAAGCATATAGTTGAATTCAAGGAAGGACAAGCCATGCTCTAGTCTTGATTTAACACATTCAGCAGTTAACATCTTATTTACAGAGAAATACCTACCTACATTGCGTAAAAAGTCAATATAATTAAGATTTAAAAGCCAATCACCATTTTTAATAATTAAAGCCTTATCGTTAGAAAAATCAATAAAGCGCGACATTTGCTCTTTAAAGCATTCTGCATTATAATCAATATCGTCTTTTTTTAGCATTTTTCTCATGTCGGTTCTGCCAGTCGGATCACCTACAAGTGTAGTTCCGGTTCCAAGTAAAACGATAGGTCTGTGTCCAGCTTTTTGAAGATGTTTCATAACTACAAGCTGTAAAAAATGGCCTACATGCAAACTGTCTGCCGTTGCATCAAAGCCTATATAAAATGTACATTTTTCATTTGTAAGTTTTTCTTCAATTTGTTCCTCGTGAGTCATTTGTGCAATTAACCCGCGTCTTTTCAGTTCTTCGAAAACTGTCATAAATCTTCCTCCAAAATTTAATATATAATAAAAAACTAATAGATAAATTTTAAATCGATTAGCCATGATTTTAACATATGATGAATTGTTAGTCAAATTAATATTAAGACGACATAGGTTTAAAAATGAAGTGTTACAAATTAGGAAAAGAAGAAGAGTATGTTCAGGAGAATGTCAATTTAGAGGACGCATTAGAAAATTATTGCATTAACTACTTCTAACCACCAGTTGCTTTTTGAAATCATTGAATAAATAGAATGTATGTGAAGCATAAAATTATTAATTATCCTTACTATGAGAACATGCCACTTTGCCATTATGTATTGGTGCATATGGTATTATCATTTTGTGCTTTATTCCTAACTTAGAAAGAGTAACTATCCACTCTGCCGCAATTTTACCCACAAGACAATTAGACCCGTATTGGGATTTCTTAGTTACATATTGCGAATCAATGTTAATTCTTCCTCAGTGTGTTGATTGAAATGATGGTTGGTCTGTGAGACTTATCAATTAGAGAATATAATGCTCCATCATATCTTTTTAAACAGCAATAAATATACTGTCGATTGGTACAATAGTGAATAGCCGCTTTAGTAGCATCGTGCTTTTTAGCATAAAAAATTAAAGATTGATGTTAAAACGTAGTTTGTGTTATCTTATTCATATTTTCTCACACATCATTGTAAAACTAATTTAAAGGCACTCTCATAAAAAGTCTTTTATTGATTTTAATTTTTTGATGTGATATAATTTTTGCGTAATATTTATGCGGTTATGGCGGAATTGGCAGACGCGCTAGATTCAGGTTCTAGTCGAGACAACTCGGTGGAGGTTCAAGTCCTCTTAACCGCACCATTTAAGTATTAAAAATTATAAAAAAAGAAAGCCCTTATTTATGGTTTTTTTAATGTTGTTAATAAATTATACATAAATTTTTATGTTCTAAATTCTAGATTAAAATAAAAACGCACCCTTTTTCAAAATGGTGTATTTTTTACAAGAGGGTGTTTCATAAGAAAGATAAGGCAAAAACAAAATAAAAAATATATATGTAATGTAAATTAATTATACTTAGTAAAATGCATTTATATATTTTTCTTTGCTATAAAATAAAAATGTTTTTTTCGATTTGTAGATATCGCTAAAGCTTTTTTAAATTTTTGTTCATGCTTTTAATAAATTTGCTTTAACTAAATTCTTGCACTCTTACTTAAATCTACTCTATTTATTTAATATAGCGTCAGCAATAATTTATAAATATTGCAAAACTTATTATTTACAAATTATTTTATGAGTAAAAAATTAAGCCAAATTAGTTAATATTTTTTCTAAAATTAAAAGAGTGTCATGTTGTAAAACTAAACTTTAAATATCTCTATGATTTATATAATTTGCAGCCATTAAAGCTGCAACAGCACCATCTGCCGTTGCTGTAACTAACTGTCTCACTTGTTTTGTTCTTGTATCGCCTGCAACAAACACACCATCTGTTTTAGTTTTACAGTTTTCATCCGCTATAATATATCCTTTTTTATCTAAATCCACCCATTGTGAAAATTCTTCATTTTGCGGTTGTAATCCAATTGCAATAAAAAGCCCATCAAGTCTTAATTTTTGATTATCTTCTGTTTTTGTGTTTTTGAGTATTACTTGTTTAACAGTATTTTCTCCTTCAATTTTAATTACTTCCCTATTCAAATGTAAAATTATATTATCTTTTTGTTTTAAAGCTTCAATATTTCGCTTTACAGCTCGAAATGAATCTCTGCGATGTATCAAGTGTACTTCTTTGCAGATATTTGACAAATAAATAGTGTCTTCTAATGCCGTGTTGCCACCACCAACAACACCTACAACTTTGTTCCTAAAAAATCTGCCATCACAAGTTGCACAATAAGCAACACCTTTTCCTTTAAAATTTTCTTCACCATCACACTCAAGTTGTTTATGATGAGCTCCGGTTGCAATAATAACAGCTTTAGATTCATATTTTGAATTTTTAGTTTTGATAATTTTTGTCTTACCACCAAGCTCTATATCTATTATTTTTTCCAATGAAATTTCTACGCCTAAATCTTTAGCCTGCTTATTAATAGCATTTGCAAAATTCGCACCGGACATATTATTTGCTAACGGATAGTTGACTATTCCCGAAGCATTAACAATTTGACCACCAACAATTTCATTTTCAATACATCTCATTTTAAGCCCCAAACAAGCACCATAAATTGCAGCAGTTAACCCTGCCGTACCTGCGCCAATTACAATAACATCGTAATCCACAACATCACTTCCAAATAGATATAAAATTAAAATTATTATAATCCATCACAATATAAATTATACCTAAAACTTATACTAATTGCAACCAAACAAAGCCTGTGCTATACTCAATTTAGGAGGAATGGTAATATGACTAAAAAAGAAAAAGCTAATATAATAATCAAGCGCCTAAAACAGCGCTATAAAGAAGCCTCTTGCTCTCTTGATTATAATGATGAACCATATAAACTTTTGATATCAACTAGACTTGCAGCTCAATGTACTGACGAAAGAGTAAATGTTGTAACTAAAGCTCTATTTAAAAAATACCCTACCATCCAATCTCTTGCAGAAGCCAATATACAAAACGTTATAGATATTGTAAAACCTTGTGGTATTGGGAACAAAAAAGGCCAAGACATTGTAGAAATGTGCCAACAATTAATATATAAATTTAACAGCAAAGTTCCTGACAATATGGATGATTTATTGTCTCTTCCGGGTGTTGGCAGAAAAACTGCTAATCTTATTTTAGGAGATGTTTTTAAAAAGCCAGCCATAGTAACCGATACACATCTTATTAGAATTACAAACCGCTTGGGGCTTGTTAATGAAAAAAATCCAAAAAAAATTGAAGATCAACTAATAAAAATAATTCCTAAAAATGAAAGCTCAGATTTTTGTCACCGTATAGTTTACTTTGGCAGAGATATATGCAACGCAAGAAAACCTCTCTGTTTTAAATGTGAACTTATAGATTTATGTAAATATCCTATAAAATAGTCTGCACAAATATCACCATTTTTGCATAAAATATACTTACGGATGGTGATGTGTTTTGAGAAAAACTCAGCGAAAAAAAAACAAAACTCCATATAAAATGATTTTATTTGGTGTTATAATTATAGCTCTTGTTTTTTTCATTGACTCTCAAACAAGACCGATTATAAATAATATGTGCAGTTACTACATAAATCAGTTTGCGACAACCAAAATAAACGAAGCCATATCTGAATCAATAAACGAAGTTAATGCAAATTATGATGACTATGTAAATCTACAAACAGACAGCAATGGAAAAATAATCGCTATACACACTAAAGCAAGGCAAGTTACCAATATTCACACAAGCATAATTAATAAAGTTGACAATGCACTTGCACACTTTCCATCAGAAAATATAACTGTCCCTATAGGTTCACTTAGCGGGATAATGTGGTTTTCGGGGCTGGGGCCGAATATATCCATTAAAATGCAGCCAAAAAGCAAAGTTAATTCTGAAATAATAAGCAGCCTTGAAGAAGCAGGAATTAATCAAACATTACATAAAATCCACATTGAAGTTACGGCAGAGATAACAGGATTTATCCCGGGCTATTCAAACATTACGCAATCTAAATGCGATTGTCTGCTTGCAGAATCATTAATAGTGGGCTCGGTTCCAAATTACTATACAAAAGTTATATCAAATGGACAAAACTCGGATTCAATGTCAAATATATATAGATATGGCAATCAAAAAAATATCAGCAAATCGGATATAAACGAATCTTGACATTAAAAACAAAAAATTAAACTTAGACAATAATCATTTAATTGCAGCTATAGTAACTCCTTCTTCACCTTCGCCAAAAGCACCAAGTCTTTTACTGCGAATGCATGGATGATTTTTTAGATATTTGTTGATGGCTTTTCTTAAAATCCCACTTCCTTTTCCGTGAATAATAGTAATAATCTCAATGTTAGACAACACACAGCTATCAATAAATCTATCAAGTTTTGCCAAAGCCTCTTCGACATTATCACCGCGCAAATCAATCTCAGTGCTAGCATTTCTTGATAATTTGCTAACAACGGATTTTTTCGCCTTTGCATTGAATTTTTTAGGTTTTTCTTCTTCAATAAATCTTAAATTGTCAAGAGAAGATCTTAAATTCATCTGACCTATTCTGACAAGCACAACCCCACTTTTATCCGCTGCTTTTACTACCTGTCCTTTTTTATTTATGTCATAAATAAGCACAGTATCTCCAACTTTAAGCTCTCTTTTTAACTTATAGTTTTCATTTTCCCTTTTAATAACAGGTGTGGCTTCCTTATATAAAGTATTTAGTTCGCTTTTTGCAATTGAATTTGCACTAATTAAAAGCTCTTTTGGATTTTCTTTATCTTTTTTCTTTTTTATCTCTTCCAGTTCATTTAATATTCTATTTGAATGAGATCTTACATTATCAACAATATATTTCGCTTGTTCTTGTGCTTTTTCTAATTTTTCAACTGTTTGCTTGTCAACATAATCTTGCTTTTCTTTTATTTGTTTTTTTGCATTTTCAATAACCAAGCTTGCTTGTCTTTGCTTTTTTAACTCTTTTTCATAATCTTTGCGCAGCGATTCTAAATCACCTATAACTTTATCAAAGCTATTTTTTCCACCAGACATAAATTGTCTTGCTCTATTAATAATCTCATCTGACAACCCAATTCTAGAAGAAATCGCAAAAGCATTAGACTGCCCAGGAACACCGATTAAAAGTTTATATGTTGGTTTTAATGTATTAACGTCAAATTCAAAACAAGCATTTTCTATATTATCAGTCTCAAGTGCATAAACTTTGAGTTCATTATAGTGAGTAGTTGCTGCAAGGCATGCTCTTTTTTTAGATATTTCCTCAACAATTGCAATAGAAAGTGCAGCACCTTCTTCCGGATCTGTTCCAGAGCCAAGCTCATCTATTAATACTAACGATTTTTCATCAACCGTATTTAATATTGAAACTATGTTGGTCATATGAGAAGAAAATGTGGACAAAGATTGTTCTATGCTTTGCTCATCTCCTATATCCACCAAAATGTTGTTAAAAATAGAAACTTGGCTGCTTTCACCAACAGGAATTAATAGCCCACACATAGTCATTGTTGTCAAAAGTCCTATTGTCTTTAAAGCAACCGTTTTACCTCCAGTGTTAGGACCGGTAATGATAAGACTCCTATATTTATTGCCAATTTCAATATTTATTGGAACAACAATATCGTTATCAATTAGCGGATGCCTTGCATTTTTTAAGCATATTTTACCATCATCTGTTATTTTAGGTAAAATAGCATTCATTTTTGCACCGAGGTTTGCTTTTGCAAAAATTAGATCAAGTGCTAAAATATTTTTATAGTTTTTGTTTATTAAATCACTATTTTCAAGACATTTTAAAGATAAATCTCTAAGGATTTTTTTAAGTTCTTCTTCTTCCTTTGCAAACATTACTCTTAATTCATTGTTAGCTTCAACAACACTTGTTGGTTCTATAAAAAGTGTAGATCCACTTGCGGAAACATCATGCAAAAGCCCTGGTATTTCGGATTTATACTCGGCTTTAACCGGTACAACATATCTATTATCACGAATAGTTACTATTGTGTCTTGCAAATATTTTCCTTTTGAACCTTTAGTAAAACTCTCTAGAGTATCTCTAATCTTTTGTTTTTGCCTTCTAATATAATTTCTAATTCTTTTAAGTTCTTCACTTGCATCATCTGAAATGGAATCTTTTGACAATATGCTTTTAAATAATAAACTTTCTAAATCTTTGCTTTGTTCTAATTCATCAAAATAAGCATTCAAATGATTGATATATTCTTTATTTCGTTCACTAAAAAGATTTAAAATTCTCGCCTGACGAAGTATTGATGCAATATTTAATAGATCACCATTGTCCATTGAGAGCCCAAGTTTCACACCTTTTATGGCGTTAAATGGATTTAAAAGTGTAAAAAAATTAGGAGAACCAAAGCGAAAAGACAAAGTAAGCGCTTCATCTGTTTCAAAACCCATCTTTTGCACCAAACTTATATCAGATGAAGGCGTTAAATTAAGAGCTAATTTTTTTGTTTCTTCACAATGTGTAAATTCACACAATAATTTTAAAATTTTATCAAGTTCTAATATTTTACTGCTTCTTTTAAAATCACCCATTTTCTTCTCCAGACCGCCTAACAAACTGACGATAGATATTTAATGTAGTTGGTTCCTTTTCTGCAAAAATTAAAACACAATGTTCAACCAAATATGCAAGAAAATCCAAATATTTCGGATATAGCTTAAATTTAAATATATCTTTATCTTCTTTATATATAATATATCTCATTGCTTTAAGCACTGAATTTGGCAATTCTATTTTTTCTTCATAGGAAGTTTTATCAATGCAGTCATTGCAAATTATCACTCCCTGCAAAGGAATATAATACATCTTTTCTTTTTCATAACTACAGCAGTTTTTGCAGCATACTAAATTTGGCATATATCCGGACAAAGAAAGTAATCTTAATTCAAACACACATTTTATAAACTTATCTTCAAGTTTGTCTTCCTTTAAAAGCCAAAGTGCATTCAAAAGCAAATTAATATGCCTTTGGGCTCTCTGCTTTGACGGAACAAATAAATATGTAAGTTCGCAAAAATATTGAGCAATTGCAAGTTTTTCAGGATCATATCTCAGTTCAAAAAACTGCTCTATCGGTTCAGCAGAGTCTATTACACAGCCATAGCGCCCATCAAAAATATTAAATTGATAATAACCTATCACATTGACATTTCTAAATACATTACGATTAACCTGGCCAAAAACACGAAGCTTAACGTCTATTAATCCTCTATCCTCAGTTAACAAAGTCAAATATTTTTGTTCACTCAGATAGTTCCTTTGCTTTAAAACTATCCCGGTTGTTTTGAAATTCATTTTCAATCTCCTGTTTTGCCTCACAATAACGCAAATAATCATCTATACGCCCGGTTTTTTGAAACATTTGCCATTTTTTGTCTTCTTCGTTCATTTCACTTCCCTCCCACAATATAATTGTTTGCGAAAGAGAATTTTTTATGCAACCATAAAAATTAAAAAATTGGAAATTATATACAAAATAAAACCATGCAAAAATGTTTAATTTATATAATCATTTCATACAAATATACACAAGTTACATATCATCCATAAAACCAAGTGATTTTAAAAGATATTCTTGATTTTTCCAATCACTTTTCACCTTAACCCAGCACTTTAAATCGACTTTGCAGTTAAAAAAATCTTCCATCTCAACTCTAGCTTGAGTAGCGACATTTTTAAGCATAGCTCCATTTTTCCCTATTATTATACCTTTATGACTTTCTTTGTTGCAATAAATAACACAATATATATGAAACAAATTTTTGACTCTTTTCATTTCTTCAACCAAAACTGCCGTTCCATGAGGAATTTCATCACGCATATTAATTAAAAGCTTCTCTCTTAAAATTTCAGACGCAATAAACCTCTCAGACTTATCTGTAATCATATCTGCTGGGAAAAAATGCTCACTTTCTATAGCATGATTTTTAACATTTGACATCAAATCATCAATTCCATCTCCCGATATTGTAGAAACAGGGATAATGGACTCAAAATTATATGCATCATTATAAAGTTTTTTTATTTTTATTAACTCATTGTCGTTTTTTATTAAATCAACCTTATTTATCACAAGTATCACAGGAATGTTTATTTTTTTGAAAGTTTCTATAAAATCTTTTTCTGCCATGGCTATTTTTTCGCTTGGTTCTACTACCATAACTATAAGATCAACATCGTTTGTACTGTTTTTGACTGTTTTGACCATTTTGTGACCTAATTTGTCTTTAGATTTAAATAAACCGGGTGTATCTAAAAAAACATATTGATATGTTCCTTTTGTCAATATTCCTGTTATTCTGTTTCTTGTAGTTTGTGGTCTATGAGATACAATAGCAATCTTTTCACCCACTAATCTATTAATAAGTGAAGACTTCCCAACATTGGATTTTCCAACTATTGCAACAAAAACTGATTTTTTATCTATATTCAACACCCCTTAATTTTTTTAAATGCAACACTGCTAAGAATATAAAATCTCGCAATAATATTATATTTTATATTATCAAAATTTAAAATTACTCTTTTTTTTAGGCTTATAAATTTTAACTTCTTCAGTCTTTTTCATTTTTTTGGTTAAGTTTAATTTAAACCCTTTAAATATAAAAACTATTCCGCCACCTATGAGAAGTAAAAACAACAAAAATAACATGGGATTATTAACTATTTTAATCAATGTATCAAATAGTTTATTTGGATGCCCAAATAGCACAATAGCAACCGCCACAGAAATTACAGAAACAAGCAAAACCGCACCAGCTGCAACATCTTTAGCTATTCTAGCTAAGCTGTGATATGAAGGAGCCCCTAAATTCACCAGAGCCTCAATAGCCGTGTTTATTGTTTCACATAGCAAAACTAATCCGATAATTAAAAACAACAAAGCATACTCAATTCTAGTAAGATCAAAAAATATAGAAAATAATATTACATTCGCAGCTACAACAATATGAATTCTCATATTGCGTTCATTTTTTATACAATATATGAGCCCTCTTATGGCAAATAGAAAACTCTTTTTTAGACTGCGCAGTTCACTTAAATTAATCATCATTGTTCAAATTCATATACATTCCGTTTCGTGACAACCCTATCTTATTAAGTATAGCCTCCTCACGTTCTCTCATATGTACGGCCTCAATTCCGCCATTTTCATGATTATAGTTCAGCAAATGTAACATAGAGTGTACCGTAAGATATGCAACTTCCCTTTGAATAGAGTGTCCATAACAACTTGCTTGTTGTTTTGCTTTTTCAAATGAAATTACAATATCTCCCAAAAGAATCACGCCATCCTCACCAATATTAAACCTGTTATTATCTCCTAACGGAAATGATAGCACATCTGTTTCAATATCCTTATTTCTGTACTTAGCATTCAATTCTTTAATTTTTTCATTATCCACAAAAGAAACGCTTATCTCAGCATCATTATCAATTCCTTCTGAAACCAGAACAGCATGACAACAACGCCTAATCAAAAACCTTATACCGCTTGGAATTTTTACAACATGTTGATTGTTTGTAATCAGCACTCTTAACTTTCCCAAAATTAATCTCCCCTTTCTAATTAAATTTTTTACCGATTTTGATCTTTTTTGCTTTTTGTTTGTTTATTATATTTATCATAGGCTTTTATTATATCTTGAACCAATCGATGTCGCACAACATCTTTTTCAGTAAAATTTACTATATCAATGCCATCAATGCCCTTAAGAATTTTAATAACTTCGAGCAATCCTGACTTGTTTTTATCAGGCAAGTCAATCTGCGTAATATCTCCCGTAATTACTGCTTTTGACCTAAAGCCAAGTCTTGTTAAAAACATCTTCATTTGTTCAGACGTGGTGTTTTGGGCTTCGTCTAAAATTATAAAGCTATCATCCAAAGTCCGTCCTCTCATATAAGCAAGCGGAGCAACCTCAATGTTTCCTCTTTCCATATTTCGTTGAAAACTATCAGGACCCATCATATCAAAAAGTGCGTCATATAGCGGTCTAAGGTACGGATCTACTTTATTTTGCAAATCTCCCGGCAAAAAGCCCAATTTTTCACCGGCCTCAACAGCAGGCCGCGTTAAAATAATACGACTAACCTCGCTTGTCCTAAAAGCATTAACAGCCATTGCAACAGCAAGATAAGTTTTCCCTGTTCCTGCAGGACCTATGCTTAAAACAACTGTATTTTTTCTTATGGCATTTATATATTTTTCTTGACCAAACGTTTTAACCCTAATAGGTTTTCCGTTAGAAGTAACACAAACACAATTAGTTGATGGTTTGTTAAGCTTTTCAGTGTCACCGCTTGCTATAAGTGACATCACATATCTTATTCTCTGTTCGGTTAAAGCTTCGCCTTTTGATATAAGTGACAGCATAGTTTCAATTACTTTTTTTGACATCATAACATTGTCTGGCTCACCACTTATTTTTATGCTGTTTCTTCGACTGACTATTAAAACATTAAACTCCCGTTTGACTAATTTTATATTCTCATCATAGCTGCCAAATAAAGCGGATATATCTTGAATATTATCTATACTAACGGACTGTTCAAGCATATAAATTTATATTCCTCCAATGTTATGTTGATAGTATATAATAATTTTATAAATATTTTATTAAATGTCTATAGAATTATTATATCACAATATTCTCATAAATTAAAATATTTTTATGTTATTTCTACGAAATTAACAAAAGTTCGATATACAACTCATTTATAAATTCACCATCATTTTAAAAATTTCGTCATATTACTTCATATATTCATACAATTAAATACAACAAAATAAACTAACAATTAATTATTTTTTAAGGTAATTGGACATTTTTCATCAATTCTTTGCTCAACAACGCAATTTGCTTTTAGTGCAACACCATCCTCAGTTTCTTCATAATCATAAGTGCGTTCAAGTATTTTGCTGTTTTTTAGTTCATTTGATTCCCAATTTTTCTGATCATACATAAGCAGTCTTTTAATCTGTTGCGAATCATTTTCTATTTTTACCTCTTCATAAATATCATATACTGTAGTTTGTATAAATATTGGCAATCTTATACCAAAAATTTCAATTGGCTCGCTATAATTTTGGCATTCATTTCCATTTTCATATATTTTATTAAAATCAAGCGGTAATTTTAAACCAAAAAAAAGCAATTTTTTTTTGATCTGTTGCTCCCCGGTTTTTTGTCTTCTGATTGCATATTTAGGTCTTATAATTTCATTATTTCTATCAACTTTTGCCACAACTTTTGCATCAGCATGAGCAAATAAAACCTCTTCTTTGTCCTCTATTTCTTTTATCCCGCTAACTAGTAAATCATCTCTTTTTACAACATCTCCCGCTTTTACTTGTGTGAATCCATTGTAGGGCTCAATTGACAATATTTCTCCATCAAAAGCTGCTACAATATTGCAAGGCTGTTCATTATCTACTATCTCACTTTTCGGCCTTAATTCACTAATTTCTATATCATATTTTGAAGCTATACGGTTTATAGATATCCATGAAATTTCCGGAAATTCATTTTTTAACGCAAACTCAATTTCTTTTTCATCAACATTTGATATTATTGATCCTGAATGCAAACCAAATTTATCACAAGCTCTAAATATTTTTTCGTCTGATATCATAACATTTCCATGCACTTCTACATCCCATACAAAAAAATTAGAAACTATCATTATAAAAATAAAAATGGACAAACCTACTGCAAGTCCTAAACGAAATCTATATTTTTTAATTATGCATGGAAAACCAACTTCTTTTAATACACTTAAAACACATTGATTATTTTTTGCTATTTTTAATATATGTTTATAATCTTTTAAAAAACAACGAGCACTTAATATACCTCTTTGCTTTTTTACCATCCACACATTTTTTTTGACTTCTGTGAGAAAACAATTATAATTTCCTTCAACATCAAATTCTATCCAACCAATTATCCATCTTAAAAATCCTATCACGATATTACCTCCCGTGCTTTTCAAACTCCGCAGAACATATATCTCCTTCTAAAATAAGTCCATCATCGGACATCTCACACAAAACTAAATTTGAACCCATAATCCTAAGCTGTTTATTCCCGTTAGATAATCTTAATATATTGTCGTCATACTCAATGATTTGTTTATATCCATCAATAACTGCTTGATATCCGGAATAGAGTGTCACTGTCATATCATCA
Source organism: uncultured Oscillospiraceae bacterium (assembly GCA_910577565.1). Classification (GTDB taxonomy): domain Bacteria; phylum Bacillota; class Clostridia; order Oscillospirales; family Ruminococcaceae; genus RUG12519. Next base: position 120,918 of record CAJTNJ010000003.1, on the reverse strand, counting down.
GTCAATAGATCTGTAGAAAAATTTAAAAAGCGCGAAACATTCCGTCCAATTCTGTTAATAATTTCTGGCACGCTTTTCCACCACCCAATTATATATTTGCATCTTATACGATCATTTATATTGCAAAAAATTCTATCATATACATTTTTGTGGAGGAAGATATATTATGAAATTTAAGTTCAAATTCATTATAGGCGCTATTGCCATAATGATTCTTCTAACTACACTCTTTTATTCAAAACAAATAGCAAACGCCATAGAAGACGGAATAGGAATTTGCTTAAATATTTTAATCCCGTCTCTTTTTATATTTCTCGTTTTATCTGACTTTTTCAAAAAGACAGGTTTACTTGAAATAATATTAAAACCATTTAGTATAGTTTGCAGCAAATTGTTTAAACTTGACATATCTTTAGGACCAACCTTGCTTTTTAGCCTAATTTGTGGTTATCCTGCTGGTGCTAGGCTCATTTCAGACATGGTTTTATCTGGTAAAATTAGTAAAAAGATTGCAACAAGAATGCTTTATTTTTGTGTTAATTCAGGACCAGCTTTTCTTATCGGAGGCATATCGGTTCCATTATTTTGCAGCATAGTTCCCGGAATCATTCTGTTTTTTTCACAGATAGTAGCATTTTTTCTCGTAGGCATATTCAGTTCAATTGGAAAATCAATTGAAAAAACTAAGACTAACAAAAACAATATGCCAATCACTCAAGCTTTTGTTATATCTGTTCAAGATTCTGCTAAATCTATGGCTATAATATGCAGTTTTACTTTGTTTTTTTCCGGTATTATAGGATTGTTCAATCAGCTAAACATTTTAAATATAAATTCAAATAGATATTTAAAAGCTCTGCTTATTGGACTAATTGAAGTTGCAAATGGTACAGCATATTGTAAAAATATTAACGGCTTAGGTATGTTTTTAATAATTTCTCTCATTACTTCTTTTGGAGGAATTTGCGTACACTGTCAACTAAAAGCTATATTATATAACGCAAAAATTAAATTTGGTACTTTTTATTTATGGAGAATAATTTATTGCACTATAAGCATTTTAGTATCGTGGATTTTGTTTTTGCATATAAAAATTCCTGCACATGCTTTTGCCGGATCTGCAATAAGAAATCATATCTCAACGCAAAACCCCATCTCTTCAATTATTTTGATAATTTTATCAATCGCACTGTTGTGCTGCGATAAAAAAGCTGTTATAATTAAAAATATATATAAACGTGCAAAATGAAAGGTTGTTTTTTAATGCATAATCTTTTTAACAAGAATATTCCTCCGTCATGTGCATATTGCTCTCGCGGCAAATCATGCATTGAAAAAGAAACTATATTATGTATAAAACATGGTGTTGTAGAGTCAACCTATTCTTGTAAAAAGTTTAAATATGACCCTTTAAAAAGAGCACCCAAAAAACATAGACCTATTGCTTCATTTAGCAAAAAAGATTTTTCTATTTAATTAAAGGGGTTATAAATGGAATACGAAATCAATCCAAATAAAATCAACAGGCTTACCGCCTTACCACTTGAAATAAACGATTACATAAATGAAGTAAGCGGAGACTTTTTTAAAGTCTTATATTTAATTTTTAGTGAAAATAACCCCAGTTCCTTTTTTATTTCAACAAAACTTGACCTAAATATCTGCCAAGTTGAGGATGCACTTCGTTACTGGAAATCAAAAGGTATATTAACTGATAAAAAGAGTGAAAAAGCAATAATTTCCATAAAAAAACCAAATGCCTCACAAATATCATCAGAAGAACTTAAAAGCGCAAAAGAAAAAGACAAAAATGTAGTTATGCTTTTTGAGCAATCTGAACAACTATATTCTCGTCCGCTAAAGCCAACCGAAAGAAGAACTCTCTTATATATTTATGAATATTTTGAACTGCCAATAGATGTAATTCTCATGGTTGTTGATTTTTGCATACGCTACAATAAGCCTCCAAGGCAAATTTTATCTATCTGTGAAGACTGGTCTGACAATGATATAACAACTCATGAACAAGCTGAAAGACAAATTCAAATATTAGCTGAAAGATACAATATTGAAACTCAAGTACGCAACTGCTTTGGAATATATGACCGAAAGCTATCCGCAAATGAAAAAAAATCCGTACAAAAGTGGTTTTTTGAATATGACTTTAAAATAAATATGATAAAACTTGCTTTTAACAAATGCATAGATTCTATCGGTAAATTATCATTTCCATACATAGGCAAAATACTCTCAACTTGGTACAAAAATAATATTAAAACGCCTGAAGATATAGAAAAAATTGACTCAAAACAAAAATTGCTTAATAAACATCAACATAAAAATACTTCTTATGATCTTACTGAACTTACAAAAGGCGGTCTATTTATACCGGAATAATAATCAAAATGATGGAGATTTATCTATATGTTAACTAAAAAGGAAATTTATAAACAAGCACACAAAGAGCTCGAGCGGCGCCGCCTACAACGAAATATGTCACGAACAAATAACTTAAAAAAAGCCACATCAATTTGTCATGAAATAGGCGCTTTAAATATAAAACTAAGCAAATTATCAATAAAATTATCAAAAGCTATTTTATCTAACAATAACAATCAAATAGAATTTTTAAATAAAATCCAAAACGAAAACTTAAATATACAAAGCAAAATTCAAAAATTACTCATAAAACATAATTTACCATCAAACTATCTCAATCCCGGCCCGGTTTGCAGCAAATGCGACGATTATGGATATGTTGATAATAAAAAATGCTCTTGTCTCATTAATTTGTTAAATTCAATTTTAACTAAAGACTTGCAAAATAATTCACATCTTTGTTTAAAATCCTTTGATGATTTTAATTTAGAATACTATTCTAAAGACATTGACAATAAACTAAACATCTCACCATATAACCATATGTCTGAAGTTTTTAAAATTTGTAAAGAATTTGCCTATAATTTCCCAAGCAATTTAAAGGGACTTATTATGATGGGTCGAACCGGTCTTGGAAAAACTCATCTTTCTCTTTCTATAGCATCTTATATCATTTCAAAAGGGTATACCGTTATATATGATACGGCATCAGAAATCACCAGAAAAATGTCCAACCGCTATTTTGGACGTGAAACGAATAAGGACATAGATTATATAGATCTCATCAATGATGCTGATCTATTTATATTTGATGATCTTGGCTCTGAATTCGATTCGGCTTTTAACAAAACAGCAGTGTTTGATGTAATTAACAATAGAGTACCTATTGGCTTGCCTACCATAATCAACACCAATTTATCTCCAACAGAACTAGAAGAAAGATATGGCGAGAGGACTGTATCACGTGTCTTTTCAGGTCTATTCCCTATTTCATTCATAGGGTCGGATATTCGCAAAAATGTTATAAATTAAAATCTTTGCGACTTTTTAGGATTTAATCAATATACAGTTGATTTTTATATGCTCCTAAAAATCTTAATCGCGTTTAAAATATTTAACGCGCAATAAAATAAAACACTTGATTTCTTTTTCGCACACTTTGGAAAAGTTATTTTTATAAAACTTATAAACTCTTTCTCACATAAATTAAGATATATGTTCATTTGAATAAAAGTCAAACCTGAAACACTAATTATTTCGGTTTGACTTTTAATATTATAAATTATTATTTTTTATTTTGCAAAGTTATTGCTTTTCTTTTTGCTATGTAGTTCCAAATCATAACAAGAATAGTAGAAATTATTTTTGCCACCATGTAATTTACATATAGTTCCAGCAATATCCACATAAACAACTCATTTAGTACAAGACCTATCACGCTTGAAAAAATAAATATAATAATTGTTAAAACATTGCTTTTTTGTGTTGCATCAAAAACCCAAAATACACACATAAGATAATTAACTATTACTGACACCGTAAAGCTTATGCCTGCTGCAAGCAATTCATTCATATGAAAAATTTCTACCAAAAAAACCATAAGCCCAAAATCGACCAAAAAGCTAAATCCACCTGTTACAACAAACCTAAACATTTCTCTTAATCTATCATTTGCAAAAACTTTTTTGATGAATCCCATTTAAGCACCATTCCTTACTATAATTTTTATTAAAAAATATATTTAATCATCTATTTAAAATACATATAAAGATAGCATTTTAACATGCCATTGTATAACTTTCTCTTTTTGTCGCTTCTTCTTCCAAACAAACCTTCAAAATTTTCATGAGGACTTATTATGTAATAACTAAAACCGTCTCTTTTTATGAAAACTTTCCCCATTTTTTTAATAATTTCTTCTGCCTGTTTTTTCTCTAACAATCTTTCTCCATACGGCGGATTGCAAACAACAATACCCTCTTTTGCGTTTAAAGCAAAATCATCAATACCTGCTATTTTAAATTTAATTAGATGTGAAATTCCAGATTTTTTTGCATTTTCATTTGACAAACTAATTGCCTTTGAATCTACATCAAAACCAATTCCTCTAAATTCAATATCTTCTCTAATTAAACTAAGAGCTCTTTTTCTTTCAGCAGTCCATACACTTTTGTTAATTTGATTCCAGCTCTCACTTATAAATTTGCGATTAATTCCGGGAGCTATATTCTTAGCTTTAAGTGCACTCTCAATTAAAAATGTGCCCGAACCACAAAAAGGATCATAAACGTGCGAAAAAGGTTTTATATGTGCAAGATCTATTATTCCACAAGCAAGCGTTTCTTTAATAGGCGCCGTCATTGATTTTTTTCTATATCCCCTTTTGTGCAGGCCTTCTCCAGAAGTATCAATATACAGCTTTGCAAAATTTTTAATAATTGAAAATTGTATTCTATGTAAAGGTCCTGTTTCATCGAACCAATTTATGCTATAACATTTTTTAAGTCGCTCTACAACTGCTTTTTTGACTATAGACTGGCAATCGGGAACGCTATTTAACTTTGAATTTAAGCAGTGACCTTTAACAGGAAACATATCAAGCTTATCTATCCACTGTTCCCACTTTAATTTTTTAACGCCCTCAAACAAATCATCAAAACTATTAACCGAAAACTCACCTATTTTTAGCAATACTCTTTCAGCAGTTCTTAACATCAAGTTTGTACGCACTAATAATTCTATACCGCCAGAAAATTCAACTCTTCCATCTGTAACTTTTATGTCTTGTCCGCCAATTCTTTTTATCTCACCCGACAATACGCTTTCTATTCCAAAGTGACACGGACAGGAAAATTCTAATTTTTCCAAAACAATCTCCTATAAATTAAAACTAATTTTTAACAACAACATTTCCATATACAACAACTAAAGCTGGTTTAACAAATGGCGAAAATATATCGTCATTTTTGTTAAATACTACAAAATCAGCATGCTTTCCAGGTTCTATTGAACCTACTTTATCAGCTATTCCACAAATTTTGGCAGGCGCAAGTGTTATGGAATTAATCGCCTGTTCTCTTGTAAGCCCTTCTCTTATGACAACAGCACATGACAATAGGTTATATTGAATTGGTACAACCGGATGATCGGTACAAATTGCTACATTTGCACCATGTTCTATAAGCTTTGATGAATTAGAAACTCTTTGGTTTCTTAATTCCGGTTTAGACCTATCACAAATTATTGGACCGGAAATAATATCCATACCCTTTAAAGACTCTGCTATTAAATATCCTTCTGTTGCATGGACAAGAACCAAATCAAGGTTAAACTCTTTTGAAATTCTAATTGCGGTGTATATATCATCTGCTCTATGACAATGAAAAAGTGCTTTCACTTCCCTATTTAACAATTTAATTAAAGACTCACATTTAACATCAAATTCTGGCTCATCACAATCATGAGTTTTCGCACGTTCTAAATCTCTTTTATAGCGTCTTGCTTTTTCAAGTTGTTCTCTAATCAAAGCGGCAATTCCCATCCTTGTTACCGGAGCTTGTCCTTTTTCATTATATACGTTTTTTGGGTTTTCACCTAGTGCAAATTTAATGCCAACAGAATCTTTTATAACCATATCATCAACACAATGTCCAAGCGTTTTCATAGCAACCCAACTGCCACCAATTGGATTTGCACTTCCTGGCCCCGTAATCACTGTGGTTACACCTGCATCTAATGCTTCCTTAAAACATGCATCCATAGGATTAACTGCATCAATTGCTCTCAATTGTGGTGAAATTGGGTCCGTATCTTCGTTGCCATCATCACCTTCAAAATCCAACCCGTCTTCCCACATTCCTATATGAGAATGTGCATCAACAAAGCCCGGATATACAGCATATCCTGATAAATCTTTGCAATTAAATTCTCCTTTTGGGCATTCATCCATATCACCGACTTTTTCTATTATACCGTTTTTGGTAAGAATAAATCCGTTTTGAATTTTACTGCCTTGCTTTTTAAATATCATAGCGTTAATATATAACATACAATACCCCTGTTGCGGACAATTTTTGTTTATGTTAAAATAATTAAATCATAATTGCAATAAAAAAGCAAGTTTTGGGGGTAAATATATTGAAGAAAGTTCTTTTAGCAATGAGTGGCGGTGTCGACAGCTCTGTCGCTGCCTATATATTGCTAAATCAAGGATATGATGTAACAGGAGCAACATTTACCCTATGGAAATTAAATAACCGCTCAAATGAGGATGATATATCCGATGCAAAAGAGGTATGCAAAAAACTTTGCATACCTCATATGGTATTTGATTTTAGTAAAAAATTCAAAGAAGCTGTAGTTGAAAATTTTGTTTCGCAATATAAAAATGGATTTACACCTAGCCCATGTATAGTTTGCAATCGTGAAATAAAGTTTGGCATTTTCTATGAGCAGTCAATGAAACTAGGTTTTGATCTTCTGGCTACCGGACACTATGCCCGCATAATAGAAGAAAACCAAGACTATCATCTAAAAACGGCTGCCTCTAAAGATAAAGATCAATCCTATTTTCTCTATTCCATCACACACAACAAACTAAAAAATATTCTTTTTCCTTTAGGAAATCTAAGCAAAGATCAAGTTCGCAAAATGGCAGCTAACATAGGATTAGATACTGCTTCTAAACCCGACAGCCAGGAAGTTTGTTTTATAAACGGCAAATATACGGATTTCTTAAAAGAATACACCGGCTATAATCCAACACCGGGTAATTTTATAGACAAATCTGGCAATATTATTGGCAATCATACTGGCATTTGGAACTATACAGTTGGTCAAAGAAAAGGATTGGGCGTTTCTTTCGGAAAACCTATGTTTGTAAAAAATATTGATGCTAATAACAACACAATTCAACTTGTAGATTATGACGACACATTTTGCAAGGGGCTTATAGCAAAAAATATTTGCTGGCAGATAAAAAAACCTTCAAACAATATAAAAGCAGAAGTTAAAATAAGAAGTAAATCACTGCTTAGTTTTGCAACCATAACGCCAAAAGATGATGCTGCAAAAGTAATATTTGAAAAACCACATAATTTTATAGCGCCAGGTCAATCTGTTGTTTTTTATGATGGCGACACTGTTATTGGCGGCGGCATTATAAAAAGCACTATCAATTAAGCGGTTGCAGTCAAGAAAATTGAACTAAAATCATCAAGCAAATCTAAAGACTTACCTACACCGTTTACAACACACTCCTTTGGATCATCAGCTAAGCGAGCTTTCACGCCAATCTTTTCGGTAATTAGTTCCGGAAGCTGATTTATTAAACTTCCACCACCTGTTAATAAAATGCCGCTTGCATAAATGTCGCCTACTAATTCAGGCGGTGTTTCCTCTAAAATATTTTTTATGTTATTTATTACCTCATCAATTGACTCTTTCATTTGGCAATAAATGTCTTCTTGATTAATTACAACTGATCTTGGAAGCCCCGTTATAAGGTCCCTGCCTTTAAGTTCATATTCTAACGATTTTTTAGGATGTTTTGCTATGGCCATTTTAATTTTAGCTTTTTCCGCACTTGATCTGCCAATTAATAATTTATGGTTGCTTGCAATATTTTTTCGAATTATCTCATCTATTCGTTGACCACCTGTTTTGATAGACCTGCTTAGCACAATGCCGTTTAAAGAAAGAACAGCTATATCGGTTGTTCCGCCACCCATATTAACCACCAAGAAACCTTTTGCGTTTGACATATCAAGACCTGCACCCAAACCTGAAGCCATTGGCTCTTCAATCAAAAAAACTTTTCCGCATCCGGATGCAAGTGCTGCTTCCGTAACAGCACGCCTTTCAACATCTGTAATTAAACTGTGCACACAAATGCAAATTCTGGGCTTTTTAACCGATTTTTTAATTACTCTTGAAAGCAATTCTTTTATCATAAGTTCGTTTAAATAATAGTCTGATATAACACCGGTTGTAAGCGGATATTTAACAAGGATCGAATCGGGATTTTTGCCAATCATATCATAAGCTTTTTTACCTATTTCAACTAACTCTTTTGTTTTCTTCTTAACTGCTACAACAGAAGGTTCGTCTATAACTACGCCCTTATCTTTTATGAAAATTTTAATGTTAGTTGTTCCTAAATCTATCCCTATATCGCACTTTGCCATTTATTATCCATCCTTTTCAAAATAATTCAATTTAATTAACAGAATTATTATATGCAAAAAGACAAAATTTTTTATGCAAAGTCAATTTTTATTTTTAAATTCCCCTATTTCGTTTTTAATTATAATTTTTAAATGCTTAATTTTCATATTATTGTTCATCTTTGAAATTATTTCTGTTATTTTCATAATTAAAAGCTACATTTGATATCGCAATAGCTATGGCATAAACTTTATTTGCTCTAGCATGCTTGCAAGCCTTTGCAATTTCGTCAATAGTTGAACCACTCGTGATTATATCATCGCAAATTAAAATATTCTTTCCAGATACTTTTCTTGGCTTTGCAGCAAAAGAATCGTTAAGATTTGTAAGTCTTTGTTTAAAGTCGCATTGATGTTGAAATTTTGTTTCTCTTATCTTCTTCACTGCCCTAGGTTCATAGTCAATTCCAATTTGTTTTGAAATACATTTTGCAAGTAAAGCCGATGTATTGTATTTTTTATTTTTCTTAAACGACGGTACCGAAATGATAATATCAGCATCAAACAAATTACAACTTAACATCAGCTGAGCAAAACCTTCGTGATAATCAGGACAATCATTGAATTTAAACCTAGTGATTGCATCACGAACTATGTCATCATAAACAAGTGGCGCTGAAAATTCGTCACAATAAGGTGTTTTTCCGGTTTTATTATTTACAAACTGCTTCAAATCATCTGCACAGCTGCTACAGCATATTGCGTTGCTGGTTTTTACATTGCAATATGGACAACGATACACTTGTTTTATAAACATAATACTACTCCTTTATTACACATTTTATTATAAATTCCTTAAGTCCTGTATATCTATAATTAACCTTAATCTGCCTTGACATATTTGCGACGCTGTCTGACGAACCAACTAATATAAGATTTTCACGAGCTCTTGTGATACCGGTATAAAGAAGATTTCTGTTGTAAAACTCTGTACTTTTATTTAACACTGGCATTATAACACACCTAAATTCATTGCCCTGGCTTTTATGTATGGTTATTGCATAAGCAAGCTCTATCTCTCTTGCCATCTCAATTGTATATTCAGCAATTTTCCCTTCAAAATCAATTTTTAATGTTCCACTTAACTTTCTTATTTCCTTAATAATACCTATATCGCCATTAAATATCCCTGTTCCATCTTCGCCATTGCTTGTCCACGCAATATCATAATTATTTTTAATCTGCATAACTTTATCGCCTTCACGAAAAGTATAAGCGCCAAAACTAAATTCAGATTTACCTTTAGCTTTTGGGTTAATATGCTTTTGAAGCTCATTATTAATATTTATTGTTCCATCTATGCCTTTTTTAGATGGACACACAACCTGTATATCTTCTATAGGCCTATATCCATATGAATTTGGCAGTCGTCTAAAACACAAATCAACAATTGTGCTTGTAACAGACTCTTTAGTGTTCCTTCCCAAAAAGAAGAAGTCGCTGTCTGTTCTAAAAAGCTCAGGAAGTTCGTCGTTAATTATTGCATGAGCATTTGTTATTATCAAACTTTTTGCTGACTGTCTAAAAATATCGCGAAGTTCAACATTTGGTATGCAATCGCTCGCAATTAGTTCTTTTAAGACATTTCCGGCTGAAACTGAAGGCAATTGATGATGATCTCCAGTTAAAATGAATTTGCAATCATTTTTTGTTCCTTTTAAAAGATCATAAAAAAGCAAACTATCAACCATAGACATCTCATCTATTATTATAACATCATGCTTTAACAAATTCTTTTCGTTGTGCACAAATTCTCTTTTATCTTCTTCTCTTGTTTGCACACCAAGCAATCTGTGAATTGTTATTGCATTTTTCCCACTAACTTCAGACAACCTCTTGGCAGCTCGTCCAGTTGGTGCACAAATGGCTATATCTAAACCCTTTTGCTCCAAAATAGAAATAACAGCATTTAATATGGTTGTCTTTCCCGTTCCAGGTCCTCCGCTTAATATAAATATGCCATTACATATTGCCTCTTTTATAGCTTTCCTCTGTAGCCTTGCAAAATTAATGCCCATTTGTTCTTCTTCAAAATCAATGAGCGTTTCAAGTACATCGTTTTCTATATCTTCAAAATTTGACAAAAGGTTTGCTATGCGGTTTGCTATGTAATTTTCCGCAAAATAGTAAGAAGGCAAAAACAACATTTCTTTTCCCATACTACAGGAATAAATTCTTGACATATCTATCATTTTATCTATTTCAAGCTCAATCTCTTCTCTATTTACGCCTAACAAATTATGTGCAACTGGCAAAATGCTTAGCCTTGGAACACATGTATGACCGTTTTCTTTAGCATTATACCGCAAAATATATTCTATGCCGGAAGCGATTCTAGAGCTGTCGTTTTGCGCAATACTCATTTTGGTTGCAATTTCATCGGCAACCGAAAAAGACAAATCTATACCTTCACTGCAAAGCTTATATGGATTTTTCTTTATTAGCTCAAGTGAAAACACTCCCCACTTGCTCCAGGCTTTAAAGCTTACGCTTGACTTGACTCCAAACTCTTCTAAAAATATCATGAGTCTTCTCATAGCAAATAATTTATCAAATTCATCTTTAATCTTGCTAATTTTGCTCGGTGAGATACCTTTTACGCTAGAAAGACAATCGGGATCATTCTCAATAATCTTTAATGTATCTTTCCCAAAACAATTTACTATGCGCTCGGCAAGAACAGGCCCAACTCCCTTTATAACACCAGAAGCCAAAAACTTTCTTATTGCCCTTTCTGTAGTAGGAAGCTTTCTCTCAAATAACTTAACCTTAAACTGAGTGCCATAACTTGGGTGATCAGTATAAAATCCAGTAACAGTCAGTTGCTCACCTACTTCAACAGCTGCAAGATCGCCAACTGCCACAACCATTAAATTGTCAACGACACCGCTTATTACCGCAAAACCTGTGTCTTCGTTTTTAAAGATAACTTCCTCTACAGTATAGTCTAAACTTATTAAGTTATCCTCCATTTTTTCTCCCTTAAACTAGTAATTCTATATTTTAAGTATACTACTAATTTTTAAGGTTGTAAATTATAACTTGCCTAAAAAAACATTTCGTTTATAAAATAATTGCAGCATGCAATAACAATGCTTAGTTATAACATAAATTTTAAAACATATAAAAAAGCTGTTGTTTTAATTATAAAGCTCTAAGACATTTGAATTATACAATAATTATTATTTTGCTATACTCATTTTTAGCAAATTATAAACTTGACAATCATCGCAAAGCAACACATCCGAATAATCCCCACAAAAAGTCTCACAAATATCACGGGTTTCTTTATCCATTCCAACATCAACAAATAATAAGCTCGTATTATCATTTTTACGATATTTTGATCTGAATTCTCGCGCTAACATTTCAATTTCATCTATATGACCTTCAAGCGGAACTATGACTATACTGCTAACCGGCTGGTTTGATCTTATAATCCACCTTTCAATTACATCAAAAATATGAATAAAACCAATAAATGCTGCCAATAACAATATACCATAAGATATAAATTCCATATGTATCTACCCCTTTTGTTTATTATATGTTAAAAGGCCACATATGTGAAAAAATAAAAATTAACAGCATGCATATTAATATATACATACTGTTAGAAACATTTAAAAATTAATTTAAGCTATTAGTTCTTTAACGGCATTTTTAAGTTCTTCAACACGATCGGTTTTCTCCCAAGGCAACTCAAGATCACTTCGCCCAAAATGTCCATATACAGCAAGATCTTTATAAATTGGTCTTCTAAGGTCAAGTGAATCAATAATAGACGCAGGTCTTAGATCAAAAACTTTTTCAACTGATTTTTCCAATATTTCATCATCATAGACTCCGCTACCAAAAGTATCTACCATGATTGAAACAGGGTGTGCAACACCAATTGCATATGCTATTTGGACTTCACACTGTCTTGCCAGTTTTGCAGCAACGATGTTTTTAGCAACATGCCTCGCCGCATAAGCAGCACTTCTGTCTACTTTAGTGGGATCTTTACCGGAAAAAGCTCCTCCACCATGCCTGGAATATCCACCATAAGTATCTACAATAATCTTTCTTCCGGTAAGCCCACTATCTGCTGTGGGACCACCTATAACAAATCTGCCAGTTGGATTGATAAATATTTTTGTTGTACTTAACATCAAATCAGCTGGAATTATTGGTTTTATTACATATTTTATCAAATCTTGCCGGATCTGTTCCAGCTCAACCTCTTCATTGTGCTGAGTTGATATTACAATAGTATCAACAGCTACAGGTTTGCCATTTTCATATTCTATAGTTACTTGAGTTTTTCCGTCTGGCCTTAAATAAGTTAAAGTTTTATCTTTTCTAACTTCCGCCAATCTTTTTGCAAGTTTGTGGGCATATGAAATTGGCATTGGCATAAGTTCAGGAGTTTCGTCACATGCAAAACCAAACATCATGCCTTGGTCACCGGCACCAAGATCGAAACTGCCACCTTCTCTATTTTCTAAAGAGTTATTAACGCCAATAGCAATATCTGAAGATTGTTCATCAATATTCGACAACACAGCACAAGTTTTAAAATCAAACCCATATTTAGCACAATCATAGCCTATATCTTTTAATACACTCCTTGCTATTTTAGGAATATCTACATAACAATTTGTTGTTATTTCTCCCATTAGCATTACCATACCAGTAGTGCAAACAGTTTCACATGCTACTCTTGCTTTAGGGTCTTTTTTTAAAATTTCATCTAAAACAGCATCGGATATTTGATCGCATATTTTATCAGGATGACCTTCAGTTACAGATTCAGACGTAAAATAACATTTTGACATTTTTGTTATCTCCTTATTATTTAACAACACAGAAATATAATATATATATATATAAATTTTTTCTTGCACAACTAAGCAGCTAGCAACCAATAATTAACACATTTTTGAAGTATATCTTGAAGGTTTTGGTTAATCCATCAAAAAATTTCTGTTAGAATATAATAACATAAAAAATTAATAAGTTAAAAAGGCGGAAATACCAAATTAAAAATTACTTATTATAAAAAATACTTAAAAACAAAAAAGATACCATTATTAAAAATTTTTCCAACAAACATATTAAAAGTAGCCGCTTGGTTTTATATGTATATTATATAATTATTGTTCTTTATTTTCTCTTAAAATATTTCTTCTTATTTTACCAGAAATTGTTTTAGGAAGTTCTTCCATAAACTCTATAATTCTAGGATATTTATAAGGCGCCGTTTTTTTCTTTACATATTCTTGAAGTTCTTTTGCAAGCTCGTCCGATTTTTCATAAGAACTAGTAAGAACAACATTTGCTTTGATGATTTGGCCTCTAAACTCATCAGGCACACCTACAATCCCACATTCCAATACAGCAGGGTGTTCCATAAGAACACTTTCAATCTCAAATGGACCTATGCGATATCCACTAGACTTTATTATATCATCAAGCCTACCTACATACCAAAAATATCCATTATCATCGCGAGTTGCGGTATCACCTGTATGATATACACCGCCCCTCCACACATATTCATTTAGCACATCATCATGGTAATATCTTTTAAACAATCCGTATTGGGGCTTATTTTTACGAAGACGTATGCAGATTTCACCAACAGCATTATTGCCAACATCTTCACAGTTTTCATCAACTAAAACTACGTCATAAAGCGGCGACGGTTTTCCCATGGAACCGGGCTTAATTTCAGATCCTACTTTGTTTATCAATATAGCGGTAGTTTCGGTTTGGCCAAAGCCTTCCATAATTTGAAGCCCTGTTTTATCTTTAAATTGTTTTATTATCTCATAATTTAACGCCTCACCAGCAGTTGTGACATAGTGCAAACATGATATGTCGTGGTTTCCAAGACCTTCTTTCATGAAAAATCTATATATAGTCGGTGGTGCACAAAATGTTGTTACTTGATATTTTTCGATTACATTTAATAGATCATCTGCAACAAACTTATCAAAGTCATATACCATGAGTGCTGTTCCTGCTAACCATTGACCATATATTTTGCCCCATGCTGCCTTTGCCCAACCGGTATCAGACACTGTAAGGTGCAATCCATCTGATTCAACATTTTGCCAATATTTACTTGTTATAATATGTCCAAGCGGATAGGAGTAGGCATGCTCAACCAGTTTAGGGTGACCTGTTGTTCCAGAAGTGAAATAAGCAAGCATAGAATCGTTAATATTGTTAGGTATTCTTTCTAATTCATCGGAATAATTATCCAATTCTTTTGAAAAATTAACACAGCCTTCTACATCATCACGAACAGAAATAAGTTTATCAAGATTAGGACATTTTTCCCTTATATCTAAAATTGTCTTTGGTATGTCGTTTTGTGTAGTGAAAACGATGCAATTAATGCCAGCCATCTTAACTCTATATTCAATATCATCACTTGTTAACATGTGCGTTCCGGGTATTGCTATTGCACCAATTTTATGCAAAGCAGGTAATATATACCAATATTCATAATGGCGTTTTAAAATAAGCAAGACAAAGTCGCCACGCTTAACTCCTATAGAAATAAAAAAGTTGGCCGCTCTATTGGAAAGTTTACTTATTTCGCCAAACGTAAATGTGCGTTCATTGCCATTTATATCACACCAAACAAGAGCTCGCTTAGATGGATCTTGCTTAGCTATTGCGTCCACGACATCATAGCCAAAATTGAAATTTTCCGGCGCTTTTATGGTAATATCTTGCAAAACACCATTTTCATCAAAAACTTCTTCACAATAATTTTTATAAATAGCTTGCATAATAACTTCTCCTTTATATGTAATTTAATATATCAATTGGTTTACCAATTATATATTCAGGATTAGCATTTATTAGGCTTTCTTTTGATTGAAATCCCCATGTAACTGCAGCGCAAGAAACATGTGCTCTTTTTGCCGTTTCAACATCAACAACAGAATCACCTATAAATAGTGTTTCGTCTTTTGAAACTTTGAGCTTTAAAATAATGTTATTCACAGAAGTCGGATCTGGTTTAAGAGGTACTGATTCCAAACCTCCTTGAATATAAGAAAAATTTATATTGCCTAAATGTTTAGCAACTAAAGTTTTAACAAATAAATCGGGTTTATTTGAAAGAACAGCAATTTTAACTGAGTTGTTCTGCAAATTATCTAAAAGCTCCGGTATGCCCTCATAGCATTTAGTATATTTTGAATTGCATTTGCCATAAAAGCAGAAAAAATCGTCAACGATAGCTTTAAATTTATCATCATCAGGTGTAAGTCCCGTAGCTCTTATAGACAATTTAATTATACCGTCGCCCAACATTTTGCGATATTTTGATATATCGTGTGTCGGTAAGCCACTTTTCACAAGAGCATTGTTAAAAGCATGGGCAATGTCTTCTATTGTGTCAAGAAGGGTACCATCCAAATCAAAAATACAAAGTCTTTTCATTAGTCAAAAAATTTCTCATGTATCACGTCAACAGCACGTGCACTATCTTTTTTATCTATGAGAACTGAAATTTTAATTTCGCTTGTCGAAATCATATGTATGTTTATTTCAGCATCAAATAACGCCTCAAAAAGTTTTGCTGCAACACCAGGGTTTGATTGCATTCCTGCACCAACTACCGAAACCTTGGAGACTGAATCAGAAACTTGAATTTCGCCCATGCCAATTGAACTTTTTTCTTTTTCAAGAACATTTGTTGCAAGGTCCATCTGGTCTATCGGAACGGTAAAACTAATATCTTTAGTGCTATCGCGTCCAATTGACTGCAAAATAATATCTACATTTATATTGTGTTTTCCCATAAGAGAAAATATACGATATGCAAAGCCTGGTTCATCTGGTATGTTTAATAAAGCAATGCGTGCTATATCGTCATCTCTTGTAACACCTCTAATAAGTAATTTTTCCATTTTTATTTTCTCCTTTACCTTTGTTCCAGGTACATTTTCAAGACTTGATAGAACTTCTAAATTTATATTATAACGCTTAGCCATTTCAACTGATCGATTATGCAAGACTTGAGCTCCAAGAGTAGCAAGTTCAAGCATCTCATCAAAGCTTATCTCATCTAGTTTGATTGCATTTTTGACAAGTCTCGGATCAGCAGTATATACCCCATCAACGTCAGTATAAATTTGACATAAATCAGCATGTAGTGCAGCAGATATTGCAACAGCGCTGGTATCCGATCCTCCCCTGCCCAATGTTGTAATATCATCAAATTTGTTAAGGCCCTGAAACCCTGCAACAATTACTATTTTTTTTGACTCTAACTCTCGTTTGAGCCTACTTGTGTTAATTTTGGTAATTCGTGCATTACCATGCTCAGGCTTAGTGCTAAATCCTGCTTGCCAACCGGTAAGTGATACAACCGGGAAACCAAGCTTTTGAATTGCCATTGCAAGAAGTGACATGGAAATTTGTTCTCCACTAGAAAGCAAAACATCCATTTCTCTTGAAGAAGGGTTTTCATTAATCTCTGCTGCTTTTTTAATCAGATCGTCTGTCGTATCACCTTGAGCGGACACAACGACCACCACGCTATTACCTTTTTTATAAGTGTCTGTAACAATTCTAGCGACATTTTTCAAACGATCAGCATTTGCTACCGATGTGCCACCGAATTTTTGTACAATAAGACTCATAATTTTTCCTCCACAACATTATGCAAAAAATAGCAATATATATTTTATATTATTCTATTTTTGCTCCATAATTATCGACACAAAGTTTTAAAACTTTCCAATTTTCAAGTCCCATTCCATCTAATTTACACTTCATATTATTTAAAAATGAAGAATTACAGCCATCACAAATAGATATAATCGATGAACCGGCACCACTTAAATAAACTGAATAAGCCCCAAAATTATATGATGCATCAAATATTTCTTTACTGTGCGGTATCAATCTAAGACGATATGGCTGATGTAATTTATCACTGGACGCTACTCTAAGATTTTCAAATTTTCCCTGTAATATAGAAGCCGAAAATAAAGCGGCACGCGAAATATTAAAAACGGCATCCCTATAAGAAATACTACTTGGCAATATTTGACGTGATTTTTCCGTCTTCATCTCAAAATCAGGTACTATAGCAAAAAAGTTTAAATTTGAGCCAATCTCCTGTTTTACATACAATACTTCACTATTATTGTAAACTGAAGTTACCATGCCGCCTAAAAGAGCGGGAGCAACATTATCTGGATGTCCTTCAAGTTTAGTTGCAAAATTAAGAATATCGTTTTTGCTCATAGGAGAACCTAAAAGTTCATTGGCTCCAAGCAATCCTGCAATTATGCATGCCGAACTGCTACCCAACCCTCTTGATAAAGGAATGTTATTTTTCTGTTCAATCTTAAGACCATTGGGGATTTTATTTCCACATAATTCAAACAATTTAATTGCTGATATATATATGAGATTTGAACTATCAGTCGGGATATCCACACCATCAATTGATTTTATATCCAACTTATCAGAGTAATCAATATATATGTAATTATAAAGAGATAACGCTAAACCAAGAGTATCAAAACCAGCACCTAAATTAGCACTTGTAGCAGGAACCGTTATCTTTACCATAAAATAAACACCACTAATCTAAAATGCGTATTTTTGAAAGTTGTTTAAATCCTTTTTCAGTTAAAGAGATTGTAAGTTTTTTTACATCGTCTTCTAGCATAAAATCCGTTTTAAAGGCTATTTCGTTTTCTGGTTGATCTAACCGCGAAAGTATTATTGGAGTCGTATAGTTATTTAAAATAAACTCTTTTGCTGCTTCAACATCATCTGCTTGCAAACGCAAATAAAATTTTATAACATCTTCTCGATAATTAGAAACAGCTGACTCACAAGAAGGCGCCCAATATTGAGAAATACTTGTGTTGTTTGCCTTTACAGCATCAACAATATCAGCTATTACAGCACTTGCGGTTGGCATTTTACCGGCACCAGCACCAACAAACAATACTTCTCCCACAGCGTTACCTTTAACAAGAATTGCATTGTAAACATCGTTAATAGAAGCAAGTTTGCTTGAAACAGGAATAATAGCAGGACATACCATCATTGATATTTTGCCATTTTCTAACTTCTTGGCTCTTGCAATCAGTTTTATAACGCATCCCATTGATTGCGCAAAAGCAACATCAGCAAGTGTAACATCTTCTATGCCGTATTGGTGCACTTCATGTGGATATACATGCTTACCATAAGCAAGACTTGCAAGAATGCAAATTTTTCTATTGGCATCGGCACCACCAATATCAGCAGTTGGATCTTTTTCGGCATATCCTAATTTTTGCGCAAGTAAAAGCGCTTGTTCAAAAGACAGTTTTTCTTCAATCATTTTAGTCATTATAAAATTAGTTGTACCATTTAAAATGCCTTGGATCCATTCAATTTTATTAGCAGCAAGGCAAGAGTGAAGCGGCCTTATTATTGGAATACCTCCACCAACACTAGCTTCAAATAGATAATTTACATTATTCTCTTTTGCAATTGAAAGAAGCTCGTCACCTTTTTGAGCAACAAGTTCTTTATTTGAAGATACAACACTTTTGCCTGCTTTTAAAAGTTTCTTTGTAAACTCATAACTAGGATCTAATCCTCCGATTGTTTCAGCAACAATTTTTATGCTTTTATCATTTAAAATATCGTTAAAATCTTTTGTAAAAAGCTCGGCATACGGAGAATCATCAAAACTGCGCAGATCTAAAATTTTTGCAATTTCAATTTCTTGTCCAGCACGACTAGAAATAATATCATGATTCATACTTAAAACTTCGGCTACTCCCGAACCAACAACACCATACCCCATAATAGCAATTTTTATCATTTTTGTTCCTCCTGATAAGTATACATGTAAATTTATATTTAAACTAAAAAATAAGTTGATTTTTAACTATAAAATTATTTATGCGCATATAACAAAATTACATTTATAAAAACTGATTTGTATTTTAAAGTTATTTGTACTTATAATGGTACTTTTAAGATAACCTATCTATTTGCAAGTAATTATTATTTAGCATTTGAAAATAAAATTTTAGTTTATATTTTTTATTAATTAATAAGAACTTATCTTATTCTTATTTGCTTTTACCTTGATTAAGATTAATTAAATTATTGATTGTGAAACATATTAGCTAAACACAAAAATAATTGTAACATTATAAAATTAATAATGCAATATCAAATTTAAAGAGATTGTGTAATTACAAATTTAAATAATTACACTTCTTCTTGCATATACAACTAAATTAACCTCCAATAATCATTCACTTCTTGTGGTTTTTATATTGCTTAAATTATGGCTTTCTTCTACCGGTATCTTTGTAAACATATATTTTTTTATATTAAATTTTGTATATAATTTTTACTTTATTATCATTAGTTAATTTCATAACTAAACTTTATCATTTAATTATTTTATATATTTATATTTTGACATTATTACGTTATAAAATATTTTCTTCTAGTCGATTTATAAGATTTTTTTATAAAACTCTGTTTATCAATCTTCATATTATGTACTGCTTATAGTAATATAAAACTTGAAAATATTATAGATATATTATATAATTATACATAAAAGTTAAAATGGGAGTTTGAAATTTGAAGATGGAAATAAAGGAAATAAACACAAAAAATGCACCTGATGCAATTGGACCATATTCTCAAGGAATAAAAGTTGGTCAATTCATATTTACATCTGGACAGATTCCAATTGATCCTAATACCGGGGAAATTGTTTCGGAGGATATAGAATATCAAGCAAAACAATGTATGCTTAATTTGCAGGCTGTTTTAAAAGAGGCAGGTTCCTCTCTTGAAAATATAATTAAAATTACCGTTTTCATAAAAGATATGAATGACTTTGCTAAGATAAATTCGGTGTATGAAAATTATGTAAAAAGACCTTTTCCTGCAAGATCATGTGTTGAAGTAGCAAGGTTGCCAAAAGATGTTTTGTGTGAAATGGAAGCTATTGCGGTTATAGTTTAAATAATGTCTAATTATTAGCAATTCTCCTTTTTAAACAAAAGGCTGAATTGTTTTATTTTTTACAATTAATATTTTAATTAATTTTAACTTTACTTAAATTTTCATATATTTTCTTATTAAATATAACGAGGTGTAAATATGGAGTTTATAAACGAATTATGTGATGTTTTGTCCTCTATGCTATGGGGGCCTTTTACATTAATATTGATAATAGGTATAGGCCTATATTTAACAATAACAACCGGTTTTTTTCAAATATTTCATTTTAAAGATGTACTTAAAAATACTATTGGAAGCGTTATTAAGCCTAAAGACCATAAAAATAAGGGTATATCGCCATTTCAAGCTGTTTCAACAGCTTTAGCAGGAAGTTTGGGTACGGGAAATATTGTAGGCGTTGCAGCAGCCATAGCTGTAGGCGGCCCAGGCGCTATTTTTTGGATGTGGGTTAGCGCATTTTTTGGCATGATAACAAAATATGCTGAAGTGTTGCTTTCGGTTAAATATAGAGTTTCAGATAAAGAAGGTTTTTATGGCGGACCAATGTATGTTATGGAAAAAGGATTGCACTGCAAACCAATGGGTAAAATTTTCAGTGTCTTTTGTATGTTAGCGTCTTTTGGTATAGGAAGCACAGTACAATCAAATTCGGCCTCAATTGCTCTTAATAAAAGTTTTGGAATACCTAATATTTTAACAGGTATAGTTATTACTGTGCTATGTGTAGTAATAATGATAGGAGGAGTTAAACGACTTGGTGCTGCGGCAGAAAGAATTGTTCCGTTTATGGCAACTATGTACATACTTCTTGCCCTTTTGGTTTTGTTTAAAAATGTTCAAAATATACCAAGTGCTTTTAGCCTGATAATAGGCGATGCTTTTAATTTTAAATCTGTAGCTTCAGGTGGAGCCGGCTATACAATAAGTTTAGCTGTAAGATATGGCATTGCAAGAAGCATTTTTTCAAGTGAAGCAGGCATAGGATCCTCGCCTATAGCACATGCCGCATCTAACGCAACTTCTCCCGTTAAACAAGGACAATGGGGCATATTTGAAGTTTTTTTTAATACTATAGTTATGTGCACTATGACAGCACTTGTAATTATAACCACAGGAGCTTTCAGTGCAGGAAAAAATAGCGGTGAAATGACTTTGTATGCCTTTTCAAGTACAATAGGGTCTTTTTCCCAAACCATAATCTCCATTTGCATGGTATTGTTTGCTTTTACTACGATTGTTAGCTGGGCTTATTATGGAGAACAATCGGTAAAATATGCAATCGGAGAAAAATTTATATTACCATATCGCATAGTTTACGCATTATCAACCGGTATAGGTTCTATTTGTGCAATGTCAATTGTATGGAAATTTGCAGATGTGTTTAATGTAATGATGGCAATACCTAATTTAATAAGTTTAATATTGTTAAGCCCTCAGGTTATCTCGCTTACTAAAGAGTATAAAAGAAAAAGATTTTTAAAAAACAAATCGAACTGAAAGAAAAAGCTAGCACTTGTCAATAATAAATTTAGGCAAATGAATTTTTGCGCTAAATTTATTAAAACAAGGGAGAATTAAGAATGGAACTTAAAGGGTCAAAAACCGAAAAAAATCTTTTGGTAGCTTTTTCCGGGGAATCCGAAGCACGAAACAAATACACATACTTTGCATCACAAGCGAAAAAAGATGGTTATGAACAAATAAGCGAAATATTCAAAACAACCGCAAAAAACGAACGAGAACATGCAAAAATATGGTTTAAGCTTTTAAATAATGGTATACCAAAAACTCTTGATTGTCTTAAAATTGCTGCTAAGGGAGAAGAATATGAAGCAACTACCATGTACCCACAATTTGCAAAAGAAGCAAAAGAAGAAGGATTTGATCAAATTGCGCAATTGTTTGAAAGAGTAGCTAAAATTGAGCAGGAACATAAAAAAAGATTTGAAATATTGCAAAAAAATATTGAAGAAGATATAGTTTTCAAAAGAGATGAAGAATGTTATTGGATATGCAGAAACTGTGGCTATGTACACATTGGAAAAGAGCCACCAGAAGTTTGCCCCGTTTGTTATCGTCCAAAAGCATATTTTGAGCTTTGCATTAATAATTATTAATATAACAATAAATATCCACCAACATAGCAGCGGTGGATTTCTTAATATCGAATAAATATATAAATTATAACTTAAAAATTAATAAAATCTATCATTAAAAAATTGCAAGACCATTTTTATATTATTTTTCGATATTTGATATGTTTTTTTAAATTGATTTTATTTTATATAATTTTTTGAGTATTGTTTTTATAACTAAAAAATCTATTTTATGCATTTTGCACTTTTTTAAGTTGCTTTTTTATTTTATATAATAATACCAAAATGCTTTTATTATGACAAAATAAAAAATTATGTAAATAAAAACCAAGAGGCTATTTTGCCTCTTGGTTTTTTATTTTTTTGTGAAATTCACTCAATATGTGAATTAGTCGCAACATCCACAACCGTTGCCAAATCCACTACCGCCACAGCAGCAACAGATTAATATAAGGATAATTATGATACAGCAGCAGTTACCGCCACCGAAAAATCCATTGTTATTACAACACATTATACATTTTCCTCCTTTAACTGAGTTATATTGCATATTATGAAGTGTATGGAAATTATGTGATAAGTCAAAACTATATCTTAGATGATATAATTCGCCTTAATTTGGCATAAGGCATAAGTTATAATGGTTTTGATAAAAGGAGGATCGAATTATGTATATATTTCCCGGGTTTACTGACATTGCTTGTGAATCATTAAATTTAGCGCTTTGTGAAGCTAAAAAATTAGGTCACACATGTGTTGGAACCGAACATCTACTATATGGGCTCGCAGGTATTTTAGACAGCGTTTCAACGTTAATTTTAAATAGAAATAATATAAGAGCATCTCAAATTGAAAAAAAATTAATTTCGGTCGTTGGAAGAGGTATACCCGAAGAACTTACACCTGACGATTTTACAGCAAGAGTTAAAAGAATTATGGGAAAAGCTATAGAAGAAGCTAAAAATATGAATATGGATCTTGCCGGAACAGAACACCTTCTAATAGGATTTTTGCAAGAGCAAGACAGCTATGGAATGCTGATTTTACAGGAGATAGGCGGCTCACCTAAAGATATATATGCGCATTGTATATCACACAATTGTGCCTTTGATAAAACATTAAAAGAAGGGAAAAACACTAAAAAAAGTGAAAATTCCTTAAAAAAATACGGGAGAGATTTAACACAACTCGCACAAGAAGACAAAATTGATCCACTTGTAGGCAGAAAAAAAGAAATCGAAAGAACAATTCAAATTCTTACAAGAAGAAGCAAAAACAACCCTTGTTTGATTGGCGAACCTGGAGTTGGCAAAACTGCAGTAGTTGAAGGACTAGCAACTAGGATTGTTAAAGGAGAGGTACCCGATAGTTTAAAAAACAAAAAAATCATATCTTTAGATTTAACGGCCATGATTTCCGGTGCAAAATATAGGGGCGATTTTGAAGAGAGAATAAAGTCTATTCTTGATGAAACCAAAAAAAATAAAGGTGTAATTTTATTTTTAGATGAAATCCATAATATTGTTGGAGCTGGTGCAGCTGAGGGCGCAATAGATGCCGCAAATATACTAAAGCCAAAACTTGCAAGGGGCGAAGTTCAACTTATTGGTGCAACTACCATTGAAGAATATCACAAAGAAATTGAAAAGGATGCTGCTTTAGAGAGAAGATTCCAGCCAATAACGGTTGATGAACCGACCGAAAAAGAGGCAAAGTCTATTTTGTTTGGAATAAGAGAAAAATATGAAAAATTTCATGATTTAAAAATATCAGATGAGGCAATTGAATCAGCGGTTACAATGTCAAAAAGGTATATAAATGACAGGTTTTTGCCAGATAAAGCAATTGATTTAATAGATGAGGCATCATCACGCAAAAAATTTTATAATATGTCTCTTAGCAATCCAAAAATGAAGATTAAAAATGAAATAGCTGAAATTAGAAAAGAAATGACCAATCAGTTTATATTGAAAAATTATGAAGCTGCATCAAAACTGCGACATGTAGAAAAACAACTTATAGAAAAATTAAGTACTATTTCGGTTAATGTAAAAAAACTTGTGGTAGATTCAAATGATATAGCCGATGTGGTAGCCGGTTGGACAGGTGTTCCAGTCACTCAAATTACTAAAAGTGAAAGAGAAAGATTGCTCTGTCTTGAAAAAGAAATTCAAAAAGACATTGTTGGACAAAACAAAGCGGTATCAACAATTGCGAGAGCCATTAGAAGAAACAGATCGGGAATAGGTTGTGAGAAAAGGCCAATCGGTAATTTTTTATTCATTGGACCCACTGGCGTGGGGAAAACTGCTCTTTGCAAAACATTGTCAAAATCTATGTTTGGAGATGAAGACAGCATAATAAAACTTGACATGTCAGAGTATATGGAACCGCACTCTGTTTCTAAAATAATAGGTGCTCCTCCAGGATATGTTGGATATGACGAAGGAGGGCGGTTAACCGAGCAAGTAAGGCGAAAACCATATTCTGTTATATTGTTTGATGAAATAGAAAAAGCCCATAAAGATGTGTTTCACATTCTTCTTCAAGTTATGGATGAAGGAATATTGACAGATTCAAACGGTAGAAAAGTTAATTTTTCAAACTGCGTTATTATTTTGACTTCAAATATAGCTGCTGAAAAATTAATAAAAGAGCAAAATATTGGTTTTTCTTCTGAAAATTGGAATCAAAAGCAAGCGATGGGCATTATCAAAGATGAACTAAAAAAAGTTTTTAAACCTGAATTTTTAAGTAGATTAGATGAAATAATTATATTTGAAAAGCTCTCATATGAAACATTAAAGTCCATAGCATACATGCAATTAGATGAATTAGCTGTTAGAATGAAAAAACTTAATTATAATTTAATATACGATGAATTAGCTGTAAAACATGTTTTAAATTTAAATTCTGATAATAATCAAGGTGCAAGATCACTTAAGAGAATATTAGTAACTAATGTAGAAGATTTAATTTCAGAAAAAATTTTAAACGGAGACATCATTAAAGGTGATCAAATATTGTTGACTTCAAATGGAAAAAAATTAGAAGTTTTAACTACAGTGGCTGTTGTAGGTTAAAGATAAAAAATTCCCGCCAAATTTTGTGATGCGGGAATTTTTATAATTTTAATCAGTTTTTATTAAAGCAATATTACTCTATCATAGCTTTTAACAGCAATCTGATGATCTGTTACACAAATTTTGTCAGCTTTTACATCAGACAGCTTTTGAAGATTACTGCCATCTAAATTTATAGAATAAAGTTTATTACCGTCGTTCAAATTTCCAAAATAGATTATATTATCATGTATATTCAAAGAACAAAGCGAAATACCAAATAGGGGGCTATCGTTGCCATTTATGTATAATTTATTGTCTGATACATAATATAAGCCAAAATCACCAACTGTAAAAGCACTGATATTTTCTTTAATTAATTTTTTGTTATTGCCTTTTATATCCATTTGATACAGCGAATTATATTGCACAAAATAAATGGTATTATCATATACAGCACTCGACGTCATCTCACCAGTATAAATAGCATCTTTGTAATCAATATCACTATTTTGAGTCATATAATAAATGCCATTGTTATCTGAAGTAATAATATAATCCGAAAATGCACTTATATAATCGCAGCCTATAGATGAAACACTTAAAATATTTTTATCAATTTCCTTTTGAATCATTAGATAAGATAAATTGGTTTGTTTTGCATAAACTTTATTTTTAAGAATATTAATTGCAGATATAGGGACATCGAAAATCGTTTCAATATCTAAATTATTATAATTTTTACGATATAAGTTATTTGAAACATCGGAATCAATATAGTAAATCCACTCGTCTTCTTCTGCCAAGAAACCGCCATTTAAGATGTTTGACACGGTGTTTCCAATACTGTTATTTACGTAATCATGCTTTTCATCGTCGTCAATTGATTGACCAGCACTATCTTTACTTTTAGAATTTTTTGATGTTTTAGATTTTGATGATTTGGAGCTTTTCGTTTTCGTAGAACCTGAATTCGATTTTTTCGATTTAGATGATTTAGAATTTTTAGTACCTTTTGATGAATTTGAACTCTTGCTTGTGTCTTGATTATAATATACGAACATGCTGCCATTAAAACCATATGATGACAATAAAAATCCGATCCAGATACCGATAATCATGCAAACTGCAAGCGGAACAAATAGATTGTTTAATTTGGGTTTATCTTGATCAACAGAAGTTTTCTGTTTGGATATTTCTTCTAGTTTTTTATATACACGATTCTCAGAATTTTCATCTATAAGTTTAATTTTTGTTTCTTTGTCCATAAATAGTACCCATTGCAAGCAATTAGTGATTTTAATAATACATCGAAAACATCTTCGATTATATCATTTTCGACATTTATTGTCAATTTATAAAAGATAAAGATAATATGATATAATAGATATATGGAAAAGATAAAATTCCCGAGATGCGGGAACGAAAAAGCATGGGAAATAGGAAAACCGAAAGGTAAACAGCAGCATCAATGTAAAAAGTGCATAAGGGAACAGTGGAAGAGCAGTAGGAAGAATAAAGAAGAAAGCCTTAAATAAGTAATATAAACAGATAAACTCTACAGTTATGTAGAGAGAAAAAACAAAAATTATCTGATAACATTTATAACAAGAAAACCGAGACAAATAGTAGGATATGATATTGCGTTTGATAAAAATGAAAAAAGGATACAAAATATAGCTGACAAAGCATCGAAAGCAAAATATTACTATTATGATGCAAATCCAAGCTATCAAAATGTATGCTATAGTGGTAAGCATAACTATTTCAAAGATAAAAGTCATACTTTTACAGTATAAGGAATTAATTCTTATATTCGTAAATACATAGATGCTTTACAGAGACGATCTAAATGCTTTTTTCATTCAATAGATAACTTTTAAATTGTCATAAATATTTTTGTGTATGCTCATAACAAATTTAACAAGCTTAAATCACGTTTTTCATTTAAAAACTCACAATTTCCTTAATCGTCTTTAGTTTTGACACTCCCAAAATCAATGTGTGATCCAACTGAACGTAAATCTTGACAAGCTTCAACAACTCTTTTTGCCATTCCTGTCTGAGCTTTTTGTAAATAGGAACGTGGATCATAAGTTGATTTAACACCTACTTCACCATCAACCTTTAAAACACCATCATAGTTTTTAAATATATGATCAACAACTGGACGAGTAAATGCATATTGTGTATCAGTATCAACGTTCATCTTAACTACACCATAATCAAGCGTCTCATGAATTTCTTCTTTTGCAGAACCAGATCCACCATGAAATACAAATTTAAAGTGTTTATTATGACCATATTTTTCTTTAAGAGCTTGTTGTCCATCATATAAAACTTTTGGTTTAAGTTTGACATTTCCTGGTTTATATACGCCATGAACATTGCCAAAAGTAGCAGCAATAATATATACACCACCTATATTATTTAGAGCTTCATATGCTTCTATCATATCTTCTGGAGTTGAATAAAGTTTATCATTTGAAACACCTTCATTATTGATTCCGTCTTCTTCTCCACCTACTACACCAGTTTCTATTTCCAAAATTATGTCGTTTTTTGCACAACGAATAAGTAAATCTTTGGAGATATTTAAATTCTCAGAAAGTGAAATATCCGATCCATCAAACATATGACTATTAAAAAGATTAGGCAAGCCATTTTTACGACGACGCTCTGTCTCTTCGATAAGGGGAATCAAATAATCTTCAATATTAGAAGCTTTGCAATGATCGGTGTGAATTGCCACATTAACATCATAGTAATCAGAAACAAGTTGTATATAGTTTGAAAGAGCTATTGCGCCCAAAACCTTGTCCTTAATTGTAGCGCCAGAAGCATGGGCAGCACCACCTGTAGAAACTTGAATTATACCATCAGATTTAGCTTCTTGAAGACCAGCAAGTACTGCACTAACCGTTTCCATACTTGATACATTAAATGCCGGATATGCATAATGATTTTCATAAGCCTTATCAAGCATTGCACAATATTGTTCATAATTAACAACTGGCATAATAATTAACCTCCATTAAATTGCTATAATTTATTATATAGCAATTTATATTAAAGCGCAAGTAATAATTAAAAATAGGTGTGCCCTAAAAGAGGATAAACTGATATAATAGAGAAATGAGATGTGAAAAATGTAAAAAAGAAAACAAACAAATAAAATCAGGAATCCAAATATATAAATGTAATCACTGTGGAGAAAAATATACCACAAATCCAGAATAAATGACCTATAGCAAAGAAAATAAAGAAACAGACAATAAAATTGTATATGTAAGGGAAAAATGGAAGAACAGTAGTAAGATATTTTAAATATAGAAAAATATGCCTATATTTGATAAAAAAATATACGAAGGAATAGAAACTATAACAAAAAAGAACTATATATCATATTTGCATATGAAATCCAAAAGCTTCTTTCGATCTATAGATTCTGTTAAAACTGTTTTTAAAATTTTTGTTCATGCTTTTAATAAATTTGTCCTATCTAAGTTCTTGCGACTTTACTTTTTCCACTTCTTATTTTTATTAAATCCTATTGTGAGAGACTCACTTATTATTAAGTAGTGTTTATATATATTTATTTATATGAATTGTAAAAACTTATGTTTACTATTTAAATATTAAAATGATAATAATATTTATTTGTGTGTATGATTAATTCAATATAATGAAAATTTTTAATTATAAAATATTATATAATAAAGGTTTTTCATCTTCTATTAACTGATAACAATATTCAACTATAGAATCAAGCGACTCTGCAGATTCAAACTTATCGCCTAACTTAATAAGTTCTGATAAACTACCCATTTCGTTGTCTATATCATCCAAAATTTCGCGACTAATATAAAGTCTCATAATATTTTCTTGATCTTCCCAATATGTCTCTAATTTACCTTGCTTAGCTGCTGCAAGTTCCATATTGCCTTCTTCAACCAACTCTTTGGTTTCTTCCGCAATTTCAATCATATTATAGCACCTTGAGCTTAAATCAAATATACTAAATATGCTAGCTGAAAGTATAACTAAAAAAATTACTATACCACTAATTAGTCGTAACATTATATTCTCTCCTTACGTGCAAGATATACATTTTCATCTCTATCTACAGTCATTAAAAATATATCCTTAACATCTAAATTTTCTTTTTTAACCCTATTAAATATCCACTCATTATTAAGCCCAACCATCTGCAAATTTTCAGTAACTAATTTACCATCAGAAATTACGACCATAGGCACTACTGTTTTTTCATCTTCTAATTTCATCATTTCAGCAGTAACTGTTTGGGCACTAAATTTTTTTAACACACTCATTGTTCCATTAGTTTCTACTACAGCATATGCTACTTGCGAAATATCGAAAACATCGCAGCTTCTTAAACCTTCAGTTAAGTCATCAAGAGTAAATCTAAGTGATGATAAAGCTTTTTGATTTATCTTACCATCTTCTATTACAAACACAGGTTTACCTGAAAGCAATTTTCTAAAATTATTGCTCTTAAGGCTTATACTTGACAAAGCGAGCTCAAAACATACAAGCGTAAATATTGGTATTATTCCCAATATTAAGGGAACATCTATATTTTCTATCGGTAAAACTGCTATGTTTGAAATTAAAATGGTAATAGCAAGTTCTCCTGGTTGTAACTCCCCTATTTGGCGCTTCCCCATTAATCTTATTGCAATAATAATTAATGTGTAAAGTATTATCGATCTTATTAGAGAAACAATCACATTAAACTCTCCTTATTTTAAAATTTCTTATTTATTGTTCCTCTATAAATCATTTTTATACTTAAAATAAAAAACCTTTTATGCATTAATACACAAAAGGCTTTATATATTTCATTGATTAAAAACTAAAACATACTTCCACAGACACTAACAAACTTTTCTTCATATGCATCTTGTAATTTTTTCAACAATTTTGTGTCTTTCCCACCAACCGGTTTACCATCTATTTTATCAACACCCATACAAAGAGCACCAGAAGAACAAACAATTACTTCATCACTATTCATTAATTCACCAACAGTAAAAGCTTCTTCGAAAACTGAAATTCCTAAATTATTACATAATTCTATAAGATGAGCACGTGTTACACCCGGTAATATTAAATTATTAAGTGGCGCCGTTTTAAATACACCATCTTTTAAGATAGCTATATTAGAATGAGCACATTCAGTAACATAATCACCACGGTGAAAAACCGCTTCTTGACAACCCGCTTTTGCTGCTTTTTCTGAAGCCATAACTGAAGGAATTAAATTTAATGTTTTAATATTGCAATGAAAAAACCTTGTGTCTTCAACTAATATTAGAGAATATCTAATATTTTTCATATCTTTCAAAGGACAATCTCTAACCATAATAAGCAAATTTGGTTTTATGTTTTCAGGAAATGCATGATTCCTCAAAGCCGATCCTCTTGAAATTTGCCAATAAATTAACTGTGATTTACTGTCTTCTTTTTTAACCATATCTCCAATTATAGCCTTAAGTTCAGATTTGTCCATATTAAACGGTATATTTAAAAGCTCACAACTTTTGTAGAAACGATCTATATGTTCATCAATGGCAAATATTTTTTTATTAACAGCATGAACTACATCATAAATGCCATCGCCAAAATAAACTGCTCTATCAATCATAGGAATTTTAAGCTCATCAATTGCTCCTATCTCGCCATTATAATAACCTATATTCTTCATCATTGTCCCCCGTTAAAATATAAATATTTATGTCAAATTAAAATCAATTTAAGTTTTAATTATTTATTAAATTAAATGACATAACTGATAGTGAATTATATCACAAATTTATATCTTTATCAATAATTATTTTTAAAATTGAATCATATCAAAGAAAGATATAGTAATATAATAAAAATATAAAGTAGGAAAAGTTAAAATCGTAAATACTTAGGAAAATTATATACGCCTAATTAGAAAAAGAAGTAGCTATATCAAAAAATAAAGAAACAGGCAACAAAATTTTATATGGAATAAAATAGAATATATATGATAACACTAGTAAGTAAAGAAAACGCAAATGGTAGGATACTATATAGCATATGACAAAAGTAATTAAAGAATACAAAGGCTTTTAGACAGTTCACCAAAAGCAGAGCATTATTGTTCAAATACATATTCTGCATACTCTAATGTCTATTATTATGGAGCGCATACATCACTAAAAAACAAAAGAGAGACTTACCCCAAGAAGGGGTAAAATTCGGACTTAAGGCATTATATAGCACCTTTGCATAGAAAATCCAAATGCTTTCTTAGATCTATAGATGCTGCAAAAGCCATCTTTAAAATATTTGTTCATGCTTTTAATAAATTCGCATTAGCTAAGTTCTTGTATCCCTCACTCAAATCTGCATTTTTTCTTTCTTCTTTTTTATAAACTTATTTTAGGGGACTCTCCTTAAACAAACTCAATTGCATATAAAAACTAATTTTGTTATAATATATAAAAATCATAAAATGGGGATTTGTAATATGCCTATTAATATACCTAGTTCTTTACCGGCAGCGTCTACTCTTGAAAATGAAAATATATTTGTTATGACTCAAAGCAGAGCAATTAAACAAGATATACGTCCACTACGTATATTACTACTTAACCTCATGCCGAAAAAAATTGAAACTGAAACACAAATACTAAGGCTCTTAAGTAACTCACCTATTCAAATAAATATCGAACTACTGCAAACCAAAAACCACATATCAAAAAATACATCAAAAGAACACATGATTAAATTTTATAAAACAATTGATCAAATACAAAATCAACGATTTGATGGTATGATTGTTACAGGCGCTCCGGTTGAAAAAATTAAGTTCGAACATGTTGATTATTGGAATGAATTATGCAAAATATTTGATTGGGCAAAATTAAATGTATATTCAACTTTAAATATATGCTGGGGGGCTATCGCCAATCTTTATTACAACTACGGCATCAATCCACATATACTTAAAGACAAAATATTTGGGATATTCCCTCACAATATCTTAGACAATTCCCATACCCTTTTAAGAGGATTTGATGAAATTTTTTGGGTGCCACATTCAAGGTACTTTGATTTGGATGCTAAAGAAATTAATAATAATAAAAATCTTAAAATATTGACAAGCTCTCCAATTTCCGGAATCCATATTGTAGCAGATAAAAATTGCAGAGATTTCTTTATAACTGGACATTCAGAATATGATCGAGACACACTTGCTAATGAATATAAACGTGACTTGAACAATAACAACAATAAGATTTCTATACCATATGCCTATTTTCAAAATGATGATCCAAACAGTGCTCCTGTTTTCAATTGGAGATGTCATGCCAATATGTTGTTTTCCAATTGGCTAAACTATATTGTATATCAAAATACGCCATATAACCTAAATGATTTGGACTTTATGAAACGATAAATTATAATATAGCTAAGTATATTTTAAATAAAAAAGTACCCTTTGAAAAATCAAAAGATACTTTACAATTTTTAAGTATATTCTATTCACATATCAGCAGACCATAACCCTTTTTTCTTTTATATACCACCTTTGTATTCCCATCATCACCAATATATACAAAATATGTATGTCCAAGCATTTCCATCTGAACTATAGCTTCATCGTCATTCATCATCTGAAGAGAAACTTTCTTTACACGCTTTATCTCAATTGAAGGATTATGGCTTTCTATTTCAACCTCATCACCTAATTCAAACATCGATTCTGCTAAATTATCAATTCCTGACTTTCTCTTTTTATCAACAAAATAAGTTTTTAATTTACGAACTTTTCTTTTTAAATCATCAACCGCAAAATCAATTGATGGCTCAATTTTTTCAGCAATTGCCTCCCCTCTTATAAAGCTCCCAGCATCTTTTACTGTTATATCACATTTATAACCATTTATCTTTTTTGCTATTGTAACATCAAAACCCGCTGTTTCAGGCAACATTTTCTCAACTCTTTTTAATTCTTTACTTACCCCATCTTTTGTTCCTTGCTTTAAATCAAATCCCCTTGCAGTAATATTAATCATTTCTATTTCCTCCTCAATCTATAAATCTATATGCTAATTGAATATAATATAAACAGCATATTATCTATTTTTATATTATATACTAAAAATCTACTAGAATCAAGCTGTAAAACCAATATGTGTTTAGTATAACTATATAAAATTAATTAAAAATATATAGGAGTTATACATGAAAATTTGTGGTATCATTGCTGAGTACAACCCATTACATAACGGACATTTATATCACATAAATAAAGTAAAAAAAATATCTGATGCCGTAATTATTATAATGAGCGGTCACTTAATGCAACGAGGTGATCTTGCAATATACGACAAGTGGTCCAGGGCAAAAGCAGCTCTTATGTGTGGTGCTGATATTGTAATTGAACTTCCAACAACATTTTCTTGTTCTTGTGCAGAAAGGTTTTCTTACGGAGCCGTTAAGATACTTAACGATTTAAATTGCGTTAACATTATAAGCTTTGGAAGTGAATCAGGCAATATTAATAAATTAATTAAAGTAGCTAATCTATGCAAAGAAATTGATAGCAAAGAACAAATGAAATATTATTTAAAACAAGGATACAGCTATCCAAAAGCTCGACAACTCGCAATCGGCTCAAAAGCTTCTATTCTTAACTTTCCTAACAACACTCTTGGAGTTGAATATATAAAAGCTTGTTTAAAAATAAAATCAAACATTTCTTTTCATACGATAAAAAGATTAGGAGCACAACACAACAGCGATATTCCAGATAAAACAGCCAGCGCTTCTTACCTGAGAAAAAATCCTCAAATGCTTTGTGATTATGTCCCTAATGAAATTTTAAGCTTATATAAAGAACCCAGCCAATTTCCTGAAAAACTATTATTTTATAAATTTCGAAACAGAAGTTTATCCGACTTTTATAATTTGCCGGACGTTACTGAAGGTTTAGAAAATAGATTATTTAAAGCCTCTAAAAACTCAAAAAACTTGGATGAGTTCTTTAGATTTGTAAAAACTAAACGATATACATACTCAAGAATTAGAAGAATTGCCTTTTACTCGCTCATGGATATATATAAACAAGATTTACCTAAAAGCCCTGAATATGCACGAGTTTTAGGTTTTAATCAAACCGGCAAAAAAATATTATCAAATATAAAAAAGTCTTCTAAAATAATGGTAACATCGAATTTTAAGGCAATAGAAAAACAGTTCCCCTATTCCGCAAATCTCGATTCCAAAGCAACAGACCTATTTACACTATGCCAAAAAAATCCAAAACCCTGTGGCATAGATTTTAGAACAAAACCAATAATTATAAATTAATCACCTATTTTATTTTTCCAATCATAATTAGCGATATTCATATTTTTAACACCCTCTGCAATTATTATTGCCTGTTCATCCGCACTTTTACCATAAGCCTCTTCAATTTTATTTATAGCAACTGCATATTTATCAATTTCATCTTTAATGTTATTAAAGTCGTTCATATTCTCATCGGAAACTTTTTCTCTAATACCAAGAAAAGCAGCTGACATACTATCCACATCACTGTGCAAAGATTTGTAGTTGTTCCACCAATCTTCACTTAAATTAAAACCAGAAATCTCTTTTTGAATCAATTCAACGGTTGTTCTATATTTGTCTACAAAAATATTTCTTACAATCAAGTACTCATCAACTGAGTACTTTTTAATTTGTGTATTACTTTCCAAAACGGATGATTCACAAGATTCTATCTGATTTTGTGCGTTTTGCGAATTACATCCACTAAATAAAATCATACACAACAAAAGCATTTGAATAACAAGTATTTTTGTCTTCATTACCTTTCACCTCTTGTAAAATATTATATCATGTTAAATTAATTTGTGAAAGTTCCAACAAACTGATACTTATTTTATAAAACACAAAAAATATACCTACAAAAAACTATACTCACATCTTCCATGTTAAAGCATTTATTAGGTTTTTATCTAATTTTACCATATCAAATTCAATCATTTAAATAACCTTTTTCCATTATGTATGCTGTTTTATAGTGGTTATTTAACATAGCTAACTCATACTTTTACATTCACTACTTTTTAGATGATTAAACATTTCTCTGCCTTGATATGTTTTTCACCCTTTTTGTATTTTAAACACTTCGCAGTCATGCTCTACACCTAATATGAATATAATTCTTTATAAAAGGTGGTGCTTTCATTTTGAAATGGATTTTTAGCATAGGTGCAATATTCGCTGTTTTTTTTGGCATAATATCTGGCAAAATTTCACAGGTCAGCACTGCTGCTATCGGCGGAGGGACAGAAGCAGTAAAACTATTTTTATCAATAGCAGGAGCTATCTGCTTTTGGTCAGGTGTTATGAAAGTAGCACAACAAGCTAATATAACCTCAATGATAGCTAAACTATTTAAACCAATTCTAAATAAGCTGTTTAGAAATCCATCAATTGATGCAATAGAAGCTGTATCTATGAATGTTTCTGCAAATTTGCTTGGCCTTGGAAATGCCGCTACACCTTTTGGAATAGATGCTATGAAAAGGTTCCAAAAATATGAAAAAAAAGATGGTTATGCTTCCCATAATATGATCTTATTTTGCGTTATAAACACTGCTGCTCTTCAAATAATACCAACAACAATTTCAACAATAAGGCTAGAACACGGCTCTGCTTGGCCAATGAAAATTATGCTGCCTATGCTTTTATCTTCTCTAGTTACACTGTTGTTTTCAATAATAGCTGTCAAAATATTTGCACAGTTTTGGGGGGATAAAAATAAATGACAGATTACTTTATACCCGTAATCATCGCTTTTATATTTCTCACAGCAATAATTAAAAAGGTGGACGTGTTTAAAGTTTTCATAGATGGTGCAAAAGACGGCCTTAAAACAGCCATATCAATTTTGCCCGTGCTTGTTGGTTTAATATCAATCATTAGAATGCTAAATGCATCGGGAGGACTAAATTATTTATGTAATATTTTAAGTACCTTTTTTTCGCTATTTGGCCTTCCAAAAGATTTAATACCGCTTGCTCTTTTGCGCCCTATTTCAGGTGGGGGTGCGCTTTCTTTGCTGGAACAAGTTTTCAAAGTCCATCCACCGGACTCAAAAGTAGGATTGATAGCAAGCGTTTTGGTAGCTTCATCCGAAACAACATTTTACACTTTGGCAGTCTATTTTGGAGCTGTTGGCATTTCAAAAACAAGATATGCTATTCCAGCTGCAGTTTTAGGTGACTTTATTGGCATGATTATGAGCGTTTTATCTGTAAATTTGATATGCAAATAATTTTATGATATAATAATATGAAATGGCATATTCCAGGAGGTGAATTCTAAAGAAAAAATCCCATATATATATTTGCTAATGCGACCATTTGAAATTTTATTAAAAACAAAATAAAAAATTTTTAATTATATACAGTAAAAATTTATATTTCGTTTTGTATATATAATATTTGATAATTAAAATAAAAATGAAACAATATAAAATCATAAAAATATCACACAATATATAACATTATATTTTATCAACTGTTTAAGCACTATTATGATAATTCAAAGCATAACTATTAAAAATCGTGTTATCCAAATTGTTTTTATAATTAAAAAATGATTTATTTTTCTTAAAATCAATAAATAAAAATAAGCAAAAATCATTCTACATAAAAACTTCCTATTATAAGATAAAATTACAAATTAATTTTATTGTGGCGTAAATATTAAAAATTAAACCAAATTAATTTCAGTTGATTAAAACATTATTATTTATCAATTAAATTAAATTTATGGAGGAAATTAATGAATAAAATAATTATTACTACTGATAGTGCAGCTGATATACCACATGACTTAATTGAAAAATATAATATTAAAATAATGCCACTTTATATTAAAACAAGCTCAGATACATACAGAGATACAATTGATATTAACCCTGATGACATGTTTGATTATTATGAAAAAACAAAAACGATAGCAAGAACCTATGCGGTATCTATACGTGATTATCTCGATTTCTTTATGCCTATAGTTGGCAGTGGGTATCAAGTTATTCATATAAATATAAGCAGTGAATTGACAGCTTGTTATCAAAATGCATGTACAGCAGCAAAAGAACTACCCAAAGGCAGTATATACATAATAGATTCTCTTAATGCATCATCTGGTATTGCGCTTTGTGTTATAAATGCATGTAAGCTGGTAGCAGAAGGAAAAAATGCAAAATATATAGCAAATATGTTAAATAATAATTTAGTTCCTAAAGTCGAGACTAGTTTTATTTTAGATACATTAAATTATTATTATGCAGCCGACAGATGTCTTCCTATATATAAATTTTTGAACAACTTGTTTAACCTACATACTTGCATATATATTAAAAATGGAAAACTAACAATGGGGAAAAAATATAAAGGTTCGTGGATTAGATGTGTACCAAAATATGTAGATAAAAAATTAAAAAATCGCAATGATATAGACAAAAGTATAGTATTTGTTGCCCATTCAAGCTGCGATCAAAAGATAGTTGAAAATATAGCAGAAAAATTAAAAAATGAATATAATTTTAACCAAGTGATTAAAGCAAAATCAAACTGCTCAGTAAGTTCATATGGAGGACCAAATACTCTTGGAATAATTTTTCTGAGAAACAAATAAATTTAATAAAACAAAACAAGTGGGATATAGAGTTATAAACTTCATCTATCCCACTTGTTTTTATTTTTTAATCATGTCAATTATAAACTTTTCAGCAGTCCTTGCATCTGCACGACCTTTAGTGGTTTTCATAACAAAACCGATCAAAGCTTTTACTGCTTTTTCTTTGCCCGCAAGATAATCTTTAACAGCAAGCGGATTGCTTTTTACAGCTTGATCGCATATTGATTTAAGTTCGTTCTCATCCAAACCTTTTAAATCGTCATCAGACAAAATATCTTTAACATTTTTGCCCGTATTTAACATATCTTCAAGCGCTCTTTTGGCAATATTATTTGTAATTTTACCCGATTCAAGTAAATTAAGCAGTTCGTTCATATCTTCTGCCGTTACTTTTATGTTAAACTCTTCTTTTTCAGAATCGCTATCAAGTTTGGAAAAAATTAAAGATAATATCAAGTTTGAACAGCTTTTATAAGATTTTAGTCCCTTTGTTGACAATTCAAAAAAATCAGCAACACGTTTATATTTAACTATCAGCCTAGCATCAACTTCTGATAATCCATAATCTTTTATATATCTTGCCAATCTTTTATCGGGAAGTTCAGGCAAAGAATCTTTGATAGCGTTTATTTCTTCTTTGGTAGTTTTAATAGTTACAAGGTCAGGTTCGCGAAAATATCTATAATCATGCGCGTCTTCCTTTCCTCTCATAGATTCAGTCACACCAAGGACATCATCAAAACGCCGCGTCTCTTGAACAACCTTCTCACCGTTCTCTATCAAGTCTATCTGCCTTTGCATTTCATATTTTACCGCTCTTGATATGTTAGTAAAGGAATTCATATTTTTTATTTCGGTTCTAATTCCAAACTCTTTGACACCAACTGGCCTTACAGATACATTGACATCGCAGCGCATACTTCCCTCTTGCATCTTGCAATCGGAAACACCAATATACTTAACGATTAACTGCAACCGCTCAAGATATTCAATTGCCTCTTCAACCGATCTAAAATCAGGTTCGGATACAATCTCAATGAGCGGAACCCCTCCCCTATTATAATCAATAAAGGTCTGCCCTCTGTCATGAATAAGCTTTCCAGCGTCTTCTTCTATATGAATACGTGTAAGTCCAATCTTTCTACCATTTGAAAGCTCAATATGCCCATGCTCACAAATCGGCATGTCATATTCTGATATTTGATATGCTTTTGGTAGATCAGGATAAACATAGTTTTTTCTGTCCATCTTGGCAATTTCTGCTATATCACAATTAGTAGCAAGACCTACCATGATAGCATATTTAACAACTTCTCGGTTTAGTTTTGGCATAGTTCCGGGAAGTCCTATACATATAGGACAACAATGGGTATTTGGTTCTCCACCAAACTCGGTAGTACAAGAACAAAAAATCTTCGTATTAGTCGAAAGTTCAATATGGGTTTCAAGCCCCATGACTAATTCATATTCCATCAAAGATTTACACCTCCTTCAACTTGCTTGAAGAAGCAGCGATCTGTTGCTTGTTCAAATTTATTTGCAATGCAAAGCAGCTTAGATTCGGTAAATTTTGGCCCAATCAACTGCATTCCAATAGGTAAATCGTTTTTGCCAAAGCCACACGGGATTGAAACAGCAGGCAATCCTGCAATATTAACAGGAACGGTGCAAATATCAGTTTGATAGGTCTTAACAGGGTCTTTAGAAGTCACACCGCACTTAAATGCCGTCATTGGAACTGTCGGTGCAAGTATAACATCGCAGTTCTCAAATGCTTTATTAAACCCAT
This sequence comes from uncultured Oscillospiraceae bacterium, assembly GCA_910577565.1. Taxonomy (GTDB): domain Bacteria; phylum Bacillota; class Clostridia; order Oscillospirales; family Ruminococcaceae; genus RUG12519. The sequence continues at coordinate 80,627 of CAJTNJ010000003.1, read as the reverse complement.
AAACTATACTGCCTCTAAGAGACTGTGCTTTTTTATAATAAGCATCATAATAACCAGAAGAAAGGACATATGTGCCAAGCAAAATTCTGCGTTTAACTTCTTCACCAAAGCCTTCGCTTCTAGTCTTACAAATCATTTCATGAAACCCTTGATAATCATCTGCCCTAAAACCATATCTAATTCCGTCATACCTTCCAAGATTTGATGATGCTTCGGCACACGCAATTATATAATATACAGGAAGTGCATATCCAATAGAAGGCAATGATATGTCTACAATTTTAGCTCCCAAATTCTCATAAACTTTTAAAGCATCTTTTATGCTTCTGTTAACCTCAGCATCGACTGATTCAAAATATTCGCCTGCAATTCCTATTTTTAAATTATCTATGCTATCATTAAGGTGAGATACCGTATCTTCAGACTTTCCTCTGCATGTGGAATCCATTGAATCTTTAAAAGCTATTTCGTCATAAACAATAGCGGCATCCTCAACACTGCTTGCGATAGGGCCTATCTGATCCAAACTAGAGGCATAAGCAATAAGCCCATATCTTGAAACTGAACCATAAGTAGGTTTAAGACCAACCAATCCACAAAAACTTGCTGGTTGTCTAATAGAGCCACCCGTATCCGATCCAAGGCCATATACCGCAAGTCCCGCTCCAACAGCGCTTGCAACACCGCCCGAACTTCCACCTGCAACATGGTTATAATTATGTGGATTTTTTGCACCACCAAAACAAGAAGTCTCACATGAAGATCCCATAGCAAACTCATCCATGTTTGCCTTGCCCAAGAGCACACTACCACCGTTTTTAAGCTTAGTCCAAACAGACGCATCATATATCGGTTTGTAGCCTTTAAGTATATTAGAGCAACATGTTGTTTCAACGTCTTTGGTGGAAATATTATCTTTAAGCGTCATTGGTATGCCATCTAAAGCATCTATATCCTCACCATTGGCAATCTTTTCATCAACCGCCATTGCTTGGTCAATTGCCATCTCAGAAGTAACATTAACATAAGCGGTTAAATCATTGTTTTTATTCTTAATTTCAGTTAGATATTTTTCAGTAAGTTCACAACATTTAATTTGCTTTGTCTTTAAAAGCTTCTGTATCTTGCTTATCAAAACGCCAAATCCTCCTTTTTGCCTTGGCCTCTGTTACTTATGCAGAAAAAACCGTCTTCTTGTGTTTTAGCATTATTAAGAATTTCCGACTGGGGATATGACTCTATAATATCATCTTCACGATAAACATTTTGCAATTCGTTTATATTATCAAATGCAACTCCTTCACTTGAAGCTGAATTTATAGTATCAGCAAATTTTATAATTTCTTCCATATCCTTTAACAACTTCTCGGTTTCACCGTCAGAAATATTTAATTTTGACAAAGTTGCAAGATCCATCAATTCTTCTTTAGTAACCATGTTTATTCCTCCAAAGCATAAGGTTTATTTTTATCTCAGTTTTATATGCACTTCACGAAGCTGTTGTTCTGTAACCTCACCGGGAGCACCCAAAAGCAAATCCTGAGCATTTGAATTCATTGGGAACGCCACAACTTCCCTTATATTTTCCTCATTGCAAAGAAGCATCAGTATCCTGTCAACACCAGGCGCCATACCAGCATGAGGTGGTGCACCATACTGGAAAGCACTGCACATTGCAGGAAATTTATCAAACACGGTTTGTTTATCATATCCTGCAATCTCAAAAGCTTTAACAAGTGCATCAAGATCATGATTGCGGACAGCTCCCGATGAAAGTTCAACACCGTTGCACACAACATCATACTGCCATGCAAGTATATTAAGCGGATTTTCACTATTTAAAGCTTCAATTCCACCTTGCGGCATGGAAAATGGATTATGCGTAAATATAATTTTACCTGTTTCTTCATCAAGGTCATACATAGGAAAGTCTGTAATAAAGCAAAACTCGAATTTATCTTTATCGATAAGATTCATTCTATTTGCAACTTCCGTTCTTATCTGCCCAGCAAAAATTGGAGAATTTTTCTTGCTATCTGCTATAAAATAAAGCACAGAGCCAGGCTTAAGAGCTGCTCGCTCTATTAACTCCTTGCGCTGATCGTCATTTAAAAATTTATCTATAGGGCCGTTAAACTTTAAATCATCATCAACCTTAAAATAACCAAGACCTTTCATTCCAATTCCAGTTGCAAATTTAAGCATCTTTTCAAAGAAGCCTTTTGACTGGTTTGCACAATCAGGAACATTTATTGCTCTAACACACTTGCCCTCAAACGGTTTAAAATCAGATTGCAAAAACATGTCAGATATATCAATAATTTCAAGTGGGTTCCTAAGATCCGGCTTATCTGTGCCGTATTTTAGCATTGCTTCTTCGTAGGTAAACCTTGGAAAAGGAGCTTTTGTAGACTCAAATTTTGAAAACTTTTCGAACGTTTCAGAAAGAACCTTTTCAGTAACTTTAAGCACATCCTCTTGAGTTGCAAAAGCCATTTCAAAATCCAACTGATAGAACTCGCCAGGAGACCTATCCGCGCGAGAATCTTCATCACGAAAACATGGAGCTATTTGAAAATATTTATCAAATCCTGATGTCATCAAAAGCTGTTTAAATATCTGCGGTGCTTGAGGCAAAGCATAAAACTTGCCTTTATGCTTTCTGCTTGGAATTAGATAGTCTCTTGCTCCCTCAGGCGAAGATGCCGAAAGAATGGGAGTTTGAATTTCCAAAAAACCCATATCAGTCATCTTTTTGCGCATAAATGAAATCACTTCTGCTCTTAGTACAATATTGCTATGAACTTTCTGATTGCGCAAATCCAAAAAACGATATTTAAGCCTTAACTCTTCTTTAACCGATGTTGAGGTCATAATTTCAAACGGCAAATTGTTTTTGCATTTGCCCAAAATTTTTAAGCTATCACAAACAACCTCAATGGTACCTGTTGCAATCTTTTTATTTATTGTTTCTTCAGATCTTTTTCTAACCTCGCCACTTACAGAAACAACCGTTTCACGGCAAATACCTTTAAGCTGATCCTCATTGTGAATTACAACCTGCAAAACACCATAGTGATCTCTAAAATCAAGAAAAATTACTCCACCATGATCTCGAATATTTTCAACCCAACCGGCTGCTCTTATATTTTTACCTATGCTGTCTTCTCCCAATTCTGCAGACGTGTGAGTACGATATTCATTCTCCATAGACATAGTCATTTTCCCTTTCAGCTTTTATTTTTATAATTAAACAGTATATCACAACACACCAACATTTTCAATGCTCAAACAAACAAAACAAAAAAGAAAAATTTTTCAAACTATCAAAATTATATTATATAGGTATATTATATGTCCAAAGATCTCATATTAAATATTGACATCAAATAAAAGTCATAATTACAAAATCAGTAAATATAAACTCCCTAATGTCACCCTTTAGATAATGTCAAATTTATAATTAAGTTTTTGCCTATATCCAAGCAAATTTTTCAACTTAAATTGTGTTACCGTGATTAACACATTTATTATATAATTTTTACATGCAATTTCAAAGCTAATTTAATTCTTCAACATTTTCAAGGTTATGCCAAACTTCTTGAATATCATCATCTTCTTCAAGCGCACAAAGCAATCTTGACATCTTTGTTTTACTATCCTCATCCTTTAACGCAACCATGGTGTCCGGCAACATTTCAACTTGCGCTGACAAAAATTCATACCCCTTTTCTTCAAGGTCTTCCCTTACTTTGGAAAAATCTACAGGCGCAGTGGTTATGCTGATGAGTCCATCTTCAAACTCAAAATCATCAACTCCAAGTTCTATGCAATCATTCATAACCTTATCTTCATCAAGCGAAGTACCATCGATATGTATAACTCCCTTTTGCTCAAACATAAAAGCTACACAACCTGTTGTGCCGAGTTTACCACCAAACTTATCAAAATAATGGCGTACATTTGAGGCCGTCCTATTGCGGTTGTCTGTTAAAGTTTCAACTATTAAAGCTATTCCTTCAGGACCATAACCCTCATATATTATAGTTTCATAATCATTTTTGTTGCCATCTCCGGCTGCCTTTTTAATTATTCTTTCTATGTTGTCATTTGGGACATTATTTGCCTTTGACTTAGCTATTAAATCTCGCAATTTACTGTTATTGGCAGGATCTGCTCCGCCGCTTTTAACTGCGACAAAAATTTCACGACCTATCTTAGTAAAAATTTTAGCACGTGCACTATCAGTCTTTTCTTTTTTCCGCTTTATAGTGCTCCATTTAGAATGTCCTGACATACCAAAATCCTCCTTTAACTTTTCAGAATCATTGTATCATAAATTTAAACCAGGCGCAATCCTTTGGGATAATGATTTTTAAGTTTACCGTTTGATCCCTTCCCAAATCCAAGAGGTATACCTGACACTTTAACTCCTAAATATCCCTTTAAACTGCACGGTATTTCTTCACCTTTTAAAAAACCAACTACCCTATCATCATCAAATGACAGATTTAATACTCTATCTTCTTTCAATTTCATATCGCATTTAAACAAATGATGCTTTGGAATAAACCTATTATTTTTAATACTTCCTGCTAAAATTCCTACTCTAAGTGCTCTATTTACTTTTGGCATATCCTTTGGCACAATCATGACATTGTCGCCAAATCTTGCAACCTTAGGCACGGGCATATCAAATGTCTGTACCCAAAACTCATTAAACGAATCAATTTGAACAAAATCATTAAATAATGCGCAATCTATCCTTAAATTACCTTTTCTTTTTAATTTTGCAACAAAATGCCCTTCGCCTCCTTGATATGGAAAAATTCGTCTCATATATCTTGCTTTAGGCATAATTTGCTTTAATGTTGATGGACTTCCGAAATTGATTTCTATAGGTTCCAAAACAAAATCATTATTTTTTTCAAGAAAATCTCGCACCACTTCTTCATCTTCTTCCACCGAAAAAGTGCATGTAGAATATACAAGAGTACCGCCTGGCCTAACAGCTTTTGCCGCTGCATGCATAATATCTTTTTGGCGGACTGCGCAGCTATTTGAATACTTTGCTGACCACTGACAAACCGCATGTGGATTTTTCCGAAACATTCCCTCACAGGAGCACGGTGCATCAACTAAAACCTTATCGAAATATTCACGATAATTTGAAATTAAGTCGCTTGGCGTTTTAGAAAAAACAACAGCGTTTTTTACTCCCATTCTTTCCAAATTAGAGATTAAATCATTTACCCTTGCCTTTTTGATCTCATTAGCAACAAGCAAACCTTCACCATTAAGGCAAGCAGCAATTTGCGTAGATTTGCCTCCAGGAGCAGCACAAAGATCGAGCACTCTATCACCCGGTTGTGGATCAAGAGCACACACAGCTGTCATCGCCGAAGGATCTTGAACATAAAAAGCACCTGCATGATGAGCGGGTAACTTGCCAAGTCCGTCATACTTCTCTATTAGCCTAAAACCATATTGCAAAAAATCTAACCTCTTCATTTTAAAAGGCAGTGAATTAACCACTATATCCGGATTTTTTACAAGTAAAGTATTAATTCTTATACCAACAGCAGGATTGTCATTTAAACTTTCCAAAAATTTACAATAATCGTTTTCAAGCAAAATTTTCATGCGCTTTAAAAAATCATCATGTAAATTTACCATATTTTTCCCTCTCTAAATTAGTATAATGCTAATCAAAGCGCAAATAATAATATTGCAGATTTTAAAACTTATAGTTTTTTACTGTAATATCCTAATGACTGCCTTTATAAAATAGTTTATAAACTGCCGATAAATCTTATTTTATAAAAAGCTTTTAGTAGGATGTTTAAAGATTTGCATTAACGTTAAAAATCTATTTATGGCAGAACGGAGTGAAAACAAATGAATAATAAAAATCAAAATCATCAAAATAACACACAAAGACAAGATGAGCACCAGAACGAAAAAAATCAAAAGACTCAAAAAACTAATCAAAATTATTCTACAAACTCAAGAAACAGCAGAGAAAACCAAAAAGACTCAAATGCTGAACACGATTACCGCTAAAAATTTCTAAAACAAAAAGACCTATCATTGTTATTATGGATGATAGGTCTTTTTGTCGCTTAAAATCAGCAAATTTTAAAACAACTAATGCTGCGATTCACTAATTATGTAAACAAAAAGTTCCTGCAATCGAATAACATCTCCTTGCAAATATAAAAAGCCAAACAAACACTCAATTCCTGTTGCCGCACGATATTCTCTTGGTCTAGAATTTCTTGGAACATGGCTCCCCGTAGCATTACGACCTCTGCGATAAATATCAGCCTCTTCCTCAGTCAGCATCTTCTCAATTTTAATGGCAGCTTTAAATTGAGATGCTGCACAAACATAATTTACGGTAGCCTTGTGAAGTTTAGACACAGGCATACTGCCTTTTTTAGAAATTACATATTCCCTGACAAGCAACTCAAACACAGCATCACCTATAAATGCTAACGTCGACGGAGACAATTGTTTAGGATTTTTGTGTGTTGAAAATAACTCTAACGTAACCAATACCTCCCATATTAATAAACAAAATCAAATTCAAAGCCTTGCAAATTCACAGTATCTCCCTCATTTATTCCCATATTTTCCAAATTTTCTATTATCCCCACGTCACGCAGTACTCGCTGTAAATATTGCAGTGATTCATAATCATCCATATTAATTCTACAAAGTATCTGATCTAGCCAAGGTGCATCAACGAAATAAACACCATCTTTGACTTCAATATCAAACTTTTTGTAATCATCAACCAAAGGCGGAAGATAGTTAGGTGTATATTTTACAATTGGTGGAAGATCGTTCAAAGTTTTGGCAATAACTTTAACAAGCTTTTCAGTCCCTTGAGTTGTAGCCGCAGAAATTTCATATAGCTCAAGCCCTTTGTCTTTTACAAAAGACCTAAAACTATCAATTTGCTCTCTGGTTGCTATATCGCATTTGTTCGCAACAACTATTTGCTTTCTGTTGCCAAGTTCTTCGTTAAAATTTTTAAGTTCTTTGTTTATAAGATCAAAATCTTCTTTTGGGTCTCGCCCTTCACTTCCAGAAACATCCACAATATGAACTATCAAACGACAACGTTCAACATGCCTTAAAAAAGCATGTCCCAGTCCAACACCTTTGTTAGCACCCTCAATAAGCCCGGGTATGTCAGCAACAACAAACGACTTATAATCTTCAACCTTAACAACACCAAGAACAGGTACAAGCGTAGTAAAATGGTAATTTGCAATTTTGGGCTTGGCAGAAGATATCACAGAGATTAACGTTGATTTACCCACATTAGGGAACCCAACCAAGCCAACATCAGCAAGCAACTTAAGCTCTAAAACAAGATCAAACTCTTCTCCAGAAAAACCGGGTTTTGCAAAACGTGGAATCTGTCTTGTCGATGTAGCAAAACGGCTGTTACCCCAGCCACCTCGGCCACCTTTTGCTATCAAAACCGGCTTATCTGTTGAAATATCAGCCATTATAGCACCGGTTGCAGCATCTTTAATTATAGTTCCTCTTGGCACTTTAATTATAAGATCATCGCCTTTTTTGCCAAAGCAATTATTACCTCTGCCATTTTCACCACAAGGGGCGACATATTTGTGCTTATATCTGAAGTCAACCAATGTAGATAGGTTATCATCAACAACAAAAATTACATCTCCACCTTTACCACCATCACCGCCATCAGGTCCTCCGGCAGCAACATACTTTTCGCGGTGAAACGCAACAGCTCCATCACCTCCGTTGCCAGCTTTAACTTTAATTTTTACTAAATCAACAAACATAAAATCCACCCATTTTAATAGTCTCAAGTTCATATATTTTAGTTTTCGCTCAAGACTATTGAATAATACAGAAAATCCCGAAGAAAATACTCCTCGGGATTTACATGTCAGTATAAATTAATCAGCATAGACACTAACTTTTTTTCTATTTTTACCAACACGCTCAAATTTTACTGTACCATTTGCTTTAGCAAATAATGTATCATCCGATCCACGTCCTACATTCTCGCCTGGATGTATGTGTGTTCCTCTTTGGCGAACCAAAATATTTCCTGCAAGAACAAATTGACCGTCCGCTCTTTTAACACCAAGACGTTTTGACTCAGAATCACGGCCGTTTTTTGTAGAACCTACTCCTTTTTTATGAGCAAAATGTTGTAAATTAATTAATAACATATTTTATACCTCCAATATTGATAACGAAATGTTATCACCGTAATCATTTGACAAAAGGCCAAGTTGTAATCTAAGTGAACTCAAAAGAGTTTGAACAACGTTACTTTTGTCATCAGTTTCAAGTGAAATGCTATCTGAGCTTACAAAAACACCAGCTTCTGCACCAGCAACTTCAGTGATTCCATTGCAACACATTTGAACTGCAGATGAAACAGCAGAACAAACTATATCCGAACCAAACTCGCCAAAAAGTGCATGACCTTTCACTTTAAATCCAATGCATATTTTACCTGAATATAAAAACTCAGCATCAATCATTATGCATTGATTGCCTTTATCTCAAGCTTAGTGTAGGGCTGTCTATGACCAATTTTTCTTTTTGAATCTTTTTTTGGTTTATAAGTAAAAACCGTTATCTTCTTAGACTTACCGCTTTTAATAACTTTAGCGGAAACTGTTGCACCATTTACATAAGGATCACCTACAACAATCCCATCATCTTTACCAACAGCAATAACCTTGTCAAATGAAAAATCGCTTCCGTCCTCAACTTTTAGCTTTTCAACATAAATTGTATCACCAACATTAACACGATACTGTTTACCACCAGTTTCAATTACTGCATACATTTTAATATTCTTCTTTCCTATAAACTCGCTGTAGCAGGCGTCGCATGGCGCACTTATACCTACAACATGCGGTGATTTATATATTAACATATAAACTATACCTTGTCAAGGTTTTGCAGACATGGGGAGTGTCTAAATAAAATATAATAGATATATGGAAAAGATAAAATGTTCGAAATGCAGAAACAAAAAATCATGGAAAGCAGGGAAATCGAAAGATAAATAGCAATATCAGTGTAAAAAGTGCAGAAGAAAATTCATAACAGAATTAAATTATGATGAGGAGTTTAAAAAGAAGACAATACAAATATTTTATGAATGGAACAGTGAAAGAGCAGTAGGAAGAATAATGAAAATAAATAAATCATTGCATAAAAGCATTAAATAAAAAATATAAGAATAGAAGTCTGAGCCAAAAAGAAAAAAGCTCTAAAGAAGTAATAAAAACGGACGAACTTTACAGTTATGTAGAAAGAGAAAAACAAAAATTATCTGATAACGTTTGTAACAAGAAAACCGGGGCAAATAGTAGGTTATGATATTATGTTTGATAAAAATGAAAAAAGGATACAAAATATAACTGACAAAACACCAAAAGCAAATATTACTATTCTGATGCAAATCCAAGCTATCAAAATATATGCTATAGTGGTAAGCATTGATATTTCAAATATAAAAGTCATACTTTTACAGTAGAAGGTGTTAATTTTGATATTTGTTAATATATTGAAATCTTACAATGACACTCTAAATATCTTTTTCTTTCTTTTAAGATAATTTTGGCGTATTTCATACAAAAATCCTAATACACGGTGCTCAAATTATCTTTATTTTTAATATTAAATTAGCCGGTTTATTATGTAATTTTTATCCAATTCACTACTTTGAATAACAATTTATTACTATTGCTCCTGTCTCTATTTTATAACAAACTTTTACTCCTACTTCTCCTATATTTACTTTTCTTCTTGTTTTATATGTACAATTTGTTGTGTTCGACAATTTCCCTGCTACTCCTACTAATCCTCCTCCTTTGGTTTTGTTTGTTGTCTCTACTGTTGTTATTCCTTTCCCTACTTTTTTACCATATCCCACAGGTTCTGCCTTTACTTCTCCTACTTCGCACCAGTCTATTACTCCTCCTGCGCTATTCTTTCCTGCAAATCCTCCACAACAATCATCTTTATATAATATCCCTGTACTTAGATATACTCTCTCTCCATTAAATTTTGATTCATATATCATCCCATTATTATCCCCTACAAATCCTCCTGCTTTTCCTGACAATTTTGTGTTTGCGTGCACATATTCTTCTGCTTCGCAGTTGGTTATTGTTCCCGTTACTTCATTATATCCTGCAAATCCTCCTACAGAAACGCACATTGACACTTTTTCAACTGTTACCTTACCACTTGATGTGCAATTCTCTATTTTTCCACCATTGTATCCTACAAATCCTCCTATCGGAATATCTATATGATTCTTTTTACGGAATTCTTCTATTGGAACTATTATTATGATTGCTGCTATTCCAAAAGCAATTAAAGCTCCTATGACCTTTTTATAGTTTGAATTTGACATTACTTTTTCATTGAAGAATGTTTTCACGCCATTCCATGCATTTCTTAAAGCACTTCCTGCTTTATCAAAGCCTATTGTTCCGAAAGCTACTCCTCCTACTGTTCCTGCTAACAATATACCCGTTATTGTTCCTTTTACCACTTTCTTTTTGTCAAGCGTTTTTCCATTTCCTATTGTGTCATCAAACGGATTATTTCTAGTTACCCCAACATTACCTGTGGAATGGCAGTTTGTTATTATTCCACGTTTAAATCCAACAAACCCTCCTACTGTTTCTTTACCTTTTACTTTTCCTCTTGCTGTGCAGTTGGTTATTGTTGCAATTAATGAAAAAGAAATATTATCTCCTGCAAAACCTCCTACATCAGTATTTCCTGTTACTTCTCCTTCTGCTGTGCAGGTTGTTATTATTCCACCTTCTTGATTCTCCCCTACAAACCCTCCTACAGAAACAAGACCATTTACATTTCCTGTTGCTTGACATCCAGTTATTTTTCCTTTATCAATATTCCATCCTACAAAACCTCCTACATCAGTATTTCCTGTTACATTTCCTGTTGCTGTGCAGTTTGTTATTGTTCCATTATTAGAATTTTCACCTACAAAACCTCCTACATATTCATTTCCTGTTGCTTCTCCTGTTGCTGTGCAGTCGGTTATTGTTGCAAAAGAAGAATTATCTCCTGCAAAACCTCCTACATATTCATTTCCTGTTACATTTCCTGTTGCTTGACATTCAGTTATTGTTCCTTCATTCTCTCCTACAAAACCTCCTATATTATCCTCTCCTGTTACATTTCCTGTTGCTTGACATCCAGTTATTTTCCCTTTATCAATATTCCATCCTACAAAACCTCCTGCACGTTTATTTCCTATTACTCTTCCTCCTGCTGTACATCCAGTTATTGTTCCTTCATTCTTTCCTACAAACCCTGCTACAACATCTTTGCCTCTTACTTCTCCTAATGATTGGCATCCAGTTATCTGCCCATAATTCCATGATACAAATCCTGCTACATAACTATATTCACTATTTTCATCTACAATATTACTTTCTTTAATACAGTTATTTATATTTCCATAGTTCATAATTACAAAGCCTGCTGTATCATTACCATTACGAACAACATTAGCTTGCTGCCGGTTAAAAAAAACAATTCCTGATATAGTTCCGTGATTAGTGTTAACAAAACAACAATTACTAAATGATATGTTGCTTATTACATGTCCATTTCCATTAAATTTACCTTTGTACTCATTTATTGGCCCCAGCGCTACACCTCCCATATCTATATCACAGTGCAAATTTACTTCATAATTGCTTTTATGATATTTAGGTGTAGTCATGAATTCTATGAATTTGTCTTTGCTATTTATATTAAAATGCCATAACCAAGCTGGTTTCGGCGCTGTTTGCATTTTGTTCTCTATCTCTTCCATCTCTTCAACAACTTGTGTGACTGAACTAACTGTTTCTTCTTCAGTTTGTTCTGTTGCTTGAACTACCAACGGAAAGCTTGTGACAACTATGCATACTGTTAAAATTGTCGACAATATTTTTTTTATTTGCATTTTAATATTCCTTCTCTCATTAAAAAAATAAAATATATACATATAATATCAATTATTTATTAACAAATCAATACCCAATTGTGACATAATATATAAATATTTGATAATATACTAATAAAAAAAGCATACTATGGTATATTATCAAATATTGCATACTGATTTGTATGAATATGAATTAATATGCAAAATAATGATAATTTAAAAAGACTCAGTGATTTCATTGCGTCTTTTTTGTTTGCAAATATTCGCGCACCACCTCTCTTTTTTCGTAAATAGACCAAAAACGAAGAAAGAGAGAAAGATTAATGGAAAAGAAATATTGCATAAAAATTAATGATACGAAGGTAGAAGTATCAGAAGAAATTTTTACAGAATACATGCGTGCACAATGGAGAGAGGAAAACCAAGACAGGCGAAATAAAAAAAGAAATTGTTCATTAGAAGCTATGAATGAGCAAGGAAAAGAAATAACCAGTGTTTCCTTTATTGAAGATAAAATAAACGATATTTTTCTTTATTATGTGGCATAACGGAAGCAAAAAGCTATGAACTTCGTCATATAAACAAGGTAAAAAATCTGAAAGGCAAGTCAGTTTGGGAACGTGTGATGATAGCTAAACGGCAAAAAACTTTGGTAGCATGTAAAGTGTGTCACACAAACATTCATTATTTTAAAAGTTATTCAAGATCAAGCGATAGAAGGAGCCGTATACCTTGAGAGTGGTAAGTACGGTTCTGTGAGAAGGTTTCATAAACTTACTGCCACTTCTTTATAGGACAGATAAAAACAGCTAAATTAGGTATTACCCTTACACCTGCCAATAAAATGGTGTTCTATTCACTTGACTACAGCATGTCTAACTTTAATCAATCAAAGGCAGGAATTCATAGAGTAGGACAAAACAAAAAATGTACCTACTACTATCTATTAGCAAAAGGGACAATAGACGAGAAGGTGTATAGGACACTTAAACACAAAGTAAATCTAGCAGATAGAATGTTAAGTCTTGCAAAAGAATGGCAAAACCCATTTATAGAAAAAGGAGAGGAATGAGCAATGAACGAAATGTTATATTTAGCGGACAAGCTAAAAGAGTTAAAAGAAAAAAAGCAAAATTTAGAAGCAAAAACAAAAGAGATAAATCAAAAAATAGAAGAGGTAAACAAAAAGCTATTAGACATTATGGAAGAACAAGAGATAGACAATTTTACAAAAGATGGAACTATGTTTTGTATAACGCAAAAGATTAGGAGCTATTGCAAACCTGATAGAAAGATTGAGTTATATAAAACATTAAAAGAAAAAGGATATGGTTCATTAATATATGAAACAGTAAATGCTAATTCTCTATCTTCGTTCGTAAAAGAGCAAATAGAAGAAAATGATGATAAATTACCTTCGTGGCTTGAAGAACTTGTTAATGTGTACGAGCAACCAAGAGTAAATGTAAGAAACAACAAAATTCAGTAGACAGAGATAAGTATGAAAAAGAGTTCTTGACACTAGAGAATGAGTACTTAAAACTAATGAGTAAAGAAAAAGAGATTGACAAAAAATTAAGGATAGAGAAGCAAATTATGAAAGTGCAATTAAAGTACTAGAAATTATACGAAATAGGAAAGAATTCTTTAAAGAATTTGAAAAAAGAATATGGTTTAGAGCTATTAGATAAAGTAACAGTGATAAAGAGAATATTTATTATTTGAATTAAAAAATAACTTTAGATATAAAGTATTTTTGAATGAAATTAGTATTTGACAATAGGAAGAAAGTGGGAAACACTAATTAGTGCCCTACTAATACATTAGCATAGTTTTTAACAAATACAATGAAAAATGTTTGTTTTGCACTAAAAGTAAAAGTCGATAATGCTCATATTAGTAAAATATGAAAAAATTGATTGTAAAATATTGTCATTTTGGAAAATGAGGTTTATACTTAGGGTAGAGTTTAAACCTATAAATTGTTACTTAAGGAGGGCTAACTATGCCTAACAATTTTAAACGAGCTATATCAGTGGCGCTGTCTTTTTTAATGTTGACAAGCGTAACGCCGTCAGTGAGTGCAGCTGGTATAGAGTCAAGTAATTCTTCATATATCTCTCCCATTAAATCAGTAGTTGCGCCTGATTATGCGGCAAATGATGTCTTTATGAAACCTTTTGAAGCTGAGGTTTCTAGTGTTCCTGAGCCTTCAAAAAATATTGAAACAAAAAATCTACAACGAAAAATATTAGCAACTACAGATACAGGTACTTGTGGCACTAATGTTACATACACATTTGATGGAGAGACTTTAACTATCTCTGGAAGTGGAGCAATGTTTAATTATACCTCTAACTCTGTCCCATGGAATGATTATAAAGATTCTATCAAAAGTGTAGTAATAAAGAACAGTGTGCAAACGATTGGGGAGAGTGCGTTTAGGAGCTGCAGTAGTTTAAAATCTGTAACTATCCCAGACAGTGTGCAATTGATTGGGACTAGTGCGTTTTATGGTTGCAGTGGTTTGACTTCTGTAACTATCCCAAACAGTGTGCAAACGATTGGGGAGAGTGCGTTTAGGAGCTGCAGTAGTTTGACTTCTATAACTATACCAGACAGTGTGACATCGATTGGTGAGAGGGCGTTTGATGGCTGCAGTAGTTTGACTACTGTAGCTATACCAGACAGTGTGCAATCGATTGGGTCTAGTGCGTTTATGAGCTGCAGTAGTTTGGCTTCTGTAACTATAGGTAATGGTGTGCAATCGATTGGGAGTTATGCGTTTTATGGTTGCAGTGGTTTACAATCAATTAATGTTAGTGGGGGTAATGCTAATTATAAATCTGAAAATGGTGTACTCTTTTCTAAAGATGGCGCTGCTCTAATACTATATCCTGCAAGGAAAACAGATACATCTTATTCCATCCCAGACAATGTACAAACAATTGAGAGTTATGCGTTTTATAAATGTAGTAGTTTGACTTCTATAACTATAGGTAATGGTGTGCAATCGATTGGGGCTAGTGCGTTTTCTAACTGTAGTAATTTGACTTCTGTAACAATAGGTAATGGTGTAACATCGATTGGGGCTAGAACGTTTTATAGATGCAGTAGTTTGACTTCTGTAACTTATAACGGAATATCTGAACCGACAAATTCAACTACTGTATTTGAGGGCTGCACTAGCTTAACCTCAGTAAATGTTCCGACTAACTATGAAGGAGATACTTTCTGTGGTATGCCAGTCAATAAAATAATATTTTTAATAAGCAGCAAAGACGACTTTGTAACATTTATGACAACACCTGCATATTGGGGAAATAATCAAAAAGTTACGTTGACATGCGATCTAGACATGCAAAATGAGACGTTTGATTACATAGAAACATTTAGCGGACAATTTGATGGAGGCGACCACACCATAAGCAATTTGTCATTTAAGTGTTTTGTTAAAACCAACAATGGAAAGATATCAAACATTAACTTCAATGGCGGCAAATTAATCAATGACAGCAGCATTAGAGGCGGATTTGCTGTAACTAATGAAGAAGGTGGAGTAATAGATAACTGCTCAATAGATATGAATAGTGAAGATGCAAATATTAAAGCAGGGTTTGTCTATGAAAACAAAGGTACAATAACAAACAGTGAAACAACGTTATCGGTTAAAAGTAATAATTTTGGTGTAGGTGGGTTTGTATGGTATAATAAAGGTGAAATAAATAGTTGTATAGCAACAGGAAATGCAAATGGAAAAGTGGTTGTAGGTGGATTTGTAGGATGGAATAATAATGGAACAATAACTAACTGCAATGCAACAGGGACTGTGAATGGAGCAGATTTTATAGGAGGTTTTGCAGGATTTAGCAGAGGAATAATAACTTATTGTGTTGCAACAGGAGATGTAACAGGTAATTATAATGTAGGTGGATTTTCAGGATATAATAGGGGAATAATAACTAACTGTGATGCAGAAGGAAATATAAAAGGAAATGGAAATGTAGGTGGATTTGTAGGGTGGAATAATTTTTATTTTGACAACGGAATAACTAACTGTAAAGCGAAAGGAAATGTAATTGGAAATTTATTAGTAGGTGGATTTACAGGATTTAACTGTGGAATAATAACCGAATGTAATGCAACAGGAAAAGTAAATGGTGAAAATATAACTTTAGATAGCTTTGCAGGGAAAAATAGTGGAGAAATAACAGATTGCAAAATAGATTAAATTTAATATATAAGAGCAGGTAAGAAAAAGTATAAATAAATGCAAGTGAAGAAAAAGGTCTTCTATGATAAAATCAAAATATCATAGGAGACCTATAATTATGTCACAAATGAGAAATATGGATGTTATTGCGATTGTGATCGGTAAAAATGAAAATGAGACTGTTTTAAATATTATTTAAACCTCTGAATGAAATCATAATACAAGGATATCAAAGCACTCGGCTGATTGGAAGCCGTGTATGCTGCTGTTGGCTAGTAGTATGACTTGGATACCTTCACTGATGTTTTGAACAAAAATACACTAAAAGAGTGTTTCAACTATCAGCTTAGAAAGGTCACAAAGTCCAAAAAGTATTTTCAAACGATAACAGCCTATTAAAATGCTGTATCTTGCCATGATAGACATAACAAGAAAATAGATAGGTAGATAGCGGGACTAGAGTATGATTCACGCTCAGTTGACCATCTACTTTGGCGATAGAATGTTCGATTAGCAAAAATGGCTTGCTTGTCAAGGGTCAAGATGAACGATTTCGTTGTCTTGACAATATTACCGCTTTCCACTACAATGCAATCAAGAGTTCGATACCTGACCTCTTAAAAATATATTTTCACTCTGTTTTACATCTCTTTTTTGAGTTTACACAAAATTTAGGATTGAGCCAAATTAGTAGTTGACAATAGAAAATATTTATATTATTATACTTTTATACTATTACACTTTTCAATTGCAATTTTTTAAAAAGTATTATTTTTATAATTTGTAGTACTTAGACATAAAGGGGTATAGCTCAGTTGGTAGAGCAGCGGTCTCCAAAACCGCGTGCCGAGGGTTCAAATCCTTCTGCCCCTGCCACTAGCGTGATATACCTCCTGATTTGTTTGTAGCTTTATTAAATTTTTTGTATTTAACGTTCAGCTTTTGATGAATTTTTAATTATGTCTGTAAGAAGGTTTATAAAGCTTTTAATTTGATTTTTTAAATTGTTTTTATTTCGCGCTGTCTTATTTAAGTTTTCAAATGGTATTTTAGTTGAACGTTTTGCATAGGTTTATAGAATTTATAATTTGATTTTTTCGATAACAACTTATTTGATATTTTATTATAGATTTCGTATTTGTGTAAGTGCTATGTGTTGACTTTGAACTTTGTTTTAGTTAGTTTTTAAGTGATATAAATTTTGCAATGTTCATGTTAAGAGCAGTATATTAGATTTTAGAGTTGGAGGCTATAGTTTTTTAAGAGTTAATATATATATGCTGCCGCTGTTGTTACTATAAATAGAATATGAGTTTATTTTAGTATTAAATATGGAAATTGGGCTAATTTGTAAATACAATATTTTGTTAAGATAATTCAGAAAAAATTTGTTAAAGTTGGTACATAAAAGTTAAATCAATTGCATTTAGATGACAAGTTTGTTGGCTTTGAAAGATTTTCGAGTTTTTTTATTGGAACATATTAGTTTTGTTAAATATGTTGTTAATTTTAGTGATAGCTTTTTCTATTTTGCTGTGGTTTTCTTCCTTATATTAAATTTTTCTATGATGCTTTGCTGATTAGGAGAATAACGATAGATATAAATATGATGGTTGATTAAAATATAAAAAGTGCAAAGTATTTTTTAGAATAACATCTTAGCTTGACAAATATCAGACTTTATAACTTAGGATACATTGTTATGAATTTGGTTGCATTACTTTGATTTTGAAAATACTATGAGAGTATGCTGCTATGGCTCAGGTGGCAGAGCACATCCTTGGTAAGGATGAGGTCACCGGTTCGAATCCGGTTAGCAGCTCCAGTTAAGTACTATAAATTATAAAAAGAAAGCCTTTATTATGGGAATGCCCCATAGAGACGATTAAATAAAAGAAAAAACACGGATTTAAGTGAAGGGTAAAAGAACTTATATAAATCAAAATTATTAAAAGCATAAACCAATATTTAAATACAGATTTATCAGTATCTATAGATCTAAAAAAGTATTTAAAATTTCTATGCAAAGGTACTATATAATACTTTAGGCAATACTATATAATTAGGATATGGGGACGAATTTAATATTCATATCCAAAGATAAAGTTATCAATTACCATACAATACAGTTAAACATTCATCAGAGGATAACTTGATCAGGCCGGTAAATAGTGCTTGCCAGATACAAATTTGCTAAAATTAACATTATATTCAGTTTTTCACGTTATTTGACTATTCCTCTGTATAGCGGGTTTTTGGTATCGAAACAACCCTTTAACAATAGCAAAAACATGCACCACCTTAGCACATATTGATGGCTTTTCATGCTCTCGTCACTTTATCTGCTCCTTGGGACTAGGCAGAATTTTTCTTTCTTTGTGATGGCCTTCCATTTTCCTGTAGGCTGTATTTTACAAGTATACTATAAAATCATACTATTGTGTCTCCGTTTGGTACTTGATTACTGGATTCAATCTCAAAAAATTCAGAAAATGCTCGGCTGTCGATCATATCGGTAGCCATTGCTTCATCCAATAAGTCATAAAGATTTTGCAGAATATGCAGATGCAACATCAGATCCAACTCTTATGGCTTGTTGCTGCACTCTCCTTTGTAGTAGTATGGCCCTGATTAGGTGTTTTCCAATTTCCAAAAGGTATGATTCCCTCAATCTTTGTTAAAAATATTTTTTTCTTTGTTATTGTCTGGACTAATTCATAGTTCACATATGACAGACTTATTTGTTTATTCATATTTTTATTCTACATCGATTGACCACTATTTGCAACATTTTGTGCGATATTACCATGAATAATATATTGAGGTGTTACAATGATATGTGACAAAAATAAAAAATATAGCAAATAGAAGTAACCTATGTTAAAGTTTGAGTTGTTAATAAAAAATGAAAGACAGGTATCCTATTTACTATGATCAAAATAACACAAACTATGCTTTACCGTCAATCTTTAATTTTGTATGCTAAAAAGCATGATGTTACTAAAGCGGCTATTAACTATCGTACCAACCCACAATATATTTATCGCTGGTTAAAAAGATATGATGGTTCATTACATTCTCTTGCTGACAAATCTTGTAAACCTCATCATCATCCAAATCAACATAATGAGCAAGAACTTTACATTGATTCGTAATATGCGATGAAGAAAGAAACTCCAATACTGGTCTAATTGTCTTATGGATAAAATTGCGACAGCGTGGATATATTCGCTCTATCTTTGGACTTTATCGTGTTTTGATCCGCAGCGGTCGAATGACTTTAAAACTACCAAACCCAAAGTATATACCAAAGCCTTATGAGCAAATGAAATATTCTGGCCAGATTGTACAAATAGACATGAAATTTGTTCCATCAGTCTGTATCATCGGTGAAGCAAAAGACAAGAAATTTTATCAATATACGGCAATAGATGAATACAGCAGATATCGTTATCTGGAAGATTTCGAAGAGCATAGTACCTATTCTTATGCAATGTTTCTAAAACATTTAGTAAAAGCATTTCCATATGCTATTGGGTGCGTTCAAACAGACAATGGCTCCTGATTTACTAAGCGCTTAAACTCGCGAATTTCTGATAGAAAAACCTTATTTGAAGTTACCCTTGCAAAGATTTTACCTATAACATAACCACTTGCTAACTAAATATATATTTTTATGGTTAACTTTCTTATTTTTTCTGAGTTATACATACTGTTTATATCTATAATATACCACATGAATCAATTTTAAATTTACTGTTTTTAGTTAATACGAAATTTTGGCAGTTTGTCCTTTTTAGCATTTATTTTTTCATTATATTTTTTTGCCCTTGCAATATAGCATCGATTAACATATCTAGCTGTTCTTTTGAATTTTCCATTGAAAAACTTATTCTAATAGCTGTTAGTTCACGTTCTCTTGAATAGCCCATATGTGGTAAAACTCCACTTTTTTTGGATTTTGAACAAGCAGACCCGGATGATACGCAAAATTCTTTGCTTTCCAAAAAGTGCAGCATTATTTCTGAGCCAATCCCTTCAATAGATATGTTAACTATATAAGGCACAGAATTTTCTTTTGAATTTAATTTTATTTCGTCATTGTCTTTTATTCTGCTTAGAATATGTGATTTTAAATTTTTGTAGTGATTAATTGATTTTTGTATATTGGTCATATTTATCTTGGCTGCCGCTGCAAAAGCCGCTATTAATGGTAAAGCTTCTGTTCCAGGTCTAATGCCGTGTTCATGATCCCCTCCGAAACTATGGGGTGGTATTTTTACCCCTTCTCTAATGTAAAGAGCGCCTATTCCTTTTGGTGCATTTATCTTGTGCCCGGACACTGACATTAAATCTATTTTCGATTTTGAAAGATCGATTGGCAGTTTGCAAAAAGACTGCACACCATCTACATGAACTATAACGTTATTATTTTTATTTTTAACACCTGTCGCTATTTTTTCAACCGGAAGTATTAAGCCGTTTTCGTTATTAACATGCATAACACTCACAAGTATAGTGTTTTCATCTACGGCATCTATTATATCATCTGCATAATAACGGCCATCTCTTGATTTCACACGTACTATGCAAAATCCCATATTTTCAAGTTCATCTATGCAATGCTTAACAGATGCATGTTCTATTTCGGTTGTTATTATTTTATTGCCTTTTCTTTTTCCTTTATTTGCGGCACCAAATAGCGCTATATTGGTGCTTTCAGTAGCGCCAGAAGTAAATATTATTTCTTTTTCTTTGCATCCGAAAACATTAGCAATTGTTTTTCTTGAAGCTGTCATCTTGTTTTCTGCTTCTAGTCCCAGCTTGTGAAGAGAAGAAGGGTTGCCGTACAAATTAAGCATACAATCTCTCGCTTCGTCTGCTGCTTCTTTTAACACCTTTGTAGTTGCTGCGTTATCAAAATAATACATAATTTCACCTTTAAAATTTTAACTCTGTAAATTGTTTGTCTCCATTTATATTAACCTTGAAAAGTACAAAATGTTTATAATTAAATATAAAAACATAATTTTTAGTATGACATAACTGTTGGTATCAGAATTTAATCATGTTGATTTTACATATCAAAAAAACTAAAGCAATAAAAAACTTTTCGATTTTTGGGTAACAATTTGCTAACTTGGCTCAAATTATAAAATTGAAATAGCACAAATCAAATAGCATTTGGCTGTGGTTTTTTGTAATTTAAATTCTTTCTTTTGTAATTTTATTAAACTAAAGTTTATAGGGAATGTCAAAATTAATGATAAGGAACAAAAAAATAAAAACACAAAAAATGCTATGAATATTGCAAAAATCTAATGCATTAAAAATGCCCAAAGAGTAAAATTCATATTTATATCTTTTATTCTATGCTGAAATTTAGATTGCATAACTATAATTTTTTGCAATTTGTAAATGAAAACCATATTATTTTAAAATATTAATTAATTCTTTTTTGAAGATGATGAAGAATTTTTTGAATTTGAAAATGCCTCAGTATTATTTGAAGACTGTTCTTTAGACGAACTATTGTTTTTATTATCTAAAGGGCCACCAGTTAAAATCGGTGGATGATCGATCATATAGTCTTGAGGAGTTATGTCTTCGTATATAAATGCATTAATTATATCGCCTGCATAGGTGAGATTATAATATACTGTGGATTTTTTTGTGTCATTGAGATAATAATCATAATCTGCATTTATAGTATACTCAGTCATTGGAACTCTTGTTTGTTCCATGACTAGACCCGGTCTTGTTAATATGCCTGCAAGATCTATAATCTGACCTATGCTTAAAGAAGTTTTCATATAAGGAACCACAGACTCAATAAAAGCCGGATAATCAGAGCGCTTTAATGATAATGCTTTGTGAAGAAGTTGTTCCATAACAGCTCTTTGTCTGTCCGTCCTTCCATAGTCGTTGCTTTGACCATCTTGGTTGGAAACTTTTCTTATCCTAGAATAAGCAACAGCCTGCGCACCATTTAAATGCACATTTCCAAAATCTTCGACGCCAGCACTTAGAGTCTTTAATTCTTTAGTGCTTGCAATTAGTCCATTTATCCAATTTTGCTCATCTTTTGTGATATTGATATCTATGCCGCCGACTTTATCTATAATTTTGCTCATGCCGTCAAATTTAATTGATGCATACTCGGTTACGTTTAAATTATAGTTTTTGTTTATTGCCCTTAAAGAAGTTTCTGCGCCGCCGCTATTATAGGCTTCGTTTAATTTGGTATAATATGGCGTTTTGTTTTTCGGATCAACTTTAACTAAGCTGTCTCTTAATATAGAGATTAATTTTATTTTGTTTCTGTCCTTATCAACGCTTAATAGCATAATAGAATCTGACGTTCCATCATTATCCACCCCAAAGAGTGCAATGTTGGTAATACCTGTGCCGCTGTCGACAAATTTTTCTTTATCAATACCTATAGAATTTGCATCAATGTCTTCATGTTGAAATTTGGATAATACAGATATAACATAGCATGTCCCAAACAAAAGTGCCGTTGCGATAATTATAACAACACTAAATGCAATCGTTCTTCTTAATCTTTTCCTTCTTCTTCTCAAATTCCTATTTCTTGCACCTTTTACCACTTAAACACAAAACCTTTCATTTTTGCTTTTAATATTAAATATAGTTAAGACAGTGAGATCAAAAAATAATAATCAAGTTTAATTTTCCACTCAAATAGTTTTGATATTCATAATATAAAATCAAAACCTGAAATTAAAAATACAAAAACTAAACTGCTGCTAGCGATATACAAATTGCCACTAAATTCAAGATAAAGCTTAAAAATAGATACTTTAGTTCGTTTTCATTTTATTCAAACAATAATAAGTAGCAAGCATATTAAAACAAAAACTATAACTTAATTTGAAAATATTGTAACTATAGACGTACTTGATTCTTTATATTATTTTTCTTTCATATTTTTTAATTTTTTAATTTAATTATAAAACAGTACACAATCCTTCTAATTCTATCAACATATTATTATTTTGTCAAATTTTAAATATTTTTGTTGTTGTCACAAATAGAGGAGTAAATTTAAAGAAGGAAAAAAGGCAGATGTTAATGTAGGATATAATAAATTTAGCCAAAACAAAATTATTTAAGGGTTTTAATTTAATGATTCGCTAAGATAAAATTGATACATGTGATATAGCAAAGTGATTGAATGGTATTAGAAATATAGCCCTTGGCTAATTAATATCTTATCCAACAAAAAATTGAGAGAACAATATTAACAATTAAATATCACGGTTGCAATCTATAGTTAAAAACACCACCAAGATATTACTTGATGGTGTTTTTTGTCATTTACAATAAATTTCAATTGCTTTATTTATAAACTCAGATAAACCTTTTTCGTATTTATCAATATTTTTAGTAAAGCGTTCGCATTGGACGTATATTTTTGATAATTTTATTAAGGTATTATAGTACATTTATAGAAATTTTTAGTTATAAAATCTTGCCATTGTTTTACAAGATTTTGAGCTTCTTGTGAGTTTGTGCCTTTATTCATTATATTGGCAAATTTTTTAAAAATTTTATTGATTTCTTTACCTATTTGTTCCCAGTTTTTTTGCTGTACTTTTCTGCTTTTATCGTATATTCTTTATATTCATCTGTGATTGAATACAATTCTTTAGCTTCTTGAGCATATTTTTCTGCATTTTTTCGATTTTGGAAATATCAAATTCTTCAAAACTCATTTCAATTTCTCCTTTTAGTGTTTTATCCACAAGTTTGATTAATTTGTTTAACCGATTACGTTTCAAAATTGATAAATCTTTGTGATTTATTAAAGCTCTTTTTATATCAAAAGATGGGCTTTTTATTATAGATTTTATTTCTTTCAACGGGAAATCTAATTCTTTAAAGAATAAAATTTGCTATAAGTTTTTTAAATCATCATCAATATACAATCTATAACCAGATTGAGAAAGCTCTCTTGGCTTAAATAAGCCTATTTTATCATAGTGATGAAGCATACGGACACTAAGCCTTGTTAAATTTGAAACTTGTTTTACTGTTTTCATAAATATTTTCACCTCGCTTTTGATAGCTTTTTATTTAGAACTAACTAAACTAAGGCAAAAACCTGCCAGCTTAAATTTTTGATCAAAGACTTTTAGTTCTATTTATATAATAAACTATGACATTATGTCAAAGTCAATACTTTTTTAGAATTTTAAATTTAAGTATTAATAAAAGGAGAAAAATAGCAAATAGGAGCAATCTGTGTTAAGGTTGAGTTGTTTAGAGTTGTTAATAAGGATGAAAGGCAGGTTCCTATTCACTATGAACAAGATAACACAAATTATTCTATATCGTAAATTTTTGATTTTGTATGCTAAAAAACATATTATTAATAAAGTATCTATTCACTATCTTACAAACTGACAATATGTCTATCACTGGATATAAAAATATGACGTTACTTTACATTCTTTTTCTGGTAAGTTTCATAGACCTCAATATCACCTACTGAGGAAGAACTAACTTTAATTGCGACGACGAAACCCCAAATATTGGTTTAATTGTTTTTTTGGCAAAGCTGTGGCAGCGTGCATATATTTGCTTCAGTAAGTTCCCTTTTTTATTTAATTCTAAAAAGATCCTACAAAATTAAAATTTGTAAGGTTTAAAAATAATATTTAGTTTTGTTTTATTGCCAAAAATTAATTTTTAGCATCAAACCATGTTTTGCCTACAAAAACGTCAGCGACTAATGGAACAGATATAGATACTGCATTTTCCATTTCCTCTTTCAGAACGAGGGCAGCTTTGTTATAATCTGACTCACTTGCTTCAACCAACAGTTCATCGTGAACTTGAAGTATAAGCTTTGCATCAAGACCTTCTTTTAAGAAACGGTCATTTACTTTTATCATAGCTATTTTTATAATATCAGCGGCAGTTCCTTGGATAGGAGTGTTTCTTGCAATCCTTTCGCCCAAAGATCTCATGCTATATTTGGTTGATTTTAGTTCCGGAACAGGACGAACTCTGCCGAACATGGTTTTTACTTCGCCAGTTTTGTCAGCTTCGTTTATTATATCATCCATATAGCGGCAAACCCCTGAATATCCTTCAAAGTAAGCATCAATGTACTTTTCGGCTTGGGTTATTGACACATTAATATCTTTTGAAAGAGAAAATGCGCTAATGCCGTAAATTATAGCAAAGTTTATAGTCTTAGCTCTGCGGCGGAGTTCAGAGGGAATATTAGATGGATCAAGTCCAAATACCTCAGATGCGGTTAAATTATGAATATCTTGATTGTTTTTAAATGCTTCAACCATTTTTTCGTCCTGAGATAGGTGTGCAAGAATTCTTAGTTCTATTTGAGAATAGTCAGCATCAATTAGAACATAGCCGGGTTTTGCAATAAAAAATTTGCGCATTTTACTTCCCAATTCAGTGCGAATGGGGATATTTTGCATGTTGGGATCGGTTGAACTTATTCTGCCTGTTCTCGTTTGAGTTTGTTTAAAAAAGGTATGAACTCGCCCGTCATTTCTAATTACCTTTATAAGTCCTATGACATAGGTTGACATAAGTTTAGTCAAAGTGCGATATTCCAATATTTTCTCTGCTATTGGGTGATATTTTATGAGTTTTCTAAGGACCTCTGCATTGGTTGAATATCCATTTTTGGTTTTACGTC
Source organism: uncultured Oscillospiraceae bacterium (assembly GCA_910577565.1). GTDB lineage: Bacteria > Bacillota > Clostridia > Oscillospirales > Ruminococcaceae > RUG12519. The sequence goes on along the minus strand of CAJTNJ010000003.1, from coordinate 54,725 downwards.
CTGTTGGTAGTTCGAGCTTTTCAAACAAAATTCTTCCGAGCTCTTTGACCGATCTTATGTTAAACTCTTCCCCTGCCAGCTCATATATTTCCGATTGAATGGCAGTTATCTCGCAAGATAAAATGTTGCCGAACGAATCAAGAGCATCGCGGTCTACAGCAAAGCCGATAACTTCCATATTTGCAAGCACTTTAGCAAGTGAAAGTTCGATATTTTTGAAAAGATCCACAAAACCTTTTTCCTCAAGAAGATTTTCAAGCTTTGAGCACAAATCTGAAAAGCACTTTAAAATATTTTCACTGTTAAGATATCTTTTGGCTAAAACAGGCGCGCTGTGGTCTTTTTCGAGAATATCAATTAGATAAGACGCTATGTCGCAAGAAAAAACAACATTATCGAGCTCTAGGTTGTTTTCAAAACAATAGTGATAAACCTCTTTTAAATTGGTTGTGCGCTTTAAACTTTTGCTTTTTGAAATAATTTCAGAAAAAGCTGTGTTTATATCATTTTTGAACTCAAAAACATCACTTTTTCCAAAGATATATAAACTTCCATTGAGATAGAAATCAATATATTCCATATCCTTTATGGATTTTTTGACATCATCTATTGATGGATTTAGTATGGTTTGTAAGGCATTTTGTTTTTTTATCTGACTTTTCTCGCCATAGGTATCTTCAAATTTTCTAAGTATTTTTTTAAACTCAAGTTCTTTTAACAGTTCAACAAACTGGTCATATTTAATTTCACCACGCTTGTATATTGAAAGATCTTTTTCTATTGGCGCATCTATTGCAATTTTGCCCAGAGACTTGCTAAGATATGCCATATTTTTTGCATCATTTTCAGTCAAAAGCTTTTTTAATCTAACCGGTATAGTGAGTTCTTTTATATTGTTAAATATATTATCTATGTTATGATATTTTGAGATGAGCATTAAAGCAGTTTTTTCACCTATACCTTTTACGCCTGGTATGTTGTCGGAGGCATCACCCATAAGAGCTTTTACATCCAAAAGCTCCTTAGGTTTAACGCCATATTCTTTTATAATTTTTTCTTCATCATAGATGATAGTTTTTTTGTTTGTTGCAAGTTGAACGGTGACATTATCCCCAACAAGCTGCAAACTGTCGCGGTCACCCGTTGCAATTATGCATTTGCAGTTTTGTTGATCACAAATATTTGCAAGAGAACCTATTATATCATCAGCTTCAAAGCCTTCTTGTCCTAAAATATATATGCCAAATAAATTAAGCATCTTTTTTGCAAACGGGAATTGAACTGCCAAAGTATCTGGCATACCGTGCCTGTTTGCTTTATATTGATCATACTGTTTGTGTCTAAATGTCGGAGCTTTTAGGTCAAATGCGGCAACAATACAATCGGGAGAATTGTTGTTGATTAGATTATTAATTATGTTATAAAATCCAAAAATCGCATTGGTTGGAAGCCCTTTTGAGTTCGTAAGCCCTTTTATGCCATAATATGCCCTGTTTAATATACTGTTTGCGTCTATAGCTAATAGTTTCATGTTTAACCTCTTTTTATTTTTTATGTTATATTATTTTTAAACCAAAACCCCGCTAGCTCGCTAGCCCGCTAGCAAATCTTTTACAAATAAAATTCTCAATGTTGCGTTTTCATATGAGGACTTTCACTAATAAATCTTTCATGAGTAAGTTTTATGGACAGATATTTGCTAGTAAATTTTTTTATTAATAAATCTTTACAGATGAGTTTTTGCAAGGAAACCTCGTAAGCGTTTATCTCACGAGGTTGGTAATTAAGCGAAATTGCTAGCTTATGTTATTTTGATTTGAATTAATATTGGTTGGATCTTGATCTTGCTTAGAAGCAGGAATTTTGTTATTTATAAATGTTAGCATAAAGATAGGAACAATAAATTTTATCCCTATGAATGACAGCAAAATAGATAAAACTAAATACATAACTGCATTTTTGGGGTTATACTCTTTATAAATTGTATATATGGCTCCAAAGAACAGCACCAAAAAATATATAATAACAGCTGTCATAGCAAAAGCAAATATAGCCGCAAACATAAAAAAGAAGATGCCTAAGCTGTTTAAATATATATTTATATTCATCATTATATTGCTAAAAATTCCTGATAATACAGCAGCGAGGATAATGAAAACCAACAATAAAATCCTGTTATTGGATTTCTTCTGATAGCTGCTTTTAATGTCATCACTTATTTTACCTATTAGGTAAAGGTTAACTATTGGAACCCAAGCAAGGCCTGGAGCGGATATATTTCTTGCCTTTGCAAGTTTATAATAAGCAATGCCGCTTAGAATGTAGTTTGCAAAAAAGAGTAGCGGTAAAAGTAATAAGGCCATTATTGAAAGAACAGCAATTATAAACAGAGCAATATAAGCTATAAAATTATACAAGCAAAACACTTCCTAAAAAAGATTAACAGTTAATTGAGATTAGTTGACAGATCATCATTCAAAGTGGCGGGTTTATTGTTGGAAATTGCAAGCAAAAATACTGAACTTAAAGCTTGTAGGTCAAATATTAAATCAGCAATGATTGTAATTGTAATAAACAGTGTTGATTGTTTAGGTGCATAATCTTTATAAATATCATAGTGGCATATGAAATAAAATATTTTAAAAACTATGCAAGCTGCGAATTCAAGCAAAATAAAACCAAATAAAATTAACGCCCCAACTATAAGAGGGCTAATTTGCACTGCAGAATAGCTGTCAACATTAATAAATGAAGTAACTATAAAGCAAATTGCTACTATCATAACCAAAACCGGAATAGAGTAGATGATTATTGAGGTTAAAAGCAGTGTTTTTGCATTAAATGATTTTTTAATACCTTTTTTTAGCCTAATATCATCGCTTATGCAGCCAAAGAGCCAAATTCGCGCAAATGGAACCCAAGCGAACCACGCGTTATTCATATTGCGGCTTTGAGCTAATTTATAGACTGCAATACCCCTTAGCAAATATTGCGCTATGCTATAAAGCGAAAGGACAAATGCAACTATCATGCAAATTAAAATTATATTTCCAAGTATCAGTTCCATAACTATGACCTCTTTTCAAAAAATATTATAAAATTAAACTCAATGAGGGTTGTTATTAAAATTACTAAAGCTGTTTTTATTATTTAGTAAATTAAACATTGGTGTGTTGTTTCTCATCATAAAAACAATAAAGGGCGATATGAATTTAATATTAAACATAAAAGCAAATAAAATAGCTATGACAAGATATATTTTTGACCTTTTTTCATCATATTCCCTATATATATTGTAAAAAGTATTATAACTCACAATTAATCCAATAAATGCAGACGAGAGATATATGAAGAAAAAGATAGAAATCAAAAATAAGTTGGGCGAAGGCAAAAGAGACAGCCAAGACAAAGCGTTAAGATAATCACCATTTTGTATATTGGTGCCAGCCGAGATTTTTTCAATGAAAGAAGGGTCGTGATTATAAAGCAAATAAACTACAACAAAAAAAGAAGTAAACAATAAAATTTTTAAAGCAAGAAGAATATATTTGTAGTTTGTTTTTTGGTTATAGTTGCTGTTTATTGAATCGGAAATAGCTCCTAAAACAAAACTTGTATTAATAAACGGTATGAATGCTAAAGATTTATATTTCATATTTCTTTGTTTCATCATGCAATAATAGGCCGTTGCACTAAAAACATACGTAAGCAAAAATAATATTAATATCGTATATAGCTGGGTTGAAATTTTTGTTAAACTAATATCAATCTACCCCCAACTATAATTATGCTCTTAGTTAAAATGATATCATACTGTTTATGGACATGTCAAATTTTAACAGATGTTTGTAACATATCATTTCTACTATATATAGATATGATTTTATTAATGCATTAAAACCAGTTATTTAAGCTATAAAATATTGAAAAACTAAAAAAACAGTAATAAAAATTGTCATTTTTTTCTTATATTTCCTTAATTATTTACTGCTTTTTGAAGCTTTTCTGAGATTTTGTTACTGTTTTAAATTAATTGTATATTTGGTCATTAAATAGGTGTTTTATTTGTGAAAAATATGTATTTATTATGTACAAAATTACAAGTTAATTATGCATAACATATAAAAGGTTTGGTAATGGCTTATGAAAATATATAAAAAAGAGAGTCAAATGCAAAAACTTGAAATTCAGCAAACCTAACAAACAATTGTTAACAATTGAGCATAAAACAACAAAAATTGACGCTGTATAAGAACAAACTATTAACACTTCGCAACTGCTTTTGTGAAATATATATAAAACATATATCTGATTCTCGGTTGACTCTTATAATAAATCTGGGTATAATAAAACAAAACGGTTACAAAAAAGTTACACAAACAAAACACAAATTAAAAAGTGATGTTTTAAAATTAGAACACAAAAAGGTTTGACCGTTTTGCCTGTGTTATTAAAAAAGGAGTTTTTATTATATGTTTTCAAACCTAAAAGGTATAAACAAGAAACGGTTTGCAAAAGTCATATGTTCGTTATTTTTAAGTTTTTGTATATTAATTGTTACTATTTTGTCAACAGGTTTAATGCAAGCATATCGCATAGTAACTGTTATGGATAATGGGGAGCAGTTAAAATTTGCAACATTAAAAACCGAGACTGAATCAATGCTTGAAAGCCAAAATATAGCAGTTATTCCACAAGACGACATAACTGTGGAAGACGACGGACACAATATTAATATAACAATTGACCGAGCTGTTAATTTATCTTTAACGGCCGATGGCAAAACCGATACTTTGTGCATAAGACCAAGTGCAAACGTTGGTGACGTATTAACGGAAAAAAACATTGAACTTGGCGCCGATGATATGGTGAATATTGAACAAAATAAAAAGGTGCAAGATTCAATGGATATTATTGTTACACGAGTATCTCATACTTCCCGTGCAGAAACCGAAGAAGTTGGATATGAAGAAGAAACGATAAAAACCAATCAACTTTTTGAGGGCCAAACAAAAATACAAACGGTTGGTCAAAACGGCGAGATCATAAAATATTATGAAGACAAAACAGTAGACGGTGTTGTGGTGGAAAGTGTAGAAGTTGGAAGCAACATGATAATAGAACCAATCAACGAAGTTGTTTTAGTTGGGACTAAGAAAAAGGTGACCAAGTCCTCTATTGCAGGTAATTTTGACAGCACACAAAAAGTGCCGGATGGTTATAAAAGTATCATGACTGGAAGAGCAACAGCTTATTGTGGCGGCGGAACGACTGCAACAGGGGCAGCAGCGGCCAGAGGGAGAGTTGCAGTTAATCCAAAAAAAATCCCGTATGGCACAAGGCTGTATATTGTATCACAAGATGGTAAATTTGTTTATGGTGATGCAATTGCGTCAGATTGTGGCGGAGCAACAATGAATGGTTCGGTATTAGTTGATTTATATATGGATACCAAAGAAGAGTGTAAAAGCTTTGGAAGCAGAACAGTTAACGTTTATATATTGTAAATTAAATGTTAAAGTGTTTTTAAACAGAAAAAAGGTCCGGCAATTTGCTTGAGACCTTTTTGTTTAGCTTTGACGAAAATGGTTTTCTTTAGTAGTGTGATAATAACATAAATATGCGTGTGTTAGTTGCACAAACTAACTACAAACTCACTTCCATTTTGATTGTTGCCTGATGGTCAAGACCATCAAGATCAGCATGCCTTAAGTATAGGTTTGCAGTCTAGTGTGCCAAAACGGCCATTTTCAAGTGTTATCACAGCAATATATTTCGGTTTATCAGCGGGAAAGAAGCTGGCGAACCATGTTTCATATTCTTCTAAACCGTCTTGATTTCTTCCTGTTTGTGTGGTTGACGATTTTACCATCAGCAGTTGTGAATTTAGGCTCTGCTAGAGTGCTTTTGATTTCTCCAAACATAAAGTTGAAAGTCTGTTTGTGGCAGTTTTGCAAAATTATAATGAAACTTGTTGTTTTAATATATTTTTTAATTTTATATTGTGCATGTTAAATTATAATGTGTACATAAACATAAACATAAACGACAAACTTATTTGTCTTTTTGATTGTTGTTTGATAAGTCAGGGCCATCAAGTGTCCATAGATAATCAGCAAGCCTTGAAAATATAGGTCCGCAGTCTAGTGTGCCAAAACGGCCATTTTCAAGTGTTATCACAGCAATATATTTCGGTTTATCAGCGGGAAAGAAGCCGGCAAACCATGTTTCATATTCCTCCAAACCATCTTGATTTTTTCTTCCTGTTTGCGCGGTTGATGATTTACCGCCAGCAGTTGTGAATTTAGGCTCTGCTACAGTGTTTTTGATTGCTCCGATCATAAAGTCTCTAATCTGTTGTGCGGCAGCTTTGCTTGTAGACTTTATAGGAGCAGCTTCTTTTTTTGTGACTATATCTTTACCATTTGTCGTTGTCCCAATAACAAGCGATGGCAAAATCGAGTGTCCGTCTCCTGCAATAGCAAACACCATTTGTGCCACTTGCAAAGGTGTTGCAGTCAGATTCCCTTGTCCAAAACTGAAGTTTGCAAGTTCACCAATGCTCATTTGGCTGGGAGGCAAAGCACCAGAAGAGGCTTCGAAACTATCTGCAAGCTGTATCTTGCGTCCAAAGCCAAAGCTTTTTGCGGCATGTCTTAAATTTTCGCTGCCAAGCTTTTGACCGAGATCGATAAAGTAAGGGTTGCAAGATTCTTTAAAAGCCGATGCCATGTTTAGCGTTCCGTGTCCGTTACGGTTATGACAATGGAATATCTGTGAAGAAATATCTATGCTTCCTGTGCAGCTATAAATAGTATTGGGTGAAATTCCTAAGTCAAGAGCTGCAGCTGAGGTTACTATCTTAAAAACAGAACCAACAGGATATGCATTTAATGATCTGTTTATCATGGGTGCATTTTCTTTATCATTAATTGCTTCGCTTAAATTTTCCGTTGAAAATGACGGAAAGCTTGCCATTGCTAAAATTTGTGCATTTTCGGCGCTTAAAACAACAGCGGAACCTTTTTTGATGGAACTACAGCAGCGCTCTAAAATATCCTGTATGGTTGAATCTATTGTTAATATAACGCCTGCGTCTTCATTTCCATGTGGTTCAATATTAACTGCCCCGCCCTTTAAAAACTTGCTTTTTCCGTCAAGTGTGCAAGAAGCAGTTACCGAGTGGGAATTTTGCTTTAAGAAGTCATTATATGCTTTTTCAATGCCGCAGACGCCCTCGCCGTCGGAATCGATATATCCAAGCGTGTGTATTGCAAGCTCGTCTTTTGAGCAGCGATTTGTTACGCAGACGGGAATTATATTGTTGTTTTGGGTATTTGGGCTTTTAACTTTTGCAATAAACGGTTTTCCCAAAGATACTAAATCGGCAAGTTCTTCTCTTGACAAATCGCTTCCCATATCTAATATGTCGTCAACAACACTTATATCAGGACATGCGATAATTTTCCAAACTTTTTGGGTATTTGTAAGTTTTTTCATCTTTCGGTCGTAGATATTTGCACGTTCATTTGATATGTTCAATTTGTAAGTCTGCTGTCTTTTGGCCGTATTTAAAAGTTCAGGTGTTGATCCGATGATGGAGATCCTTATGATGAGCAAAGAAGAAAGTATAAAAAAAATCAAGAAGAATATTGACAGCCTTTTTTTTAACATACTAAAGCCTCCGACATTAGTTTTATGTAAACTATATCAATTTTTTGGAATATTTATAAAGTACAAATTAAAAGTGATTGATATATTAATGATTTAAGACAATAGAAAATCAAAATTTTTTCACATACTTTTTTATAATGCTACACAACATCCTAAACGCAAAAAAGTCTAATTAACCAAGCGGGTATAGTTTATTAAAGCATTAATTATGTGAACAATGTTTTTTATTTTGTTTTATGAAAGCATTAAACATGCAGAACAAAATTTGCTATCTGTTATGCTATTCACTCCTGCTTAGCCGACAAAATTGCTTGCCGATATGCCATTGTTGGGCGCATAGTCTATGAAACATATTTATAATTTCGTTTGCACAGACACCATTTAAGCAATTTTTGGCTTTTATAAAATCACATAAAAAAGCAATAATTATTATAATAGTCACAATTAAGTGTTAACCTAAAATATGAATGTGAAATATATGAAAATTTAAATATAATAACAATCAGAAAAACGTAGATTTTAACTGTAATTAGTAAAAATTTAAAAATCGAGCAAGTTATTATCAAAGAAAAGCTAAAGAGATATAAAACTTGCTATCAATGTCAATTTTTAAGATATACAGATAAAAATAAGTTTATGGGATTTTTTCATTTTAAAACTCAGTTATTTGTTGTGCTTTTGGATATATCAAATTTTTTTTGGACATACTTTAGAATATCAAAAACTTGAAGAAGCGTTGGTAGTCTGATATAATTAACATTAGATTTTACAATATAGTTTAGAATATACTTTTTAATTTAATATTTGTATTTTGCGGAGGGAATAAAATGCTCAGAAGAACAAAAATTGTGTGCACCTTAGGACCATCTACTGATAATGGAGATACGCTTAAAAGGCTTATGATGGAGGGTATGGATGTTGCACGGTTTAATTTTTCCCACCAAACTCATAAAGAACATAAAACAAGATATGACAAAGTCTGCGCTTTAAGAAAAGAACTAAATCTTCCAATAGCTACACTTCTCGATACCAAAGGGCCGGAAATAAGGTTGCATACGTTTAAAAGCAAATCGGTTAATCTGATTGCGGGACAAATGTTTAATTTATATACTCACGAGATAGTAGGCGATGAAACCGGCGCATCGATGACATATCCGGGTTTAATAGATGATATTGATATAAATTCACACATACTTATTGACGATGGGCGCATAGACCTTAGAGTAACAAAAATTGATCGTGATAAAATTGTGTGTATTGTTGAAAATGGAGGTAATATTTCAGACAGAAAAGGCGTAAATGTTCCTGGTTGTTCCCTTTCGCTTCCGTTTGTAAGCGAAAAAGACAGAGAAGATATAGAATTTGGCATAAAACAAGGATTTGACTTTATAGCTGCTTCGTTCACAAGGTCAGCAAAAGATATCCAGGAAATAAGGCAGATTCTTAACGAAAACAACTGCCACGATATGCATATAATTGCAAAAATCGAAAACCGTGAAGGCGTTGACAATATAGATGAAATATTGAGACTTGTGGATGGCATAATGGTGGCGCGCGGAGATATGGGAGTTGAGATTCCGTTTGAGGAGTTGCCGCACATTCAAAAAATGCTTATAAAAAAGGCATATCGTTCAGGTAAAATTGTCATAACTGCAACTCAAATGCTTGATTCTATGGTTTCAAATCCAAGGCCAACAAGAGCAGAATCGAGCGATGTAGCAAACGCAATATATGATGGAACATCTGCCATAATGCTTTCGGGTGAAACGGCGGCCGGTGCTTTTTCGGTTGAGTCATGCAAAACAATGGTTAAAATTGCAGAAGAAACTGAAGCAAATATACACTATAAAAAGAGATTTTTGTTTCGCGAATCTAACCAAGACAACAAAAATTACGGCGATATAACTAAAGCTATTGCAATAGCCACAATATCTACAGCTCATAATTTAGACGCAAACGCAATAATAACAGTGTCTATGTCGGGGAATACGGCAAAGACAATCTCCAGCTATAGGCCAAACGTTATAATTATAGGTGGGTCGACAAATCCAAAAGTTTGCAGGCAACTAAACCTATCTTGGGGAGTTTATCCCGTGCTTCTCGATATTAAAGACGAAACTAAGGATTTGTTTGACCATGCGCTTGACACAACCGTTGAAAATGGTTATGTAAAACATGGTGATATTGTTGCAATAACAGCGGGGGTTCCACTTGGTGTTGCCGGAACCACCAACATGCTAAAAGTTCAAGTAGTGGGCGATGTACTTGTAATGGGCAAAGGTGTAACGAAAAAAAGCGCAAAAGGTAGGGTTTGTGTTGCAAAAAACGACGATGAAGCAATGAAAAAATGCAAACCAGGTGATATACTTGTTATGAAGGAGACGTCTGACGAACTACTCGATATCATGAAAAAGTGCAACGGCATTATAACAGAAGTTGGCGGAGAAAACTCTCATTCATCAACTGTTGGTAAGTCGTTGAATGAGCCGGTTATAATTAACGCAAAAAATGCAACTAAGATATTAAAAGATGATATGTATGTGGTTATGGATGCGCAGACGGGTCGAGTTACCGATAAAATTTAGTTTTAATTTAAGCTGCAAAGCCGGTAGACATAAAAAACAATAGTGATAGATTTAGAAAAACAGTTGAGCAAAAAAGATCATATAAAGAATTAGTGAAAAATGAAAACCGTGTGATATACTTATTATGAAAGAGACGTCCGACGAACTACTCGATATCATGGAAAAGTGAAGCAGCATTATAACAGAGTTTGTCGGAGCAAATTCTCACTTGTCAACTGTTGGCAAGTCGTTGAATTAGGCCGGTTATAATTAACGCAAAAAATGCGACTAAGATATTAAAAAATGGTGTGTATGTGGTTATGAATACGCAGACGAGTCGAGTTACCGACAAAATTTAGTTTTAATTTAAGGTGCAAAGCCGGTAGACATAGAGGATAATAGTTATTATATGGAGGAAAACAGTTGAGCAAAAAAAATCGCATAAAGAATTTTTGTATTATAGCACATATAGATCATGGAAAATCTACGCTTGCAGATAGGATCCTTGAAATGACAGATACTGTCTCCAAGCGAGATATAAAGGATCAATTGCTTGATGATATGGATATAGAACGTGAACGTGGGATAACAATAAAAGCAAGAGCGGTTACGCTTGTTTACCATGCATATGATGGAAAAGATTATGAATTAAATTTAATTGATACGCCGGGGCATGTGGATTTTAATTATGAGGTTTCAAGATCACTTGCTGCATGTGAAGGAGCTTTATTGGTTGTTGATGCGTCTCAAGGAATTGAAGCGCAGACTCTTGCTAATACATACCTTGCAATTGAGCATGGCCTTGAAGTGATTCCCGTAATAAACAAAATAGACCTGCCATCAGCAGATCCTCAAAGAACAATTAAAGAAATTGAAGATGTTATAGGAATTTTTGCAGAGGATGCACCACTTATTTCAGCAAAAACTGGGGTTGGCATAAAAAATGTACTTGAAAAGATAGTTAAAGACATACCCTCTCCGTCAGGTAATGACAAAAATCCGCTACAGGCACTTATTTTTGACTCAAGTTATGATTCTTATAAAGGTGTTATAGTTTACGTAAGAATAAAGCAAGGAGAAATAAAACCCGGAGACAATATCAAAATGATGGCAACGGGCGCAGAATTCACAGTCCTTCAAACAGGTATAATGGGTGCAACTGAGCTTATTCCTACCGAAAGTTTAAGTGCAGGCGATGTTGGATATTTAACTGCGTCTATTAAAAGCATAGGCGACACAAAAGTTGGAGACACGATAACACTTGCAAATAATCCTGCAAGTGAGCCGTTGCCCGGATATAGGCAGGCAAATCCAATGGTGTTTTCGGGAATATATTCAACTGATGGAGCGCGTTATGCTGACCTTAGAGAAGCTCTTGAAAAATTACAGTTAAATGATGCTTCTCTCACTTTTGAGCCTGAAACCTCCGTTGCATTGGGTTTTGGTTTTAGGTGTGGCTTTTTAGGCCTCCTTCACATGGAGATAATCCAAGAGCGAATTGAAAGAGAATATAATATTGATATAATCACAACAGCTCCGTCAGTTGTTTATAAACTTACCATGACCGATGGTACTGTGAAAATGATAGACAACCCAACCAACTATCCAAAAAGCGATTTAATATCAAAAGCTGAGGAGCCAATAGTAAAAGCAAACATTTTAGCTCCAACTGAATTTGTTGGGAATATCATGGAGCTTTGTCAAGAGCGCAGGGGCATATTTAAAGATATGAAATATATTGAAAAAACCAGAGCAGAACTTCAATATATCCTGCCGCTTGCAGAGATTGTGTATGATTTTTTTGATATGCTAAAATCGCGCACTAAGGGATATGCTTCGCTGGATTATGAAATGGCAGGTTATTCTGAGGCAAAGCTTGTAAAGCTTGACATTTTGCTAAGCGGTGAGGTAGTAGATGCACTTTCGTTTATTGTGCACAAAGACGGCGCATACTCAAGGGGGCGTAAGATAGTTGAAAAATTAAAGGGAAATATACCGCGACAATTGTTTGAAGTACCCATACAAGCTGCTATCGGCGGAAAGATTATAGCGCGTGAGACGGTCCGTGCTATGAGAAAAGATGTTCTTGCAAAGTGCTATGGTGGAGATATTTCAAGAAAGAAAAAACTGCTTGAAAAGCAAAAAGAGGGGAAAAAACGAATGAGGCAGCTTGGATCTATCGAAGTTCCGCAAGAAGCTTTCATGGCAGTTTTAAAATTAGACGAATGATCGGGCTTTATGTTCATATACCATTTTGTCACGGGAAATGTCCATACTGCGATTTTTATTCTGTAAGAGCCGATAAACAAAAAATGGATATGTATCACAAAGCTCTTTTAAGAGAATTTAAGCTTAGAAGCGGTGTTAAAACTGCCGATACACTTTATATAGGAGGCGGTACGCCCAGTTTGCTTGAAGTTTCGCAGATAGCTTCAATTGTAGATTCGGCCAAGGGGTTATATAATCTAAGCAATGGCTGTGAAGTAACTGTTGAATGCAACCCGTGTACGCTCACAAAAGAAAAGTTAAGCGGATTAAAAGCTGCCGGAATTAACAGGTTGTCAATCGGAGTGCAGTCAGGTGTTGATTGTGAGCTCAAAGCAATTGGCAGAAAACACAATTTAAAAACAGCTCAGCAGGCGATTGATTTTGCGCGTGAAGTCGGGTTTAATAACATCTCGATTGATATTATGATTGGGATTCCGGGTCAAACAAAAGAAAGCCTTAAAAAAACTCTTTTGTTCATAAAAAAAGCAGATATTGACCATTGTTCCTTCTATCAAATGAAAATAGAGCCGAACACTCCTTTTGGAATTAATCCGCCCAAAGTGCCGTGTGATGATGAAACGGCCGAACTTTATTTATTTGCGGTAAAAAATCTTGAAGAGATGGGATTTAAGCAGTACGAAATATCCAACTTTGCAAAAGACAAAAAGCAGTGCAAGCATAATCTAAAATATTGGCATAGGCAGGAATATCTTGGTTTTGGGGCATCGGCGCACTCTTTTTTAGATGGCAAAAGGTTCTATCACAAGCGTGATATTTATAAATATATGAACGATGTAAGTTTCGTTAAATATGAAAAATCCACAAATTCGGTTTTTGAGTGGCTGATGTTAAAATTTCGGCTTAATAGCGGCATAACAAAAGACGAGCTTCAAAAAAACGGTATTTTAAATGATGAATTGGAATGTAGAATTGCAAAATTGCAAGACGCAGGATTTTTGAATATGAAAGACGACATTATATCGCTGACGCCAAAAGGCATGCTTGTTCAAAATGCTATTCTTTTGAATTTGTTTCATAAACTATAATATACGATTTGTATTAATAAACACAAATTAAACTTTTGGTTTTGTCGAAATCATACACAACACAGTAAATAGAAGTAAACAACAAAACCAGATGCTATATGTGCTTAAAAGTTTTGTAGTAAGTGTTCCAGTGATGGCACCTAAAATAAAGAATGCAATGACACCAAAATAGTGAAATGCGTTTTTTAGAGTATGGCGATCTTTTGTAGTAAAATAAAAAATCAGCTTATCAATTCCCGAACGCAAATTACCCGTGCACATAATTGATGCATATGGCATATTTCTGACTTTGCGAAACGCATTAAATTGGATAGAGCAAATAAACGATATGATAACATTAACTATACCATGTGGTACAGACAATGGCAAAAATCCGACTATTAAGAGGATTATAATTTCAGAGGATAGAATTAGTCGTTCAAAATTCCAAAACTGTTTGTTTGAAAATTTTTTGCTTAGAATATTTGTTATGAAGACACCTGCTCCAAAAGCAAAAATTGGAATTAAAAAGTAGGTGCTATCTACCCAATTTCCTCTAGCAAGATTAACTGAAAATAATACCATGTTTCCTGTTTGGGCATTGGCAAAAACGCCACCTCTTAAAATATATGTGTATGTATCTAAAAACCCGCCAACAATTGTTAACATAGCCGCGATTTTAAATTTTTCGTGGCTTGGCATTTCCGTTTGTTGCATCGTTTTTAACTCCTTTTTTGACTAAAATATCACTGTTTAATATAACACAAAATCCAAAAAAGGACAATGATTTGGAGTTGTAGAAAATTGGAAAAGTTGGAAATAAATCAGTTCGGCATTTTTTAAATTTTTATACATTACATTTCTTAGCATATATTTTAATTCTAAATATTTTTTTTGCGATTTTGATTTTAAAACATATTTCCATTTTATAAAAATGTAGTATATAAAGTAAGATATTAAAATTCAAAATTGTAGATTATATGGCCAGTTTAATGAAATGTTTTTATGTGAAATATAAAATATTGATTGTGGCAAATAAAAGCGAATTTATTATAATTATTTAATAGATTTGTTTACAATTTTAATCAATAAGTAATGGTTTTTTCATATGACGTTTTTTACTTAGAATATATTTTCAAAACCTTCTTTACATTAATATCCGATTAATTTAACTCAAAAAAACTGTTCGAATATATTATTAAAATTGCTTGTAATAAAGATTGTTAAAAATTAAAACTTTATGGTATAATATTATTAATTATGTTAAAGCACAGTAGGTGGATTCATTGGATCATTTTGATGTCATAATAGTGGGAAGCGGTATATCTGGTCTATCGGTTGCATTAAATTTAAAACCTTCAGTAAAAGCCCTTATAGTTGCAAAAAAAAGTTTTTTTTTATGTAACACCTCACTTGCACAAGGTGGAATTGCTGCTGTTTATAACTTTAAAAATGATAACCACAATAAACATATAAAAGATACTTTGGTGGCCGGGCATAACAAAAACAGGATAGATGCTGTTAGGCTATTATCTCAAAACAGTAAAGATGCAATTGATGATTTGGTTTCACTTGGAGTTGAATTTGACACCGATGATACTGGAAACTATCAGATGGGTCTTGAAGGCGGCCACAGCGAACCTAGAATATTTCATCATAAAGATTCATCTGGAAATGAGATACAAAAAAAGCTAACCGATCAATGTTCAAAAAGAAAAAATATAGTGATGCTTGAATATACTCAGTTGTCGGACATAAAATTTATAAATTCTGAATATAAACTTGAATTTTTAAAGCAAAACTGTGGTTTATATCATGCAAGCTGCACATACCTTGTTATTGCAACAGGTGGCATAGGAAGAATATATCCATACACAACAAATTCTTCAATTTCAACCGGCGATGGTATAGCATTTGCTTGGCGTCTAGGTGCAAAAATTAAAAATATAAGCTATATTCAATTTCATCCAACCGCATTTCAAAACAACAGCAGGGAATCATTTTTAATAAGTGAGGCTGTTAGAGGAGATGGTGCATACCTTTTAAATTGCAACATGCAAAGATTTATGCAAAAATATGATGATCGCCTCGAACTTGCCCCAAGAGACGTTGTATCACGAGCTATATTGAAAGAACAAAAATTAATCGGCAGCTCTAAATTCTATCTTGATATATCTCATAAAGACAGTAATCTAATTAAAAGTAGATTCCCAATGATTACAGACAAACTAAAAGAATACGGTTATGATATTACCAAACAACCAATTCCAATATATCCATCACAGCATTATCTGATGGGAGGAATTGATGTAGATTTAAATTCACAGTCCACGCTGCCGGGTTTGTTCGCTGTGGGGGAATGCTCTCACACCGGTGTCCATGGTAAAAATCGTCTTGCTAGCAACTCGCTTCTTGAAGGATATGTTTTTGCAAAACGTGCAGCAATTTTTATAAATGATAATTTAAAGCCAATAAAAAAAGAGTCAAATATATATGAATTCCCCAAAAATACAGGAAACGAACCATTACCAATTGGTATAAGAACCGAAATAAGAAAAATTCTATATGAATCTACTTTTGTTACCACAAATAAAAATAAAATCCAAACTGGATTTTTAAAATTAAAAGATATTATGACTATGTTAGAAGATGATAACTTTAAAATATCACAAGATTTAATAGAGGCAAGATCGCTTGCAATATGCGGATATTTGATTTTGAAAGAATTAATGGATAAATATATAAAAAAGGAGTTTTAAAATGTCTTTGTTGCAAATTAAAATAGATGAAATTATTAAGACTGCTCTTATGGAAGACATCAACTATATGGATATTACATCTGACTACCTGCTTGGTGACGATAATATGTCAAGCGCTAATTTTATTGCAAAATCAAATGGCGTTATTTGTGGTGTTGATATTGCTGCCAGGGTGTTTTCTATTATAGATAACAAGATATTAATCCAAAAATTATTATTTGATGGATGCAAAGTAAAGGCGGGGGATGTCATATTAACTGTAAGGGGTAGTACGAAATCAATTTTGAAGGCTGAAAGAACAGCGCTAAATTTAATACAACACTTGTCAGGTATATCAAGCATGACCGCTCGCTGTGTAAAACTTGTAAGCGGAACAAACGCTTCAATTACTGATACACGAAAAACTATTCCCGGTATGCGAGCATTGCAAAAATACGCAGTCGCCATTGGCGGTGGTAAAAATCATCGTTTTAACTTGTCCGACTGTGTTATGATAAAAGATAATCATATTGATGCGCTTGGCGGAATTACAAAGGCTATAGATTTAATTAAGAATAAAATAGGTCATACAGTTAAAATTGAGGTTGAAACTAGGAACCTAGCTGAAGTTAGAGAAGCGGTAAGTTGTGGCGCAGATATTATAATGTTAGATAATATGAGATATGATATGATAAAAAAAGCTGTAAAAATAATCGATAGCAAAGCAAAAACTGAAGCATCTGGCAATATAACAGAAGAAAATTTGTTGGAAGTTGCAAAAACCGGTGTAGATATCATCTCATTAGGCGCACTCACGCACTCAGTTAGAGCTTTTGATATAAGCTTAAAAATATCATAAAAAATAAAAAATATAAAAATGTTATAACAAAATTAATTTTAAATAGTGAAATGATAGGTAGACAAAAAATCTATTATTATTTCATCATTTATATATTTTGTTAAAAAATGCCAAAAATAGAGTTTTATATGTAATAGAAATAGGGTAAAGCAAGAAAGTTATAGTAACTGGTGTATGTTGTTATAGTTTTTATTACGTTAATTGAAATAAATGTCTCTGCAAAATCTGAAAATTCTTCAAGACATTCAGCTTTTTGCTTACAAATATATTATTTTAGTTTTCTTTAATTTTTTGGGCAAGTTATATTATATCGAAAAAACTTATTTTCCTTTTTATTTAATTTCTAAAATATGTGACACTTTGAAATTTTGTCTGGACTTAAAATTATACATATCTTTAATATAACAAAATTTATTTATTCAAAATAAAAGGATTGGGATCTGTTAAATACAGAATTCAATCCTTATCAATTTTTAATTATCTTTTTTAAGAGACATTAATAATATTTATATGTAATGAATTTAAATTAATTATGGTCTTCCGTAACCCACTATTTGTTGGGAACCGGTAGAGTATATAGAACGTTCAACAACTCCATTTGGTGAAGCATCTATTATTTTGCCGCCGCCAGAATAGATTCCTACATGGTTAATATTTCTTGAATTGCCCCAAAATACTAAATCTCCAACTTGCAGCTGACTTGAAGCAATCTTTTTGCAACTTGCATATTGTCCGCTAGATGAGTGGCACAAACTAACTCCCGCTTTGCCATAAGCATATTGAGTAAGTCCTGAACAATCAAATGTAGTTCCAAATTTGCTAGCTCCATAACGAATTCCTATACAAGAGCGGGCTACTGCAACTACATTTTGTCCAACGGATGAGTTTGAACTAACCGATAAGTTAGTTTTTTCAGGCGTTTTAGATCCTTTTGATTTAGCTGCTTTAGCACTTGCTTTTTTTGCAGCTTCTGCCGCTTTTTTTGCCTCCTCCGCTTTTTTTCTTGCTGCATCAGCTGCTCTTTTTTCAGCCTCCATTTGCTCTTTTGCAGCCAGTTCATCTGCAATTTCTTTTTCACGCCTTTGTTGTATTGCGACACCAACGCTTCTATCTAATTTTACAACCGCTGAAGTTACTTGAGACGTACTTAGTTTTGGCATTGAAACTTCTTCTGCTGCCACAACGCTCATTTGCATCCCTTCAAATACACTTAACGCCATAGCGATCGTCAGAACGGTTAATATACATTTTAAATTATGCTTTCGCATTATAAATAGCTCCCTTTATTATATAACTTACTGCCAAAATAACAGCATGTCCCTATTATAACAGATTGGTTACAAAAATGCATGTATAAATTGTAAATATTTTAAATTAAAATTTTTCCTATCATTACAAGGAATATTTATGTTGATCTTTAATTTGTTTATATATTTAACATTTAATTGTTACTTTTTAAGACAAATTTCTTTATTTTTTTACAAAATGATGATTTTTAATTTTTATAGCAAATTAAATTAATAAACAGCAATTTAAAGTAATATTAATTTTGAACTAAAATATTTTTCAATAATAGGCATATTAACCTTCTATATGGTAAACAATAAATTTATCATAAAGATTTAACCATCAATTTTTTGGTGCTGAATTAAAATAGATTGTTATGTTAGTTTTATAGGAGGAAAAAATGAAAGCAACCGGAATTGTCAGGCGCATCGACGACTTGGGCAGAGTAGTTATACCAAAAGAAATTAGGCGCACAATGCGTATACGTGAAGGAGATCCTTTAGAAATATATACCGAATTTGGCGGAGAAATTGTATTAAAAAAATATTCTCCAATTGGCGAGCTCGCACCTTTTGCTACACAATATGCAGACATTTTATCTAAAACAGCTGGTGTACCTGCTATAATATGCGACCGTGAGCAAGTGATTGCCGTTGCCGGTATGCCAAAACGCGAAGTCTTGGAAAAACCAATTTCAAACGAACTTGAAACAACTATGCAAAATCGCGAGACACATATCGCTGGTAAAGGAAAAACTCTATATCCAATAAAAAATCTTGATAAAGAAGGGCTCGTTTGTGTTCCAATCATTTCATCTGGAGATCTTGGGGGATCAGTAATATTCATTAATAACAACAATTCATCATCTGTTGATGATACTAAGTTAAAACTAGCACAATCTGCCGCTATGTTCCTTGGAAAACAAATGGAAAGCTAAAAATTAATAAAGTTAGTTAACAAAAACATATTATCCTTAATCAAATAGCCCGTTTTTTGGCAGTGTTTTACACTATCTAAAAATGGGATTTTTATTTTAAAGGTAATATAATCTGTTTTAATATATTCAAACAAAAATTAAATTAAATATTACAAAAACAACAAAAATTTGTAATATCTAATGAAATAATTTAATATATGCAAAAAATATAAAAAAATACAGTATGTTTTGTTTTTTGTTTCTACATACTATATTCGATTTAATTTATTAAAAATTTGCTATTAACAGTTATGTTATATAAAGAAATTAACATTTTTACTTTTTATTTAAATATTTTGCATTTTGTATTTTTTTAAAATTTCTAAATTTGAAAAAATATATTATAATTATAAGTAACAAAAAGATAAATTAAGATTATATGGGGGTGTTTAAGATGACGGAATTGGAAAAAGCACAATCAGGTTATTTATATGACGCAAATCATGATTTAGAAATTAAAAAATTAAGAACAAAATGCAAAGATTTGTGTTATGAATTTAATAATTGCAAACCTTCTTACATTGAAAGACAAAAGAAGTTATTGCAACAAATTTTTGGAGAAATTAAAGGGGATTTGGTTGTAACAGCTCCGTTTTATTGTGATTATGGTTTCAACATATCGGTTGGAGATAATTTTTATACAAATCACAACTGTATTATTTTAGATGCAGCAAAGGTAGAATTTGGTGATAATGTATTTATAGCTCCTAATTGTATATTCTCAACCTCAGGACATCCAATAGACAGTAATCAACGTGCACTGGGATTGGAAATTGCAAAACCAATCAAAATAGGTAACAATGTTTGGGTTGGGGCGAATGTTAGTGTGCTTTTAGGTGTAAATATTGGTGATAATACAATAATAGGAGCAGGAAGTGTTGTCAATAAAAGTATACCGTCAAATGTAATAGCAGTAGGAAATCCGTGCAGAGTTATGCGCAAAATTACAAAAGAGGACAAACATAAATATCAAAAAGCTGACAATGGTGAAATATTATAGATTATTATATAAAATAGTATTAGAAAAACAAAATTTGGTAGTTCAAATGTATAAATACTGCAAAAGCTGTTTTTAAAATATTTGTTCATGCTTTTAATAAATTTGCCCTAGCTAAGTTTTTGTACCGTGCACTTAAATCTGCTTTTTTATTCTTTTATTTAATCATATCTATATGGCATTCCCAGCAAATTTTAATACTTGATTATTTATATATATTATGATAAAATAGGGGCGTAAAAGGGTAAAATTTTAAAATTGCTCTTAATTTTTAGCTTTAAGGAGGTAAAGATTATGTCATATAAAATTAGTGATGATTGCATTTGTTGTGGTGCTTGTGAGGCTGAGTGTCCGGTATCTTGCATTTCATCTGGAGATACAAAATATGTTATAGATCCTGATGTTTGTATAGATTGCGGTACATGCCAAAGCGTATGCCCCGTTAATGCTCCTCATCCAGAATAACTTAGACGTTTAAATTACTCGGTCTTGTAAATTAAGGCCGGGTATTTTTTTATTACAAACAACATTTGCAATATACGACAAATTAGTTTTATATAATTAGTTAAACTAAAGTTTGGCAGGTGTTTAGGATGATTTATAAAATTTTAAAGCTGAAACCCAAAGAATTGTTTATGGTAATATTAGGTACTGGGCTTTTAGCAATTGGTATTGAATGGTTTGAGAATCCTCTTGGAATTGTAACTGGCGGAGTAGCAGGTGCTTCCATTATAGTTTCTCATGTGTTTGAAACACTTTTTAATTTTTCAATTTCGCTGAGTGTATTAAATATTTTGTTCAATATACCCATCTTTATATTAAGCGGTGTTCAAAAAGGCTTTAAGTTTGTTACAAAAGCCTTGTTTGGAACATTGTCCCTTTCTTTATGGCTATTTTTATTTCAAATGATTCCAAATGTATTTGATGTTAAGGGAGACATTTTAGTTGCAGCAATATTGACAGGATTGTTTTGTGGCATGGGTATTGGTATTGTTTTAAGGGCAGGTGCTTCCTCAGGCGGCGGGGATATGCTTGCAACCACACTTAATTTTATGTTTCCAAGGTTCTCCATTTCAATTATACTGTTTACAATAGACGCAACTATTATTTGCGTTGGTCTTTTTGTCTTTGGTATAATTAACACGGTTTACTCTATAATAGCAGTGTTTATATCATATAAAATAGTGGATAATATCCTAAGTGGTCTTCGGTTCGCAAAGGCGGTTTGGATAATGTCCAAAAGCACAGAATTAATTTCAGAAACTATAATAAAAGAATTGGGCAGAGGCAATACAGGCATTCCATATCAGGGAATGTATACTAAACAACAAAGACATATGTTATTTGTTGTTGTTCGTCCAAAAGAGCTGCCAAAGCTTAAGAATATAATTTCCAAAACAGATCCAAATGCATTTATAATAATATGTCCTGCTCAAGAAGTCTTGGGCAAAGGTTTTTTAGAAAATTAAATTTATATAACTTACTGACCATAAACGTTTTTCCATAAGAACATTAAAAAACCGCAATGAGCTGTATTTTTTAATATTTTTAATAAGATCCATTTTTATTAAATGAAATTATTATTTATCTTTATTGACATAAGTGTTGTTGGACATTTCACAATATTTATCTATAAGCAAATAAACAAAAAAATAATGCAGACGAAATATTTCACCTGCAAATGGTCAAAATCAAAAATAATATGATATAACATCAAAACAAAAAATCCAAATCTAATTTTATTTTAAAAATATTAATCAATAATAAAATTAGAAATTGCTTTTAAATAGTCTTTACTGTCAATATCATTGCAGCGAACGTGCAACGCAATTGGTTTATCAAGGTCTAAGCTGAGTACGCCCATTATTGATTTTGCATTAATAACATATCTTCCAGAAATAATGTCAACATCAAACTGACATTTGGCGGTTTCATTTACAAACTCCTTGATTGCATTTATTGTATTAAGCTTTAAATTTTTAATCACAAAATCTCCTCGTTTCTTAATTTAGTGGCATATAACATTTTCAGTTTCTTTGTCAAATATGTGCATTTTGTTAATGTCAAACGAAAGTTTAACAATATCTCCTCTTTCGATAGCCGATCTACTTGCAACTCTGGCTGTTACTTTATATCCTTGATAGTCAAAATATAGATATATCTCAGAGCCCATAAGTTCAGCAAGTTCTACTTTTGCATCAAATGCACTTCCTTCTGAAATGTTAATAAATACGTCTTCGTTGTGTATATCTTCAGGTCTGATGCCAACTATGACTTCTTTTCCAACATATTCAATTAAATTACTATCTGCGCCTTTGCCAGCTGGTAAAGGAATTGTCATGTTCCCAATTGAAAGAGTAAGATTGTCACCATCCTTGATGAGTTTTGCATCAAAAAAGTTCATCTGAGGCGAACCAATAAATCCAGCAACAAAAACAGTATCAGGCTTATCATATAAATTTTGAGGCTTGTCTACTTGTTGAATATAGCCGTCTTTCATGACAACGATTCTGTCACCCATAGTCATAGCTTCTGTTTGGTCATGAGTAACATAAACAAATGTCGTTCCAAGCACTCTGTGAAGTTTGGTAATTTCTGTGCGCATCTGTGTGCGAAGCTTTGCATCAAGATTAGAAAGCGGCTCGTCCAGCAAAAAGACTTCGGCATCACGAACCATTGCCCTTCCAAGAGCAACACGCTGACGTTGTCCTCCCGATAGCGCTCTTGGTTTGCGGTCAAGATATTGTTCTATATCTAATATCTTGGCAGCCTCCATTATTTTTTGATTGATTTGTTCTGCTGGGATCTTTCTGAGTTTTAGACCAAAAGCCATGTTTTTTCTGACTGACATATGAGGATATAGTGCATAGTTTTGGAAAACCATTGAAATATTTCTGTTCTTTGGAGGAATATCATTTACCAAGCGATCGCCAATATAAAGCTCGCCGTCAGAGATTTCTTCAAGACCTGCAATCATGCGAAGAGTTGTAGACTTTCCGCATCCGGAAGGGCCAACAAATACTACAAATTCTTTGTCTTCAATTTCTAAATTGAAATCGTGAACGACAAATGTTTTGCCGTCATATGTTTTTTTAATCCCCTTAAAAGTAATACCAGCCATATTTAATTCCTTTCTAACGCTAAAAAGCAATAATGGTAGTTTTGTGGTGAAAAAAATAAACACCATACCTTTTCATGAAATTATATCACTTTTATGTTAATAAAACAAGTAAAAAAATAAACTTTTTTTGATAGTTTAACAAACATTAAAAATAATATATAATGATTTTTAAGCCATTTATGTATTTTAAATAAATGATTTACATATTTGTAAAAAATGTGAATAGGCTAAACAATCAAAAAAGTTATCATAATATTTGTATAAGTTGCATCGCTTTATTTTAATGTGCCTATGCAACCATACAATAATGATAGTATGCCTTTGTTTTTATTGACATTTTTACTATTTTAATGTTATACTAAAAATCATGTTATTGTCAATTTTAATTAAATAAATTAGTTAGCATTTTTGAATTGTAGCAAAAATTTATATATTTTTCAGTCTTGACGATTAAACTTTTGCATTGATTTTTAATGTTTTTGCTATACTAATTTTCATATTTCAAAAACCGTCACAAATATTATTAATTTTAAATCTATGTGGTTTGTTTCTCAACCGAGAGGGAGTGTTTTTTTAATATGAAACTTAAAAATTTTTTATCGTGTGTTTTGGCGACTTGTTTAGTTGCATTGTCTTTTTTTGGTTGTTATAGAAGTGATGTTACAAAAATTACTATGTTTAATATGAAACTTGAGCAAGCTGCAGCTTTTCAAAAAGCAATAAATGAATATAAAAAACTTAATCATAACGCAGATATAGTTCTTGAAACATATGGCGGCTCTCAAGGTCATCATGCTCCTCTTAAAGCAAAAATGCAGTCTGACCCGCCCGCAATATTCCCTCTTGCAGGAATCAACGATCTTTATGATTATATGGAAACTATTGATGATCTAAATGATCAAAAATGGGCTTCACTGTGTCTAAGTTCTGTAACTCAAGATATAACGGTAGACGGCAAAATATATGGACTTCCGACTACTGTTGAAGGTTATGGATATCTTGTTAACACTAAAATGTTTGAATCTGCAGGCGTAGACGTTATGTCTATGTATACTTTCGAAGGCATGAAGGCCGGATTTACAAAACTGAAACAAAAAATAGACTCCGGCAGCCTTAAAAGCGAGTTCCCTGACCTAAAAGCAGTTTTTGCAATGCCTGCAAAAGAAACCTGGGTAATTGGTGAACATGCTATAGCGCCGATTTTACAAAAAGATTTTGCAAATGCCAAAGAAACTTTCGCAGCAAAAACAATACCTTTTAAAGGTTCTGAATTGTATAAACAAATAATCGATTTTCAAGTTAGCTTTACAGATTGCCCAAACAATCCTTCTGCTCTAACTTCTGTGGATTATGCAACTGCTTTAAACCAGGGCTTTTTAATGGGCAAATATGCTGTAATTCAACAAGGAAACTGGGTTGAGTCCTTAATTAAAGATCAAGATCCCGATATGCTGGATGATATTGACATGATACCTTACAATGTTCCTGATGGTTCTACTGATGGCAAATTTATTGTTGGTCCTTCATGCTATTGGACTATAAATAAAAACGCTTCAAAAGACCAAATAGAATTAGCAAAGGATTTTCTTAACTGGTTATATACTTCTGATGAGGGTAAATATATACTCACAAAAGATGCCGACTTTATTCTACCAACCGGGTATGCTGACGTTAAAGGCTTGTCAAAGTTCCATAAAAGAGTATATGACGCATTTAAAAGTGGCGACAGCATTCCTCTTCCTTTAATCAATGCGGCTCCTACGTCGTGGACACAAAATGTTGCCGGTGCGAATGTGCAAAATTATCTGTCTGGTGGTAACTGGAACTCTTTGATCGATGACATGAAAAATCGTTGGCGAGAAATTCGCGCAACAAAAAATTAACTAACTTTTGCTTATCACACTTTTATCCTCTCTATAACTGATAAAATCGATTCATTTAATGATATTAATTTTTTATTAGGGGATAAAATGTGATAATATATATTAATCAACCAGCAATACTTCAAAGCGATCGAATAAGCAATTTTAAATCTTCTTAATTTATTGTTCGCAACCTTATAGATTTAATAAATTCAGTATAATAACCTTTTTAAATTACTTAATGTATAAAGTTTTGATGAATTCTAAGAAACAAAATTTTTGGTGAGCAATAAGTTCAACAAATTAAGCAGGTTATATTTTTAACAAAATGCTTAAGCAACTTGAAAATTTTTAAACTTTTTAGGGAAAATATATCTTGTAGCAAAATAAACTAAGTGATATAATATCAAACTAATATATAAAATCATATTTTAAGACACTATTAAGCATATTCATTTGTTTTCCAAAAAATGCAATTAAATTTTATTTGAAATTTGTTTAAAAATTCATAGCGAAAACTGCGATCGCTAAGATGATAATCAAATGCCTTTGGAGGCTGATTTTATAAATATTTATCGAATAACAGTCGAAAACATGTGATATAAAATTAAAATAAAAGGAAGGTTTTTGTTGATATGAAAAAAAGCAAATTAAGATTTTGGGGA
The DNA here is from genome assembly GCA_910577565.1 of uncultured Oscillospiraceae bacterium. Lineage (GTDB taxonomy): Bacteria > Bacillota > Clostridia > Oscillospirales > Ruminococcaceae > RUG12519. The sequence goes on along the minus strand of CAJTNJ010000003.1, from coordinate 28,689 downwards.
TTTTTACTTCCAGCTTTACTAAGTTTTATATTGATTGTTATCATACCAATGATAATGGGTCTCTATTATGCTTTTAGAAACTGGAATGGTGTAAGCACCGATTCGGAATTTACAGGAATTGATAATTTTATCCGACTGTTCACAAATGATAACGACTTTTTGCGTGCTTTGTTGTTTACTGCCGCGGTTGCCGCTTTTGTAATAGTGCTTGTCAATATCATTGGGTTTGCTCTTGCGCTTTTTGTCACTCAAAAATTCAAGGGAGCTACACTTTTAAGAGCGGTATTTTTCATGCCTAATCTTATTGGTGGATTGCTTCTCGGTTTTACATGGAGCTTTATATTCACTAACGTATTTTCTACAATAGGAAATGCTTTGCATTTGGAATTTTTGCAAGGGTGGTTATCAAATCCCGAAACTGGATTTATTGGCATAATCATTTTAAGTGTATGGCAAATGTCCGGATATATGATGATAATTTACATTGCACAGCTGCAACAAATACCTGTTTCTGCAAAAGAAGCTGCAAAAATCGACGGTGCAAACTGGTGGCAAACTCTTAGAAGCATTACAATACCACTTGTTATGCCGGCATTTACAATTGGTCTATTCCTTTCAATTTCAAACTCCTTTAAGATGTTTGACCAAAACCTCGCACTAACAAAGGGTGGACCGTATCATTCAACAGAGATGCTTGCTCTTAATATCTATAATTCAGCATTTGCCGCTAATGAATTTGGATATGCTCAGGCAAAGGCTATTATATTTTTAATTATAGTGGCAGGCGTTGGTATAACGCAGCTTGTATTAACCAAGAGAAAAGAGGTTGAGATGTAATGTTAAACACAGCAGTAACTTCAGAAAATATAGTGCCTAAGCCATATAAAAAAGGTAAGGTTAAAAGAGTATTGCTTTCGGTTTTTGGACTGTTGCTTGGTCTTATATTTATATTTCCCGTTTACATTTTGGCGCTCAATTCATTTAAAGTCCAAAAAGCTTTATTTTTAAATGTTTTAAGCTTTCCCGATGCGAACACATTCACTTTAAATAACTATGCGGAATCTTTTAGCAAACTAAATTATCTGCAGTCTTTTTGCAACTCACTGTATATCACTGTTTTTTCAACGCTTTTAATACTTTTAATATCAACAATGGCTGCATGGGTATTGGTAAGGTATAAAACCAGAACAAGCAAGTTCTTTTTCATTATATTTGCAATTTCAATGCTAATTCCGTTTCAGTGCGTTATGCTTCCTTTAATGACAGTTGCTAAAATTTTAAACTTTTTAAATCCTTTTGGCCTTATAATCATGTATATGGGATTTGGTACGAGTCTTGCTATTGTCATGCTTCACGGGTTTATCAAAAATGTTCCCGAAGAGCTTGAAGAGGCGGCGGTAATAGACGGTTGCAATATATTCCAGTTGTTTTTTATAATAGTAGTACCATTGCTTAGGATAATTCTCATAACAGTTGCGATCCAAAACGTAATGTGGATTTGGAATGACTATTTGTTGCCTTCTTTAATAATTAACAAACCAGGCATTCAAACGCTGCCTTTGATGACCTATTCATTCTTTGGCCAATATTCTACTCGTTGGGATCTAGCCTCAGCAGGACTTATACTTTGCATGATCCCGGTAATTGTGTTCTATCTGTTCTCGCAAAAATATATTATAAGGGGTATGACCGAAGGCGCTATAAAATAGCTTATTTAAACTTCGTTTTATAACTTTTGAGAATTTAATAAACAAATTTGCATATAATAATTTAGATATAATTGTGCATTTATACAAAAAATGGTTTTTTGTCTTTTAAAATGAAAAACTTATGTTATAATATTAATTATGATGGTTAGTTCATTTAACAAAAAGTTAACAATTAATTAAAAGTTTGTATATATTTTAAAAAATGAGGAGGTTGTTTATTGTGGGCATTAAAAAAACATTAGCAGTTGCCTTATCTGCTGTTTTAATATCTACTTGTTTTGCGGGATGCAACAATGAAAACTCTGCCTCAGGAAAAACGACAATTTCCGTTTTTAATATTAAAACCGAAGCTGATGCAGCTTATAAAAAAATTGTAAAAGATTATGAAAAATCTCATCCAAACGTTAAAGTGAACTTTGAATCGGTTGGTGGAAGCAGCGACTATGGTGCTACACTTAAAGCAAAAATGGCTTCCGATCCTGTTTGTGTATTTAACGTAACTGGCATAAGCGAAAGAGAAACTTGGCAAAGCAAGTTAGCCGATTTGTCAGATCAGCCGTGGGTGAGCCATTGTGACAAAGCCTATTTGGAGGCCGTAACTACAAATGATGGTAAAATATATGGTATGCCAACAGCTGTTGAAGGTTATGGGTTTATGATAAATAAAGAGATATTTGAATATGCCGGTGTTGATGTTGAGTCAATGTTCACATTTGAAGGCATGAAAGCCGGGTTTGATAAATTAAAAAACAAGATAAATTCTGGTGAAATGAAGTCAAAATATCCAAACTTAACTGCTGTTATGGCATTGCCCGCAAAAGAAACTTGGGTGCTTGGAGATCATGCTATTAATCCAATTTTAAACAAAGACTTTAAAACTGTTACAGAAGCTTTTAATGCAAAAACAATACCTTTTGCTGGCGCTGATGTATATAAACGTTTAATTGATTTTCAAGTAAGCTATACTTCTGACGCTGACAATCCACCTGCTCTAAATTCAGTTGACTATACAAGTTCATTTGATGGCGGTTTTTTACTTGAGCGTGTGGCATGTGTACAGCAAGGCACATGGACATTGCCTACAATTAAACAATTTGATGGTAGCTCTAGTGATAAGATGTTAGATAAGATAGATATGATACCATATAGTCTACCAGACGGTTCTTCAGATGGCTGTTATGTTGCTTTCCCCGCTTCCAACTGGGTTATAAATAAAGATGTTGACGAAAGCAAAGTTGAAGCTTCAAAAGATTTCCTAAATTGGATGTATCAGTCAGATGAAGGTAAATCTTTGATTACTGAAGAATGTGGGTTTGTAACTCCTTTTGATAACTATGGTGATTTGTTACCGAGTGATATATTGAATACTAGGGTAATGAATGCAATTAAAAAGAGACTAACGCTAAACGGCGCTCTTGCAAATTCATGTCCCGACACTTGGTCTACTAAAGTAGCCGGCGCAAATGTACAAAAATATATTTCAGGCACTACTTCTTGGACTGACACTATAAAAGCGTCAAAAGAAAAATGGGCTGAAATGCGCTCGGGCTCATAATAAATTTTGCCACATCTCCTTTTATATATGTAAATAATTTTTTAGCCTTTAAAAGCCGGTACAGTAAAATGTATCGGTTTTTAAAGGCTTTTAATGCGGCTTTAAAAGAGGAGCTACTGGTAAGAAATATTAGATACAAAATATTAGAAAAGAAGGCAAACAAGTAATAGTAGAGAAAAGAAAGGCAAGAAGCCAAATATACAAATGTAAATATTTTGGAAAAGATATATGTAAAAACAAAAAGGAAGGACTATAGCAAAGAAATAAAGAAACAGGCAATAGAAGAGAACATTGGAAGAGTAGTAGGAATAATGTTGGGAATATAAGAAAATATATGTATACGCCGTATAAAAAAAGTCAAATTTACGCCGTAGAAGGTGTAAATTCTGATTTAAGGAATTGTATAACAGGAAATTTAAATGTTTTTCTTTAGATCTATATATATTGCAAAAGCTGTCTTTAAAATATTTGTTCATGCTTTCAATAAATACTAATTTGTAGGTATTTTTAATAATTTATTGAAGTATAACCTTATCATAAAATCATGGTTTGTAATTTTTGTTTTTTGGTTTAGCTATATGGTCTATATTTTCACATTGTTTTTTTATTAATTCCATATTTTATCCAATTATTTTTTAGGTACGCAGTCTACACTAAACCGTAGTATTTTATTTTGCCAGTTTAATATTATTTTCCATAACATATAAATGATATTTATATGTCTAATTCTATATTTTCATATTTTGAGTTTTTAGCACATTTGCAGCTAAAAATTTTATTACCACTTTTATATTTTCGTAAGCTTGTTTGTTTTTTAATTTAATTTTAATTTTGTCTTTTTTTCTATCGCTGCTAAAAACTTTTTATGCTATTAAAAAGCTAAGTTATCGCTTATCTTGAATTTTAGTCTTTTTTAAAATTTTTAGGAAATTTCTATTAAATATTTTTGGAATAGCATCAGGCGAATCAGCCATTTTAACTCTATATTCTCCAGTTAGTGTATTACCATCAACAACTGTTCCTTCACCTTCCGGAGTTTTAACAACATCACCACTTTTGGGAGAAATTTTGTTTAGATAGTTATAGGTATTTTGTTCATACTCAAGGCAGCACATTAACCTGCCACAGCATCCCGAGATTTTGGATGGATTAAGAGATAGATTTTGTTCTTTGGCCATTTTTATTGAAACAGGATAAAATCCATTTAAAAATGTTGAGCAACAAAAAGACTTGCCGCATGTTCCAATTCCGCCTAAAAGCTTTGCTTCGTCGCGTACCCCAATCTGCCTAAGCTCAATTCTGGTATGAAAAATAGCAGCGAGATTTTTTACCAGCGAACGGAAATCAACACGATTTTCTGATGTAAAGAAAAAGAGCATTTTGTTCCTGTCAAAGGTATATGATATAGAAATAAGTTTCATATAAAGCTTGTGCTTTTTTATACACTCTTCGCTTATTGAGATTGCTTCATTTTCGAGTCTTAGATTTTCTTTGTGAATTTTAATGTCTTTTGGCGTGGCCTTGCGAATCACCGGTTTCAGTGGTGTATTTAAATTTTTTGTATCTATTTGTTTGTTAGCAACACAAACTTTACCGAACTCAAGCCCGTGAGATGTTTTGCATATTACGTTTTCACCTACGCAGTAGGTTTCTTCACCTTTTGTAAAATAAGCTACTTTTTCCGCACTTTTAAAGCGTACACCTATAACGTTTACCATGTCTATATCTCCATATATTTATAATCAAATTAAACGTATATCATTTTTGAGTCGATATATTTAACTACTTATTTTATTATAACATAAAAACGAATGTTTTAAACAACTTTAAACTTTTTCGATAATAAAAATTAAATATGCAAAATTTTTTAACTAGCATTAATAAACTATTGATAATTGTGACAAAACAAATTTACTATGAGCATTCATATATTTATATATATGTTTTCTTTAGATAATAGGAATTTAAATTTTAAACAATGAACATTTAAACTTTCTCAATTTCTCAGTGTAGCAAACACATACAAAAATATCCGCATATCGTTATGATTAATATACCTGTTAATTGATGCTTTAAATATTTTATATGCTAATTTCTATTTTAAATATATTTTGATTACGTACATTGATATTGCTCTGAATTTTTTATTAAATGGTCTGTATTTTGCAACTAATAAGCTATATAATTGTAAATAAAAAATGATAAAATGATTTGTTGATTAAAAATGTAACTACCGTTATTGGAATTGTGAAAACAAGTCTTAATGTGTATATTTTTTATTATACCTCATATTCGTAATTTTGGCATTCTTAAATATTTTAAATTATTAGCTAAACATTTTGCTGCAAAAATTTGCTATTGCAAGCCGTTTGTTTCCGTTTTTTAGTAAAACATCTTTTGTTTTTTCTACACACTCGGTTGCTTTTAAGATTTTTTTTGAAAATTCGATGTCAAGGTTTGATTGATTTGCTTTGTTGGTTAAAGAGATCCTTAAACGGCTTAAAAAGCACTTAAACACAGCAAGACTAAGAGAGACATCTTTTTCAAGTTCAGCTACCGATTGCATAAATGAAAGCTCATTTTTCTCAAAAAAAGCTGTCTCTATCAAAGACGAAATTTCTACAACTTTCTTTCCAACTGGGTCGTCTGTATAAAACATTGCTTTTCCTATGTTGCCTTCACTCAATTGTACCGCAATTTCTAATTCTTGTTTATCTGCTTGTATTATGCATTCGCTAAGTGCATTCATGCAATCTTTGCATGTTACTGGGTAAACTCCAACCAGTATGCATCGCGATGTTATTGTTTTTAAAACGCCTTGTTTGTTTTCGCAGGTAAGCAAAAATACAACATTATATGGCGGTTCTTCAAGCAGCTTAAGAAGTGTATTGGCTGAAGACGCAAGCAGTGATTCAATGTTTTTGATAAGGAAAATTTTGTGCGTGCCCTCATTTGGCCTTATGTAGGCGTCTTCTATTAGTTTGCGAACTTGATCTACGGTAAAACTCTGTTTTCCGTTAGACATATCATCCCCAATTTCAACATAGTCAGGATGATTCATTGATGATATTTTCCTGCAACTTTGGCAAATCATGCAAGGTTTGTCTTTATTTTCACACAATATTCCCTGTGCAAACTGTCTTGCAAGAGTTTTCTTTCCAACTCCCTCATCACCATAAAATAAATATGCGTGAGAGAGCTTGCCAGATGATATGGTTTTTGAAAGAACCGATATAGCTTGCTCGTTTCCATAAAATGAGAATGCCATTTTCTTATCTCCATGTTTATATTTGTTTGTCGTTTAACAAATCTTCCTTAAATTTAACATAATAGTTATAATTTGTTGATGATATTTTCCTGCAACTTTGGCAAATCATGCAATGTCTGTCTTTATTTTCACACAATATTACCTGTGCAAACTGTCTTGCAAGCCGTTTCTTAACTTCTTAATCACCATAAAATAAATATACATGAGAGAGCTTACCAGATGATATGGTTTTGGAAAGAACCTCTTGTTTACATAAAATAGGAATGCCATTTTCTATACAAATGATAATTACTATATTCTCTATTTAACAACATATATAGATTCAATGTTGTTTTTGTTAAGTAAATCAATAGTTTGGTTGTTTATGAATTCACCGGCTACAACGATCGGGATGCCGGGAGGACACTCCCATTCACATCTGGCGCACACTTTTCCAAGCGAGCGGTTTACTGAAATTTTGGTTGATTCACTAAAGTAGGCATCTCGCAAACCTATAGCCCTTTTTGGTAGTGTGAATTTATATTCATAATTTTTACATGTGTTGTTTTTTTGTGGTAATTTTTCCAAACACATACCTAAACTACGCCAATCATCATCGCTTAGAAAGGGTGACAAAACAAGCACAACATATCTTTCATCAGCATACTCTGGTTCAATTTTGTTATTTCTCAAAAACTTTGCAACATAGTTCCCACTTTTGTCAACATAGGAACAATCTATTGTTATCTTACTGCAGTCGGTTTCAAGAACTTTAATACCAGTTTTCTTTATTAGATCTCTTTTTTGCGTTTCAAGTGATTCAAAAGCCAACTTTCCATTTTTTTCTAACCAATCAACACAAAGGCCAATAGAGTGCATTATTAAATATGACGGACTGGTTGATCCAAATAACGACATTGCGTGCTTTATTTGTTCTTTGTGAAATAACCCCGGTTTTGTATGTAAAACGGCAGATCCGGTCAAGGTAGGCAGAGTCTTGTGGAAGCTGTCGCAGCAGATGTCTGCTTCAAGTGACATAGGATGTACGTTTTTCGCTGTAAAATTAAGATGGGAGCCATGTGCATTGTCTACTATCAAAAGCGCACCATATTTTTTGCATACTTTAGAAATTTCTGCAATATCGGCGCAAACACCATAATAATTTGGAGACGTTATATATACTGCCACCGGCTCACTTTCTTTTAAAAGTGCAGTTTCAATATCACTTGCAGTTGGCATTGTACTGAAAAATCCGTTAAGACTGTCCTCAATCCAGTGTGGGGAAATGCCAAGCAGGGCACATGTATTATAAAACGATATATGCGATCCTCTCATTGCAATTATTGGCTTATTTTTGATGAGTGACAGCATAGTTTGTATACAAAGAGTTGAACCACCAGCAGATATTACTGATTGTGCATTGAAAAGATTAGAAATTTGGCTTTCAAGATCTGAGATAATGCCATTTGATTGATATAATGAGTCAGAACCATCAATTTCAGTTATATCAAATTTAGGAGAGATGTTATTTATAAAATCGCAGTTTCCCATATGGCCCGGAACATGAAAGCGCGCAAAGCCAGAAGATGCATAATTTGTAAGGAATTTGCTTAGCGAGTTCATTTTACATCGACTCCGGAGCGTCAACCTTTAAAATTGAAAGTGCATTTTTAAGGACAATTTTCACAGCAAAACAAAGATTAAGTCTAGCCGTTAGTATATTGTCTTCGCTTCCTTTAACCTTGCAAGCTCCGTAAAACTTATGGAATCCAGAAGCAAGATCTATTGTAAATTTAGTAATTCGTGATGGGTCATATAATCGTGCCGATTCAAAGATTTCGCTTGGGAATCGAGCAAGCAGACGTATCAAATCTATTTCTTCAGGTTTTTTGAGCAAATCATAGTCTGCATCTATAGTTGGCTTATAACCTAAATCTGCCATGTTTTTCATAATGCTGCAAATTCTGGCATGAGCATATTGCAGGTAGTAGACTGGGTTTTTAGATGATTCTTCAACAGCAAGGTCCAAATCAAAATCAAAATGAGAGCTTGCCTCTTTTGTGTTAAAGAAAAACCGAGCGGCATCAATTGGAATCTCATCCAAAAGAGAAACAAGCGTTATCGACTTGCCCGATCGTTTGCTAACTTTAACTGTTTTGCCGTCTCTCACAAGCCGCACCATCTGCATAAGCACAACATCAAGACGTGAAGGGTCAATATCAAGTGCCAAAAGAGCACCCTTTAACCTTGCAACATGGCCATGGTGATCAGCGCCCCAAATATCAATAGCTTTTTTAAAGCCGCGGTCGACAAGCTTATTATAGTGGTATGCGATATCTGCAGCAAAATATGTAGGTATTCCGTTTGCGCGAACGAGCACCTCATCTTTTTCGCAGTTGCAATCGGTTAATTTGAGCCACAAAGCACCATCTTTATTATAGATTAATCCCTTGCTGTCTAATTTTTTTATTATTTTGTCAATTTCGCTTGATGAGTGAAGTGCACTTTCCAAAAACCAATTGTCATATTTAATTCTATATTTTAAAAGGTCATTTTTAAGTGCTTTTATATTAAAAGGTAAAGCATACTCCACAAGAGCACGGCCGCGTTCTTCTTCAGATAGGTTTATATATTTATCTTTATGAATATTATAAAAATCTTTCGCAAGATCTGTTATATCAGCACCTTGGTAGCAATCTTCCGGTAGTGGTAGATTTTTTTCAACATTAACAATTTGCTTATATCTAAGTGAAAGACTTTTTTTAAATTTTTCAATCTGATTGCCTGCATCGTTTACATAAAATTCACGGGTGACTTCATATCCCACCCAAGAAAGTGTTTCAGCTAGGCAGTCGCCAATAGCACCGCCTCTAGCATTGCCAATATGCATCGGACCGGTTGGATTTGCTGAAACAAATTCAACTATCCATTTTTCGCCCTTGCCAAAGTTAGTTTTACCATAATTTTCTCCTTCGCAAATAACACTTTTGACTGTTTGTGAAAACCACGATCTATTTAAAAAGAAATTTATAAAACCGGGTCCCGCTATATCAAAACGTTCAAAATAGCTTCCTTTTAACGAAATATGATTTGTTACGGCTTTTGCTATATTATAAGGAGCGGTTTTAAAAACATGTGCGCCTACCATTGCAAGATTTGTAGCAAAGTCACCGTTTTTTGGATTTGACGGAACTTCAATTAAAAAATCTGGAATTTTTGATTTTGTTAGTTCTTGATTTTGCATAGCTTTATCTAGTGCGGTTTTTAAAAGATTTTTTAGTTGCAAAGCTGCTTCATGCTTAAGGTCTACCATATATTTTAAACGTCCTTTCAAGACAAATTTATTTTTATATGTTACAAATTAATAAAAAGAAAATTCACATTTCAAAAATTAGCTAAGTTAATTTGGAGTTTAGAAATTCATGGTTAATTAAGAAAAAACTAAACTAATTAAATATTTGCAAGCTTTTTGAAAAAACATTTGCTGATTTTTTCATGTTTTTAATATATTCATACAAACTATCTTTGGCTTGTTATGAATTATAATTGCTGCATTATTTATGATATTATATAATCGAATCTTAATTTTTAACATTTTCGTTTTATACAATGGAAGCGTAGGTAAAGTGATAAATAAAAATTTCATACCTTAAGAAATTATCTAAGATCGAAGTGTAATTTTCTTGCGACTATTGAGTATAGTTTTTTATTTACATTTTGTTGTTTTTGCATCATGTTTTTATTATACCTCAAATTTTCCTTTTTTGCACTCTTTTATTTAAAAAATAATTGCTTGGAAAGGGTTTATAAATAAAGAAAAAGTAAATTTAAGTTAAGGTTGAAAAAATTGGTTAAGACGAATTTATTAAAAGCATAACAAAAATTTTAAAGACAGATTTAGCAGCATATATAAACAAAAAAATATTTGTATTTCTTATGCAGAGGCAGTATATAACTACTTAAATCTGACGTTTACATCTTTTTGCAATATATAGTTGTATAGAATAGAGCTTTAAAATTAAATTAATAAATAAGCAGAGTTTGTTAATGCTAAAATTACAAAAACGCAATTTAAATTACAAAAATTTGTTTTAAGCATAAATAAAAACGTTCATGATAAATTTAATTATTTAGAAATCGAAAAAACACTTTTAAGATATGCTTAAATGCTTAGATTTAAATTTGAAATATTGGCTATTTTATATAATTAATTATTTCAAGTAAACTAACCAGCTGAGTTAAAGAATATGTTAATTTTATTATTTGATATTACATCGGTTGCGGTTTCCATTGCATATTCTAAATCTATCGTGCCGCCGGTCACATCAATGTTATGGAAAACGCGGGTGGTTCTTATATTGACACATACAAACAAGCCTTCAGCCTCAAAGTCGGATTGCTTAGTTCTGCCTTCTATGAGCTTGAATGAATATTTTATATCACCGATTGAATTAAGTATCACAGAACTTTCTCCGCACACTATAACTTCAGAAATACCATGCGAGTCGTTTTCATAGCGGATAATCCACTTGTTTTTATCTTTATAAAGGCTGCCTATAGTAAACAACTCGGTTTCAATAGGCTTTTTGGATGACTCTGAAGATTGACTATTTCTAATCAGTATATTAATGTTTTTTATCTTTTCCAAAGCTCATCCCACCCAATTTTATAAATTTTAATTTTTATCGGTTGCAAGCTCTATAAGTTTTTCTAACAATTGTTCATATGGCAAACCGCCTTTATTCCACAACATGGGATACATGCTTATGTTTGTAAATCCAGGTATTGTATTTATCTCGTTAAGGTATATTTCTTTGTTTTGTGTAACAAAAAAGTCTATGCGAGCAAAACCGGAACAACCCATAACCTTGTAAGCTTTTATTGCTATTTGTTTGACTTTCAAAGTTGTTTGTTCGTCTAAGTCTGCAGGAATTATAAGTTTAGACTCATTTTCGTATTTGGAATCATAATCATAAAAATCGCCGCTTGGAACAATTTGTCCCAAAATTGACGCCTTAGCATTAGAGTTTCCAAGAAGTGCGCATTCAACTTCTTTGCCAATAATTTCGCTTTCACAAATAATCTTGTCGTCATGGGTAAAAGCAGTAATCATTCCTTGGCGCAAGCTTTTTTTATCGCAGCACTTGGATATGCCGACAGATGATCCGGTGTTTGCAGGTTTTGTGAAAATTGGAAACAAAAGCTTTTGTGAAATCTCTTCACACTTATAGTCTAAATCTTTAATGTTTTCCTTGGTAACACTGCACCAGTCAGCGCATTTTATGCCTGCAGCTTCGAGTAATATGTGAGTTGTTACTTTATCCATGCAAGTAGCAGAGCTAAGCAAATTGCATCCTACATAAGGTATTCCTGCAAGCTCAAGCAGTCCTTGAATTGTGCCATCTTCGCCGTTGCGACCATGAAACATAGGAAAAACACAGTCAATTTTCAAAAGAGCATATTCAAAATTTTCCATAATTTTCAATATACCGCCATGAGTTCGATCAGGACTAATAACTGCCGGGCAACAGTCCATATCATTTTGCCACTCGCCGGTTAAAATTTTTTCATAAGGACCGGGATAATATAACCAGTGTCCGTTTTTGGTTATTCCAATTGGTATAATTTCAAACTTAGATTTTTCTAAATTTGTTATGACGTTGTAGGCAGAAGACAAAGACACTTCATGTTCACTTGAGACTCCACCGAACAATACTGCAATTTTCATTTTATGCATGAAAAATATCTCCTTGTAAAAATAATATATAAGATTAAATCTAAACAGAACATTAAACAGTATATGTGACAGATATAAATATGGCAAGAAAAGGGCAAAATTTTTCGTTAACATGCCACATAGATGTCATAAATTTTTAAATTACAAAAAACGTTTTGAAAAATGATTCATTTTATAAATATATAAAATAAATATTTGTGTTGTTTTTATGCTTGTATTTTAAATATAACTACATATGAAAGTTTACGATTTGTATATCATATTCGGTCATTCGTTCGGTCATTCGCAAAATATTGGATAATATATTATTATTTATATGTAAGATTTATTTGCAAATCACCTTAATATCACATCTATAATTTAATTTAAAAGTCATTACTAAATTATAATATCACATATTTTTTTAATATACAAGATAACGTTATGTTAATTGAGATAATGATGAAGTCTGCGAGACTTGTCGCAAGAGAATGTAATGAACCGTCATATCTTTTTAATAAGCGATAAATATACTGTCGGTTGGTACGATAGTGAATAGCTGTTTTAGTAAAACCATGCTTTTTAGCATACAAAATCAAAGATTGACGGTAAAGCATGGTTTGCGTTATATTACTCATGGTGAATGGGATACCTGGCTTTTGTTTTTATTTGTAATTAAACTCTAACACAGGTTGCTCCTATTTGCTGTCTTTTTCCTTTTGGCATATATCATTGTAACACCTAAAATGAATTTTTAATTATTTATATTTTGTTGGTTGACACTAATGGAAAATTGTAATAAAATTAATATGGTGCAAATTTTGTTGTGCTTTACTCATAGATTTATTTTTTAACACTAATTATTATTGTTTTTTGTTATAAACTTTTATTTTGTTTTATAATGTTTTATACTTATAGTAATATATTTATAATGTTATCCTTTAGGTTATGGGTGAAGTGTATTTTAATATTGCATATTACAGTAAAAACTAAATTGTTTTTAAGGCTTAAACTCACAACCCAAAGGAGGTCACAAAACTATGGGTATCGCTATAGTGATATTGCTGATTTTTGTTTCGGTTGTTGTTACAGGTTCGATTGTTGCCTTCATCTCTTTCAAATTTGGAATTAAATATCGCAAAAAAATTGCCGAAGCTGAAATAGGAACTGCAGAAGAGTATGCAAAAAAGCTGATGGAAGATGCGCAAAAAGAAGCAAAAACAAAGCAAAAACAAGCTGTTGTTGATGCTAAAGATGAGATACATAAACTTCGCAGCGAAGCGGATAAAGAAATTAAGGACCGCCGCAATGAGATAAATCGGCAAGAAAAGAGGATGCTTCAAAGAGAAGAAGCTTTTGAACGCAAGTTAGAACAGTTCGAAAAAAAAGAAGAACAACTGCAAATTAAAAATACTCAGGCCGAAAAAAAGCTCCAAGAAGTAGAAATGATAAAAAATAATCAACTAAACATGTTGGAAAAGATATCCGGCATGTCAAAAGATCAAGCAAGGGCTCAGCTTTTGAGTTCATTTGAAAATGAGCTTGAGCACGAAAAAGCTGTAAGGATTAGTCGAAACGAACAGCAAATTAAAGATCAGTCGGAAAACAAGGCAAGAGATCTCATTGGTCTTGCAATATCGCGTTGTGCTGCGGACCACACATCTGAAATTACCGTGTCTGTTGTACCTCTCCCTTCTGATGAGATGAAGGGCAGAATAATAGGTCGGGAGGGCCGAAATATTCGTTCACTCGAAACCTTAACCGGTGTTGATTTAATTATCGATGATACACCTGAGGCTATAACCTTATCCTGTTTTGACCCCGTTCGCAGAGAAATAGCAAGGCAAACTCTTGAACGCTTGATTGCGGATGGCCGAATTCACCCTGCGCGAATTGAAGAAATGGTTGAAAAATCTCGCCGTGAGGTTGAGCGAACCATTAAGGCTGAGGGCGAACGTGCCGTAATGGAAACAAATGTTCAAGGCATGCATCCTGAGCTTATTCAATTGATAGGTCGTTTAAAATATCGATCGAGTTATGGCCAAAACATCTTGAATCACAGCATTGAAGTGGCTAACCTTTCCGGCATGATGGCAAGTGAGCTTGGCGTGGATGCTTCTTTGGCAAGACGAGCTGGACTATTGCATGACATAGGCAAGGCTCTTAATCACGAAATTGAGGGTTCGCATATTGAGATCGGTGTTGATATAAGCAAAAAATATAAAGAAAGCCCAGAAGTAATTCATGCTATTGAAGCACACCATGGTGATGTTGAAGCAAAAACTACTCTTGCTTGCATAATCCAAGCTGCAGATGCTATTTCAGCTGCTCGGCCGGGCGCCAGACGCGAGAATCTTGAAAACTATATTAAAAGACTCGAAAAGCTTGAAGAAATCGCAAATTCATTTGAGGGTGTTGAGAGTTCATATGCTGTTCAAGCCGGACGCGAGATCAGGATTATGGTTAATCCGAAAATGTTGTCCGATGATAAAATGAAAATTACAGTTCACGATATAGTTAAAAGAATTGAGAGCGAGCTTAACTATCCGGGCCAGGTTAAAGTTAACATGATCCGCGAAAGCAGAGCGATAGAGTACGCAAAATAAATATAATTAAAACAGGATCTTGCTTTTAAACTTGTTAAGTGATCCTGTTAATTTTTTAATATGTAACCTAAACAGTTGATATAATGGCTTTTGATGATTATTATGATAAATATCTTTGTATTTAATTTTGATTTTTATTATTCAATTTCTGCGTTCCTATTTTTATTGATTAATAGATAACAATAATTTTTTAAAATAATATTTGCAAACAAATAATATATTTTAGGTGTTTTAAAAATGGAAGATAAAAATCTATCAAACCTTGGTGTTATAAAGGAAATTCTTAAAGATCATGGCCTTTTTTTGACTAAATCGCTTGGGCAAAATTTTTTAATAAACCCTTTTGTATGTCCGCGAATTGCCGAGCTTGGTGGAGCAAAAGACAGTTTTGTTTTAGAAGTTGGTGCGGGAATTGGTGTGCTGACAAAAGAACTCTCAAAGCTTGCTAAAAAGGTTTGTTCTGTTGAAATCGATAAACGCTTAATCCCAATTCTTAACGATACGCTTTCTGAATTTGATAATATTGAAATTATAAGCGAAGATATTTTAAATTTGGATCTTGAAAAATTGCTTAAAGAAAAAGCAAATGGCATGAATATAAAAGTATGTGCGAACTTGCCTTATTACATAACCTCTCCCATTCTTATGCATATTTTAGAATCTAAACTTCCAATTGAATCGATAACTGTAATGGTGCAAAAAGAAGCGGCCAAGCGCATATGTGCAAAGCCTGGGACACGGGATTGTGGCTCAATCAGCCTTGCTGTTAGTTATTACTCTACTCCTAAGCTGTTATTTAACGTTTCCCGTGGCAGCTTCTATCCCAAGCCAAATGTAGACAGTGCAGTCATTAAATTGGATATTAATAAAGTTAAGCCTGTAAATGTATATAGTGAAAAGGATTTTTTTGAACTCATAAAGGCCGCGTTTTCTCAGCGTAGGAAAGTCCTTATAAATCCTGTTTCAAAACTTTGGAATGTATCAAAAAAAGAGCTTAAGAAAAAGTTGATTTCACTTGATATTGATCCGTCTGCACGTGCTGAACAACTCAGCCTTAAACAATTTGCTGATATATCAAATTCTAAATATGATTTGACATCATACTAAAATTATTTTCAAGACGCGAATAGAGGCAGCTTATTATGAAAATATTGCAAGGAAAATAATAAATGGCAGACGGTTAAACAGAAATGATGATTTAGATATGCTCTTACACAAACATTTAAGTGAAGTTTGTAAAAGTGCTGATATGATAAGAAAAGGTCTTTGTGAAAATAAAGTGGATTTGTGCAGCATAATAAACGGGTGTTTGGGACGTTGCAGCGAGAACTGTAAATTTTGTGCTCAACTGGTACATAATAACACAAATTGCGATGTGCGCGATTTCCTTGAACTTTCAGATATTATGGAAAACTGCAGAAAAAACCAATGAGTGTCATAATAAAATTACTTTTAAAGTGTAAAGAAGAGGAGGTTTGTTATGAAAAATATTGCGAGGGAAATAATAAATGGTAGACGGTTAAACAGAAATGATGATTTAGATATGCTCTTACATAAAAATTTAAGTGAAGTTTGTGAAGGCGCTGATATGATAAGAAAAGGCCTTTGTGAAAATAAAGTGGATTTGTGCAGCATAATAAATGGGCGTTCAGGGCGTTGCAGTGAGAACTGTAAATTTTGTGCTCAATCGACACATAACAAAACAAATTGCGATGTGCACGATTTCCTCGACCTTTCATATATTATGGAAGATTGCGGCAAAATGGCAGAAAAAGGAGTCAATCGCTATTCTATAGTAACATCGGGAAGAGCTATGGAGGGTGACGATTTAAATTTAGCTTTAAAAGCATATGCTGCTTTGAGTGATCGGTATCCGGATATGATTTTTTGTGCTTCTTTTGGATTGATGTCGGTAGATGACATGAAGCGCTTAAAGGAGGCAGGCGTATCAATATATCATACAAATGTAGAGACATCCAGTCGATATTTTCCCAAAATCTGCACAAGTCATACATATGAAGATAAGATTAATCAGATAAAAAGAGCGAAGGAGGCAGGTTTTGAAGTCTGCTCCGGTGGCATTTTCGGTATGGGTGAGACATGGAACGATAGAATTGATATGGCGCTTTTGTTGTCAAATCTTGAAATTTCTTCAATTCCCCTAAATTTTCTGCTACCAATTAAAGGGACACCGCTTGAAAATCAAAAACCACTTTCCCAGGAAGAAATTGTTCGGATTGTGGCCGTTTTTCGCTATCTTAATCCGACAGCTTATATCCGCATTGCAGCCGGCAGAAATTATTTTCAAGATTGTGGTGAAGTTTTGTTTAAATCTGGCGCAAACGCAGTGCTAACAGGTGATATGCTAACTACTGTCGGTAGCAGTACAGAGCATGACAAAAAAATGTTGTTTGATTTGGGTTTTGAACTTAAATAAAAAATTTAAAAATTTATGGTATGTTAAAAAGAAATTGCTGAATGTTTTTTTTAAATTTTACAGCAAAATTGAAAAAATTTGCATATATTGGTTTCCATCCTTTGGAATGCATCAAAAAATAGAGTGAGAAAATAATAATAGCAATTGTGATTAATAAGTTTTTATAGATGATATTTAATTGTTAACAAAAAGTTAACAATTATAAAATTGACTTTTGCCATTTCAAATGTTACACTAATTTAGTAGACAATGTAAATATATTTAAATTAAATAATAAATTAAGGAGGATAAATATGAGTTTTAAAAAAGGAAATTGGAATAAAGAGATCGACGTAAGAGATTTTATAGTTTTAAATTATACTCCTTATGACGGCGACGAAAGTTTCCTTAGTGGTCCAAGCAAGAGAACGCTTGCTTTGTGGGAAAAGGTAAAAGATTTAAATCAAAAGGAAAGAGACGCAGGCGGTGTGCTGTCAATAGATACTAAGACGATTTCCGGAATAAATGCCTATGCTCCCGGCTATATTGACAAAGAAAATGAGAGCATAGTCGGAATTCAAACTTCAAAACCACTTGAGCGTGCAATAATGCCATATGGTGGTATACGTATGGTTAGAACATCGCTAAAAGCATATGGTGAGGAAATGGATCCCGGCGTTGAAGAAATTTTTAAACACAGAAAAACTCACAACGACGGTGTCTTTGATGTTTATACCAAAGAGATGAAAAATGCAAGACACTGTGGGATCATAACAGGTCTTCCTGACGCTTACGGCAGAGGAAGAATTATCGGTGACTACAGAAGGGTTCCGTTATATGGAGTTGACAAACTAATTGAAGAAAAAACACAAGCTCTAAATGACGCTGAATCTGACTTTATGAGCAGTCACATAATTCGCCTAAGAGAAGAAATTTCTGAGCAAATCAGAGCTTTAAACGATCTAAAAGATATGGCAAAAAGTTATGGTTTTGATATAAGCGAACCAGCAAAAGATACAAAAGAAGCTATTCAATGGCTATATTTTGCATATCTTGCATCGGTTAAGGACCAAAACGGCGCCGCTATGTCGCTTGGCCGAGTTTCAACATTTTTGGATATTTATGCAGAGTGTGATTTGGCATCTGGTAAATATAGCGAGAGCGATATCCAAGAGTTTGTAGATCAATTTGTTATGAAGCTTAGAATGGTTCGATTTTTAAGAACGCCAGCATATGATCAGCTTTTCTCAGGTGATCCCACTTGGGTTACAGAGTCAATAGGCGGCATATGTCTCGATGGACGCCATATGGTAACTAAGATGTCATATCGCTTTTTGCATACTCTTATAAACCTGGGCCCTGCTCCTGAGCCAAATCTTACCATATTATGGTCAAAAAATTTGCCGAAAAACTTTAAGCTTTACTCAAATTTAATTTCCATAAAAACCTCATCTATTCAATATGAAAATGACGATATAATGCGCATAAAATTAGGGGATGACTATGCAATAGCTTGTTGTGTTTCTCCGATGCGCATAGGCAAGCAGATGCAGTTTTTTGGTGCTAGATGCAATCTTGCAAAAGCCCTTTTATATGCTCTTAACAGCGGTCGCGATGAAGTTTTTGGCATGCAAGTTGGTCCAGAAATAGCACCGGTTTCGGATAAAAAGCTTGATTATGACGAAGTAGTTAGAAAGTTTGACGCCATGCAGCAGTGGCTTTCAAGGCTTTATATTAATACACTTAATGTAATTCACTATATGCACGATAAATACTGTTATGAAAAAATTCAGATGGCCCTTCACGATGAAAGTGTCATCAGAACTATGGCAGGCGGAATTGCTGGTCTTTCAGTTGTAGCTGACAGTTTGAGCGCTATTAAATATGCAGATGTTTATCCAATAAGGAATGAACAAGGTTTGATTGTTGACTTTAAAATAGAAGGTGATTATCCAAAATTTGGAAACAATGACGATAGGGTAGATGAAATTGCTGTTAATGTTGCTAAAAACTTCATGTCTCACCTCCGCAAGCATTCAACCTACAGAAATAGCATTCCTACAATGTCGATACTCACAATCACATCAAATGTCGTGTATGGCAAAAAGACTGGATCTACACCGGATGGCAGAAAAGCTGGAGAACCATTTGCACCTGGAGCTAATCCAATGCATGGGCGTGACAAAAAAGGCTGTGTAGCGTCTATGAAATCGGTTGCAAAACTTCCTTTTGATTATTGTGAAGATGGAATATCTTATACATTTTCAATTGTGCCAGGCGCTCTTGGTAAAAGCGAAGACGACAAAAAAGCAAACCTAACTCAGTTATTGGATGGATATTTTGTTGAAACCGGACATCACATAAACGTTAATGTGCTTGACAGAGAAGTCCTTCTTGACGCTATGGATCACCCAGAAAAATATCCACAACTTACCATAAGAGTATCAGGATATGCCGTTCACTTCACTAAACTTACCAAAGAGCAACAGATGGATGTTATAAACAGGACATTTCATGAGTGCTTTTAGTTAAAAATGAGCTAGAGGTATTTTAAATGGATATTATAGGTAGAGTTCACTCTGTTGAAACATTTGGAGCAGTGGACGGTCCTGGGATTCGATTTGTTGCTTTTTTGCAGGGTTGCCCTTTGCGGTGCCTTTATTGCCATAATCCCGACTCATGGCTAAAAAATGGCGGAACTGAGATGACAACAACTGAACTTGTTGATCAAATTAAGGAATATTGCTCATTTATTGTTAATGGTGGAGGTGTTACTCTTTCAGGCGGCGAGCCTCTCTTTCAAAGCGAGTTTGCCGCAGAAGTTTTAAGACAGTGCAAAGAGCTTGGCTTTCACACAGCTATCGACACAGCAGGTAGTGTGCCGCTTGAGAAAGCTTTACCTGTTTTAAATCATACTGACCTTGTATTGCTTGACATTAAAGATTTAGATGAAGCAAATAGTGTCGATCTTTGTGGGGCTTCCTCTGCTGGCGCGATAGACATATTAAACTACTGTGAAGAGGTTGGCAAAGATGTTTGGATTAGACATGTGTTACTTTTGGGTTATACATTAAAAGAAGATAAGCTTTATAAACTTGCAAACTTTATAAAGAGCTTTTCATGCGTTAGTAGAGTGGAGCTACTTCCATTTCATAAGATGGGTGAATTTAAATATAAAGAACTTGGACTTCCATACCACCTAAAAGATACACCAGAGCCAACCCCTGAGCAAGTTGAAAAATGCCGTGAAATATTTCGCTTATGTGGGTTAAAAGTGCAGTGAATTTAAAAAAATGACTAAAATAAATAATACTTCTAACAAAATTGAACAAGCCTTTTTGCTACGGACTTGTTCAATTATTTTATTTTGCGAGATTTAAATATGAATATATCATTGGATTGCATTATATTCTTCCTTATGCGAAAATTTACATAATTAACATTTGCTAAAACTTTAAAATTTCAGCATCCAATTTTTCTATTATTATTGTATATAAATTATTTTATATAAATTTTAGTTTTTAATATCGTTATATAAGTTGATCATTTCAACAGCTGTTGCTGCAGCGTCGAAGCCTTTGTTCCCGGCCTTTGTACCAGCACGTTCTATAGCTTGTTCTATGTTTTCGGTTGTAAGCACGCCAAAAATTATCGGTACATCTGTTTTAAGAGAAACATTTGCTATCCCTTTTGACACTTCTGCGCATACATAATCATAGTGTGTTGTGTTACCACGGATTATTGCACCAAGACATATCACTGCATTATATTTTCCGGATTTTGCCATTTTGTCGGCAACTGACGGTATTTCAAAAGCTCCCGGAACCCATGCTACTTCTATGTCATCATCCAAAACATTATGCCTCAAAAGCCCGTCTATTGCACCATCTAATAGTTTTGATGTTATAAACTCGTTAAATCTTGAAACGACTATGGCAACTTTTGCTCCATTTGCAACTAATTTTGCACTGTAAACTTTCATAATAATTTTTTCCTTTCTAAAATTTAATAGTCCAACATATGTCCCATTTTATTTTGCTTTGTTTTAAGATAAAATTCATTATATTTGTTAGTTTTGATTTGTATTGGCACTCTTTGTGTAACATCTATACCATATTTTGATAGTCCATTTATTTTGCCTTTGTTGTTTGTAATAAGTCTTACCTGCCTTATTCCCAAGTCTTTTAAAATTTGTGCTCCAATAAAATACTCGCGTTGGTCTTCTTCAAAACCAAGAGCCAAATTAGCCTGAGCTGTATCAAGGCCTTGTTCCTGAAGGTGATATGCTTTTAATTTGTTTATAAGTCCAATTCCTCTACCTTCCTGCCTCATGTAAATTAAAATGCCGCGTTTTTCCTTTTCAATCATTTCCAGTGATTTTTCAAGCTGTTGCCTGCAATCACACTTTAGCGACCCAAAAACATCTCCAGTAAGGCACTCTGAGTGAAGCCTGCAAAGCATATCTTTTCCATCACCAATTTCGCCTTTAACAAGTGCCACATGATGTTCCCCAGTTATTTTGTATGTATAGCCATACGTAGTAAATATACCGTTTTTTGTAGGCATTCTGACAGGATCCACACCTTCGATTAAAACTTCATTTGTTTTTCTATACTCAATTATATCATCAACCGTTATAAATTCAAGATTATGTTTTTTTGAAAAATTTAAAAGTTCATCTTTAGTCATCATGCTACCGTTTTGCGACATTATTTCGCAGCAAATCCCACACTCTTTCAGTCCTGCTAACCTGCACAAATCTACAGTGGCTTCGGTATGTCCTTCTCTTTGAAGTACACCGCCGGGTTTTGCTTTTAACGGAAACATATGCCCTGGTCTGCGAAAATGTTTTGGCAGCGCATCATCTTTTGTGCATTCAAGTGCTGTAAGTGATCTTTCATATGCAGATATCCCGGTTTTAGTATTAATGTGATCAATGGATATAGTAAATGCTGTGCTGTGGTTATCGGTATTTTCATAGCTCATCGGGGTAAGGTCTAACTTTTTGGTGAATTTTTCGCTCATTGGCATACAAATGAGCCCTTTAGCGTAAGTAGCCATAAAGTTTATATTATCTTTTGTTGCAAACTCGGCTGCACATATAAGATCGCCCTCATTTTCACGGTCGCTTGAGTCGGATACCATTATTATCTTGCCTTGTTTAAGTTGGAATAACGCTCTTTTTACTTTTTCATTATTCATTATATCACCCTTTCTTATGATTTGGATAAAACTTTAATTAAGTAAATTTTTGTATTGTTAATCAACTGCACTTATTAAAATTTTAATGCGCATATAAAGACCTTTCTCATTTTCGGTGTCATTTGAATCGTATACTATTATCATCTTTATACTTTGGAAGTTACTATGAAGTTCTTTTTGCTTTTTCATTATTCAATTAAATTAGTAATTATGTAAGTTCAATAAATAAAAGAAGATAGAAAAAGCGATAATTTTTTAGCGTAAGATAAGCAATCAATATTAAAATTTTAACAAATCTAGAAAACTACAAGCCTAACAAAAATCTCAAAATACATAAATGTTTTTCGGTTGTTTAATAAATGTTTACTGTAAAATTAAAATCGGGGAACATAATTACATAAATCAACTTTGGTATTTGTTTAATCTTTCTAATGTGTATTTTTCCATATTTTCTACTATGCTTTTAATCTTATTTCCAGTGATTCTTTACAACCAATGCTAATTTTTACATAAACCGATCAAAAACCTAGTTCCATTAATTTTTTTATGTCAAGCTCACTTCTTTTGTTAATTTCATCATTTTGTATGCAAAACAGTTTATAAACATATTTACCAATTATATCATTTTCTATATTAACACTACTTCCTTTTTTTAATGTAGAAAGCGTAGTGTTAGTATGAGTATGAGGAATTATGCAAACTTTAAAACTATCATAATCTACATCTGTTATCGTAAGACTAGCACCGTTTATGCAGGCCGATCCTTTTTTTACTATATATTTTAATATGTCGCTATCTGCTTTTATTTTATACCATATCCCTATACCGTCTTTTGTTATGTTTTCAATTTTACCAACTCCATCAATATGTCCTGTTACAATGTGTCCTCCAAGCCGTGAATTTAAAGTTAACGCTCTTTCCAAATTAACAAAATCCCCAACCATTAATTCATTTAACATGCTATTTTTTAGTGTTTCATTCATTACGTCTGCGATTACTGAATTTGGCTTTATGTTTGTAATGGTAAGACAAACTCCATTTACTGCAACACTGTCTCCCAAGTCAATATCGCGTGTTATAATGTTAGCACCAATTGTCAATTTAGCGCCATTATCACTTTTGGTTATAGATAACACTTTTCCAACTTCTTCAACTATTCCCGTAAACAAATTTAAGCCTCCAATAGTTAAAATTATTTTACTATTGCATGATTGTTCTATATTCAAGTAATATGTCTTCTCCCAAAAACTTTATAGCTTCATTTTTTAACTTTAACGCATCATTTAAATTTATAATACCTTTTCCCTCGATTGGAGTTTTAGCATTTTTACCACCAACAATCGATGGTGCGATATATGCATAAACAGCGTTTATAAAATTTTTGTCTAAAAAACTATAATTAATTTCTGCTCCGCCTTCGACAAGTACACTGTCTACACCTAATTTATAAATAGTTTCTATAAGTGATTTGATAGATATTTTTCCTTTGTCTTTTTGCAGGTTTAAAATATGCACACCATTTTTTTTGAGTTCATTTATCTTTTGTTCATTATTGCTTGAACAGGCAATATATGTAAGTTGATTTTTTGCTGTTTTTACAATTTTTGAGCTAAGTGGTATTCTTAAATTTGTATCGCAGATTATGCGTATTGGATCACGACCATTTTTAAGCCTGCAATTTAGTAAAGGATCGTCGCTTATAACGGTATTTACACCAACCAGTATAGCGCCGTATATGCTGCGTAGATAATGTGAATGCGCTCGTGCTTTAGATCCTGTAATCCACTTTGAAATACCAGCACATGTCGCAATCTTGCCATCTAGTGTCATAGCAAATTTCATTGCAACAAACGGCAATTTATTTTTTATATGATAGAAAAAGACTTCATTTAGTTTTTTGCACTTTTTTTCAAGCACTCCTACTTTAACATCAATACTATTTTCTTTAAGCTTTTTTATGCCACCACCACAAACAAGTTCGTTAGGGTCTTTAGTGCCTATAACCACACGTTTAACTCCACTTTTTATTATTATGTCAGTGCAAGGAGGAGTTTTCCCATAGTGTGAGCAAGGTTCCAAATTCACGTATAGAGTTGACCCTTTTGCTTTATCTTTGCAATTAAGCAGAGCATTTCTTTCAGCATGATATGATCCATACCTTTTATGATAGCCATATCCTAAAATTTGTCCATTTTTTACAACCAAAGCTCCAACCATTGGATTTTGACCGGTAAAACCCCTACCTTTTTTAGCAAGTTTTAATGTAAGATTCATATATATTTCATCTTTATTCATTGTGATCTCCCAAAATAAAAAATGCTCTAAAAAGAACATGTTTCAGAGCATATGATTTTTAAAATAAAGATAAAATCTTCTTTCATCCAGACTTTTACTGTCGGCTTCGGAATCACACCGAATCATACCTTACGGTTCGTGGGCTCTTACCACCAGTAGGGAATTGCACCCTGCCCTGAAGATATAATCATTATTTTATAATTATAACACAATAATATAGATAAGTAAAGTTTAAACTTTCATGGGAGTGTTCAGCATGTAGGTTTGTCAATGATGTGTTACAAATTAGAAAAAGAAAAAAGAATATATTTATGAGATTGCCAATTTAGAGGACAACGCATTGGAAAATTTATTATATTAATGCTTTCTAACCACCAGTTGTTTTTTAAAATCATAGAAGTAATAGAATCTATGCGAAGCATAAAATTCTTCGTTGTTTTTACAATGTGAACGTTCCACTTTGCCATTATGTCTTGGTGTGTACGGTTTTATTAGTTTGTGCTTTATTCTTAACTTTGAAAGGGTAACTTCAAATAAGGTTTTTTTGTTAGATATTCGCGAGTTTAAACGATTAGTAAATCAGGAGCCATTGTCTGTTTGAACACACTCAATAGCATATAGAAATGCTTTGACTAAATGTTTTAGAAACATCGCAGAAGAATATGTACTATGCTCTTCAAAAGCTTCCAGATAGCGCTGCTGTATTCATCTATTGCTGTATATTGATAAAATCTTTTGCCTTTTTAAAGCAAATTGAACAGATAATACCATGGGACGAGTGGATAGGGATAATTAAGCCATGCTATTATAAAGAAATGCGCGGCAACAAGCCTTACGATCTTGAACTGATGCTTCGTATTTACATCTTGCAAAACTTTATGATTTGTCCGACATGCGGGTGATGGACAGTCTAGCCTTTTCAGAATTCTGCAGAGCAAATTCATCAAACCAGGTTCCAGATGGAGACACTATAGGAAGGTTTCGCAACATATTAGTGAAAAATGGCATACAAAAAAAGCTGTTTTCAAAGGTATTCGAATTATTACGCCAAAAAGACTTGATTCTGAAGAGAAAAACAATTGTAGATTCAAATATTATAGCAGCTCCGTCATATACCAAAAACAAGAAGAAAAAGCGTGACCCACAAGCGCATTCTGTTAAGAAAGGCAACACATGGCACTTCGGATATAAAGTGCATGTCGGAGTCGACAGCAAAACGTGATTAGTGCATACGGTAAAAGTCACAGCAGCGAATGAGCACGATTTAACGGTCATGCCCAAATTGTTGACAGAAGAGGAAACTTTTGTATAAGGAGATATCGGCTATGTTGGGGGGAGATAAGCGAGGAAATGCGGTTGAAAAAATGAGTGTGGAAAGAAAATTCAATACAAAATAAAAAGACGGCCATCACATATTAGGAAACTATAAAAAATGGGCAATATCTGATAAAAAAACAGAACACCAGAAATCATCAGTACGTGCGAAGGTAGAACACGTGCTCGAGGTAGTGAAAAAACTTTTCAAATATAGAAAAACGCGATACCGAGAGATTGAGAAACAGATGCAAAAAATGAATATGATGTGTTACATTGGCAAATCTTTATATGACTGACAAAAAACTAAGTTTGCTTAATTGAATTTGCCAGTATGAAATAATTACAGCAAAACGCTGAGGGAAAACATGATGTTTTTTCTTTTTCGCTATTTTAGCAACCGTTTTTAGTTATTATGAGGCGTTGCATTAACACAAGTTGTTACTATTTGTTATTTTTTCTCTTTTTGTAACACACTATTGTAAGTAATACTTACAATCTTGAATTGACAACTCCTAATTTCCATATTGAAGTTCTGTTGACTTTGTGCTAAAATAAATAAGTAATATAACTAACATATTTTTTAAAATTATAATATAAAAAATATGATGCTATAGATTAAACTATCGTAAAACACTGATATATAAAGGGGAATTAGCTTATGTTGACTAGCAATAAAAATGTGTTAAATTGGGTTGATGAAATGGTGTCATTATGCAAACCTGATAAGGTTGTATGGATTGACGGAAGCGAAGAACAATTAGATGATTTGATAAAACGAGCAATTGAATCCGGAGAACTCATAGAACTCAATCAAGAAAAATTACCCGGTTGTCTGCTTCACAGAACAAAGCAAAATGATGTTGCTCGGGTTGAAGACAGAACTTTTATTTGCTCAGAAAAAAAAGAAGACGCAGGTCCAACAAACAACTGGTGCGACCCAAAAGAAATGTATGGTAAATTAACACCTATGTTTGATGGCGTTATGAATGGCCGTATAATGTATGTAATTCCTTACTCGATGGGACCTATTGGTTCACCTCTTGCAAAAGTTGGCATTGAACTTACCGACTCAATCTATGTTGTGCTTAACATGAACATAATGACTCGCATAGGTAAGGCTGCTTTTGAAAATTTGGGTGATGTTTCCAATGACTTCGTTCGCGGGCTTCACTCAAAAGCTGATATAAATCCAGATAAGCGTTATATTGTGCACTTTCCACAGGACAATACCATTTGGTCAATCAACTCCGGTTATGGCGGAAATGTCTTGCTGGGTAAAAAATGCTTTGCGTTAAGAATAGCTTCTTATCAGGGGAAAAATGAAGGTTGGATAGCCGAGCATATGCTTATTGTGGGTATCGAAAATCCAAAAGGAGAAGTTAAATATATAGCTGCTGCATTTCCGTCGGCATGTGGCAAAACTAACCTTGCAATGCTTATACCTCCTGAAATTTATAGGAAAAAAGGCTATAAAGTTTGGACGATTGGAGACGATATTGCTTGGATTAAACCAGGAAAAGACGGTAGGCTTTATGCAATAAACCCTGAAAACGGATTTTTTGGAGTTGCTCCCGGAACAAGTGAGAAATCCAACTTCAACGCACTTGAATCTACAAAGAAAAATACTATATTTACGAACGTTTGTCAAAACCTTGACGATAATACGGTATGGTGGGAAGGGCTGGACAAAAATCCGCCTGAACACGCAGTAGATTGGACTGGTAAGCCTTGGAACGGAAAAACTGATAACACAAAAGGTGCTCATCCAAATTCTAGATTTACTGCTCCTGCTAAAAATTGTCCATGCATCAGTCCTGAGTTCGATAACCCAGAAGGTGTTCCAATTTCAGCATTTGTTTTTGGCGGAAGACGTGCAAAAACTGCGCCTTTAGTATATCAATCATTCGATTGGAATCATGGTGTTTTTGTTGGAGCTACTATGGCTTCCGAAACCACAGCGGCTGCTGCCGGAGAAGTTGGCGTAGTTAGAAGAGATCCTATGGCAATGTTACCTTTTTGCGGCTATAACATGGGTGATTACTTTAAACATTGGTTTGATATTGGTAAGATTGTAGGAGATAAAGCACCGAAAATATTTAATGTTAACTGGTTCAGAACTGACGATGATGGCAAATTTATTTGGCCAGGATTTGGTGATAATATGAGAGTTTTAATGTGGATTCTTGATCGCTGTGAAAATAATGTAGATGCAAACAAAACTCCAATTGGCTATGAACCAAAACCTGAGGATATCAAT
Source organism: uncultured Oscillospiraceae bacterium (assembly GCA_910577565.1). Lineage (GTDB taxonomy): Bacteria > Bacillota > Clostridia > Oscillospirales > Ruminococcaceae > RUG12519. The sequence goes on along the minus strand of CAJTNJ010000003.1, from coordinate 369 downwards.
ATTGAAGGTCTTGATATTGACACAAAAACGATTGAAGATCTGCTTTTTGTAGATAAAGATTTATGGAAAAATGAAACTAAAGGAATTGCTGAATTTTTTGATATGTTTGGTGATAAACTGCCAAAAGAAATGAAAACTCAGCTTGAAAATCTAAAGGAACGTCTTAAATAATTCTAAATTAAACAAAATTAAACAAATATCCAAAAGAAAAATATGCATTTTAATTTGAATAATTGCTAAATTAGAAAGTTACCCGAAATTGCACAAGACCAGTAAAAACGAACAATAGAAAAAAGAGACCTCCTATGGTAGAGTGAAAAAACTACTGTGGGAGGAATTGTTATGTCAAGAAGTTACAGGCACATAAAA
>CAJTNJ010000002.1 GCA_910577565.1 uncultured Oscillospiraceae bacterium | reverse complement strand
TGCCATTTGATTTAATTGTTATTCCAGCTGCAAGTTTTCTATGATTAGTGTTGTATCTTGTGATGAAATTCTTTAGTTGTTTGAGTTCAAACCCCATTTTTTGGCATATTTCTCTATTGCTTTTTCCTTCTTTTTTTAGCTTCAATATCTCTTTTTCATACTCTTTTATGTGCCTGTAACTTCTTGACATAACAATTCCTCCCACAGTAGTTTTTTCATTCTACCATAGGAGGTCCTCTTTTTTCTATTGTTCGTTTTTAATGGTCTTGTGCATTATTAATAGAAAATTCTTTTGTATTTTTAATAATCCAATTATTGTATTTTAAAATATTATCATTGAATTTTGGAAGATTTTGATGCCTAAATTTTATATTTCAAATTTTATTATATTGAACTATTATTTACAACTACATTCACTAGCACTCTCGACATCACGTGATGGGAAAAATTCTTCTAGTGGAAATTTAATTTTTTTAAATACATCGCATGGATTTTCAGATGTGTTTGTACATTCTTTTTCTGGTATGCAGTAGTCGTATATTGGAATCATCATCTGTACTTGTCTTTCCATTTGCACAATAGAAAATATACCTATACTTATAAATATGTTTCTTTGTGGAAGTACATTTTCAAAAGAACCTTCAAAGCATGAACATATCGAACTTGGAAGTGAACATGAACACCATTCGTTTACAAGATCTGCACAATCTTTTGCACAGCTGGAAAGTAACATAGGCTCGGCAACTTGTACAGTAACTTTTGGCAAAGTTTTAGGTCCTACAGGGTCTGAATCAACATTTTGATCATTTGTGAATGTTTTAACACTGCCTTCGCTGCCAAATAACACTACTTTTTTACAAAACGTGCATACACCGGTTACCTCTGTTGCGTTTGATAAGGGAGAGCTATAAACTGAAAGTGTCACTAAAAAATAATATGTCATATCAACAGAATAAAAACCTTTATGAAACGGTACAGCTTCTACTGACATTATTACGTCCATAACCTCAACTGTTTTTGGTTTTACAAGATATGCTTCGTCTATTATTGGTTGTACTGCATCTGTAAATGAAACTCTAAGATCTTCAAGACAATCTTTATCTCCGCAACTATCATAAATTCTATTTGCGTTTATGCAAACTGCTTCACGAATATTATTACTGCTGTTAGATCTTGAGTTACTGCTGAATGTACTGGCCATTGCTTCTGTACCATTATTATTACGATTTACGCGAGCAGTTGAATCTAAACTTTTATCAGGCATGGTAATCCTCCTAAAATGAATTAAAGCTATGCTTTACTTCATTCTATGCAGATTTATGAAATTGGTGATGATATAAAATTATACATGTAAAATTGTATATGGAAGGGAACATTGCGATAGCAGTAAGAAAGATATTAGGAATAGGAAAAATATGTGCCTATATTGGATAAAGAAATATACTAAGGAAATAGAAGAAAATAATGCAGCAAATGAGAGAAAAAAGTAATAGAGACGGATGACTCTACAGTTATGTAGAAAGAAAAAACAGAATATATGTAATAACACTAAGTAAGTGGAGAAAAAAGAGACAAATAGTAGGATATGATGTAGCATATGACAAAAGTAGTAAAATGATACAAAGGATTTTATACAAATCGCCAAAGGCAGAGCATTATTATTCTGATACTTATTTCTGCATATTCCAAATTATGCTATAAAAAACATAGGAAATACAAGTTTTTTTAGATAAATAGATACTGCCAAAGCCGTCTTTAAAAATATTTGTTTATGCTTTTAATAAATTTGCCTTATCTAAGTTCTTATACTCTTCACTTAAATCTGCTTTTTCTCTTTTTTAGGGCACTCCACGTTATAATTAAGTATAAATTCTTAATCCATAAACAAAAAAATTTTTATTATTTTTTCTCTTTTACTTAAAATTATTTTTTAATTGGATTTTAATTGTTCTCTAAGCAATGCCAAAATTTTTTTCTCTCTCCGTGATACTTGAACCTGCGTCATATTAAGCTCTTTTGAAGTCTCGCTTTGAGTTCGTCCCGAAAAATACCGCATAAGTATTATATGTCTGTCACGCTTTTCTAATTTGCATAATGCGTCTTTTATTGCTATTTTGTCAGTTAACTTTTCCTCAGATTCTTCATACTTTATGTCTATCTGCCCACCGCCATTTTCATCGTCGTCTGTAAGTGAAATTACAGACGACGATGCGGCGATTGCTTCTGCTACTTGTTCCGGCATTACGCCTATTTTGTTTGCAAGCTCCTGTATTGTAGGCTCTGAACCTTTTTTGAGCAACATACTCTCTTTTTGCCTAATTATTTTCATGTATAAATCTTTAAGGCTCCGCGACACTTTAACTGTACCGCCATCTCTGAATAGTCGCTTAATTTCTCCGAGTATAACAGGAACAGCATATGTTGAAAACTTAACTCCCATTTTATCATCAAAAGCATCATAAGCTTTCACTATACCCATGCAGCCGGCAGAGTAAAGGTCATCATACTCTATGCCCTTATTTGCAAACCTTCTTGCACACGTGTGGACTAAGCCAAGATTTTGTTTTATGAATGCTTCTCTTTTTGGATCTTTTGAATTCATATGCGTTTTTTAAGGGTTTTGATTAAAACTACAGTGGTTCCCTTACCTGGCTTAGAAGTAACTCTGAGCTTGTCCATAAAACTTTCCATAACAGCAAATCCAAGGCCTGCTCTTTCACCCGTCTTGCATGTTGTGAACATAGGTTCCATTGCTTGATCGATATCTTCTATGCCACATCCTTTGTCTCTAATTCTTATGTATACTTTGCTGTCGTCCAATATTTTAGCATGTATGAATATTGTGCCAATCTGATTTTTATATGCGTGAACTATTGAATTTGTTACAGCCTCGGAAACAGCAGTTTTAATATCGGCTATCTCATCAACTGTCGGATCTAACTGTGCAAAAAAAGAAGCTATTGCAACACGTGCAAAACTTTCATTTGAAGACCTACTTGGTATTTGAAGCTTCATTTCATTTTTTACCAACATAATCGCTCCTTTGCGGTTGTTTTTTATTGTCTATGACAGCAAGTCTATCAAGTCCTGCCAAAATCATCACTCTTTTTATATGAAAAGATGGATTAGTCACCAGAATTTGCCCGCCTATTTCCTTCATAAGCTTATATCTTCCCATAACCAAACCTATTCCCGAAGAATCCATAAAGCTTATATTGGCAAAATCCAAAATTAACAATGACGGATGAGCTCCTTCAATCCTAGTGTCTATGGCAGATCTAATTTCCGCAGCAGTATGATGATCTATTTCTCCACTTAAATAAGCAATCATTGTTTGATCTTGAAACTCAATTTTTACTTCTATGTTGTTCACATCTCATCCTCCTTACTTATATAAAATTCCCAATTACAATAGACTTCAAAAGAGCTTGTACACTATTTTTGCATAAATAAACGCCCTACTTAATTGTAGAGCAAAAATAATAAAATAATTGTCACTATTTGCATTAAACATTGACATATTATAATATCTAATTAAGTTTATCAAAAAATCCCTTTCTAACTTGTGATGCAAAATATAATGATCCAAAAACAATAACCATCCCGTCTTCTTTTGCGATTTTTTTTGCACATTTTAAAGCTTCTTTAGGCTCTAATATGACTTCAATATCAAATCCCAATTGCACAGCAGCTTTTGCTAGTTCATTTGCAGGTAAAACATCATCAAAATCCATCTCAGTTATAATAAGCTTGTCAATTTTAAAAGAGATTTGTTTTAATGCACTTTTATAATCTTTTCTTTTTAGCATGCTTAATAGGCAAACTATCGGCCTTTTTTTAAATAGCGCAATTGATTTTGACATAACAGCAACCCCATCAGGATTATGAGCACCATCCAAAATAATTATAGGGTTATCCCACACTTTTTCCAACCTTACAGGTAAACTTGCTTTAGCAATTCCCCGCTTTATGCAACTTTTATCTATTTTTAAATTTAAAAGAGCCGTAATTGCAAGCATAGCATTTTTAATTTGATGTTCTCCGATTAGTTTAGTTTTATATCTTACATTATCAAAAACCCACGAACTTCCGTTTTCATTAGAAATTACATCACTTGGAAAATAAGATTCAATCATATTTATGCCAAGCTCTTCACACCTTGAAGAAATTACCTTTTTAACATAGTTTTCTTGATCGTTACAACAAACACATAAGCTGCCCGGCTTTAAAATGCCGGCTTTTTCTCTCGCAATATCTAAAATATCGTTTCCCAAAACATCAGTGTGGTCGTAAGATATATGCGTTATTATAGAAACTTTCGGCGATTTTATCACATTCGTTGAGTCAAGTCTTCCGCCAAGGCCCGTCTCCATCACAACAATATCACAAGCCTCTTTACAAAAATATATAATGGCTATCGATGTTATAATATCAAAATGACTGAGCACTACATTTTGTTTTTTCAAAGATTCAACATGCGACTTAATTAAAGTTATCATTTCAAGCAAATCGAATTTTGATATCATCTTACCGTCAATTTGTATTCTTTCTCGATAATCAATAATATAAGGTGATATAAAAAGTCCAGTTTTCAGCCCCGACTCAATAAGCGAAGACGAACAAAATGCTGAGGTTGATCCCTTACCATTGGTGCCTGCAATATGAATAAAGTTAAGTTTGTCTTGTGGGTTTCCTAAAACTTCCAACAGCTTTTCTATGCCTTTTATGTCATATCTTTTCGCACTAAACGCCGGCATGGAATTAATCCACAAAAGAGCCTCATCATAAGTCATTTTAACGCCTCTATACTCTTTTGAGTTTTCAAAAGTTTCTGTCTTGCACTATTTAGCTTTTCTTTTTCTTTTTCAACAACTGCAGAAGGTGCTTTATTTACAAAATTTGCATTAAATAGTTTTTTCTCAAACATTTCAATCTCTTTTTCGCACAACTCTTTTTCTTTTGTAAGTCTTACAATCTCTTTTTCTTTATCGATCAAATCATCAAGAGGCACAAATATTCTGGCAGAGTCAGTTACAACCTGGACACAACCATCTATTAAATCACTGTCTATATTCCTTGCAATTTCAATCTCATCAGCAAAAGCGAGTCTAATAAAAAACTGCTTGCAGTCTTTAAAAATTTCAATTGATTGTGTTTCTATATATATCTTTGACTTTCTGCTGTTTGGAACTTTTAATTCAGACCTTATATTTCTAATGCCTCTTATTGCATCAATGATCTTCTCAAACTCTTTGCTTTCCACATTAAAGTTTAATTCATTTCTATATTCCGGCCAATTGGATATCATAATTGATTTCTCAAGGTGCGGCATTGCCATATAAATTTCTTCTGTTATAAACGGCATGAATGGATGCAAAAGTTTAAGCGCAGTACTTATTATATAAACAAGAATTTTTTGAGCATTTATTGAATCCTCTCCCTTGTTAGAAAGACGTGTTTTGGAAAGTTCGATATACCAGTCACAAAAAATTTCCCATATAAATTCATATATCTTTTGGGATGCAACTGAAATTTCAAAGTTTTCAATATTTTCAGTAACATCTTTGATGAGTATGTTTAATTTTGTTATAATCCACATATCTTCATATGCAAGTTCGGTTGGAAGCTCAAGAAGATCGACATTTTCATCAAGATTCATAAGTATAAACCTGCTTGCATTCCAAAGTTTATTTGCAAAGTTCCTTGCAGCAATAACCTTTTCTTCGGAATATCTCATATCGTTTCCAGCATTGGTTCCATTTGCAAGCATAAACCTAAGCGCATCGGCACCATATCTATTTATTACATCCAGCGGATCAACTCCATTGCCGAGCGACTTTGACATCTTCCTTCCTTTTTCATCACGCACCAAACCATGAATAAATACATGTTTAAAAGGAACTTCCCCGGTGTTCTTAAGTGCAGAAAAAATCATTCTGGCAACCCAAAAAAATATTATATCATATCCCGTAACCAACGTATTTGTCGGGTAAAAATATTTATAATCATCGGTAATATTTGGCCAACCAAGAGTTGAATAGGGCCAAAGAGCCGCAGAAAACCAAGTATCAAGAGTATCTTCGTCTTGATTTAGATGGCTGCTGCCACACTTAGGACAAACTTCGGGCGTGATTTTTGAAACAATTATTTCACCGCAATCCTCACAATACCAAGCAGGTATTCTATGCCCCCACCACAATTGCCTCGAAATACACCAATCCTTGATGTTCTCCATCCAATGAAAATATATCTTCTCAAACCGCGAAGGGACAAAACAAGTTTCTTTATTTTTAACAGCCTTAATTGCAGGTTTTGCAAGCGAAGACATTTTTACAAACCACTGATTGGACACTTTTGGTTCCACAGTGCTGCCACAACGATAACACTGCCCAACATTATGACTATATGGTTCGATTTTTACAATAAAGTCACCACTTTTAAGATCTTCAACAATTGCCTTTCTTGCCTCATATCTGTCCATGCCGGCATACTTGCCGCTATTGTCGTTCATATGAGCATCATTTGTAAACACATTAATAACCGGAAGATTATGTCTAAGCCCTACATCAAAATCGTTAGGATCATGAGCTGGCGTAATTTTAACAACACCGGTACCAAATTCCATATCAACATAGTCATCAGCAATAACCGGAATTTCTCTGTTAACAAGCGGCAAAATAAGCTTTTTGCCCACAAAATCTCTATAGCGCTCATCATGAGGATTCACAGCAACAGCAGTATCTCCAAGCATTGTCTCGGGCCTTGTGGTTGCAATTTCTAAATATCCACTTCCATCATTAAATGGATATCTCATATGCCAAAAAAAGCTATCTTGCGCATTATACTCAACTTCGGCATCAGAAATAGAGGTCTGACACTTCGGACACCAGTTAATAATTTTTTCTCCGCGATATATCAAGCCATCTTCATATAAGCTAACAAAAAACTCCTTAACAGCTTCTGAGCAGCCTTCGTCTAAAGTAAATCTCTCTCTTTGCCAATCGCAAGATGATCCAAGCTTTTTTAGCTGATCCACAATTCGATTGCCATATTCATCTTTCCATTGCCAAACACGCTCAAGAAACTTATCTCTTTTAAGTTTTTCTTTTGATGTACCCTCTTCTTTTAATTTTTCAACAACTTTTGCTTCGGTTGCAATAGCAGCATGATCTGTACCAGGGACCCACAACGCCGCATATCCTTGCATTCGCTTAAACCTAATTAATATATCCTGTATTGTCTCATCAAGTGCATGTCCCATATGCAGCTTGCCTGTAATATTTGGCGGCGGAATTACAATAGTATAAGGTTCTTTTTTAAAATCAACATCAGCATGAAAATATCCGCTGTCGTTCCACTTTTTATATAATCTTTCTTCAAATTTTCCTGGACTATAAATCTTCTCAAGCTCTTTTTTCATTTTAATATCATCCTTACATTTTGGATTTTTTTAATTATACTACAATGCTAATCTTGTTTTCAAGGTTAAATTAATAAAAAATTCAAACAAAAAACTTTATCAATTTTCATATCTTAACTTTTCTATCACATATAAATCAGGATTCACAAACAATGTCTTATAATCATCAAAAATTACCATTCCCGGCTTTGCGCCATTTGGTTTGCGGACATTCTTGACTTTAGTATAATCAACAGGGATTTGAGCACCATTTTTGCCTTTGCTGTGATATGCTGCTATAATTGCTGCTTCTTCTAAAGTGGTTATAGGCACTTCTTTGCCATCTGTAACTATAATTACATGAGAGCCATGAATCTTTTGGGTATGAAGCCATATATCGTCTTTTCGAGCTTTTTTCATTGTCAATAGATCATTTTGCTTATTATTTTTACCGCACCAAATTATAAAACCATCCGATGACTTGAATGTTAAAGGAACAATTTTATTACTTTTGGTTTTCACTTTTGTTCTGTCGGCACGCTTAACGTAATAATTTTGCTCTCTTAGCTCGTTTACAATTTCCTTTAATTCTTCTTCGTTATATGTTCTTAGTACTAAATCCAACTCACTTTCAAGAAAATATAATTCAGTTTTTGCATTAAATATTAGCTCTTTTAACTTCTTCTGAGCATTTGCGGCTTTTTTATAATCTTTATAATATTTCTGTACATTTTGAACCGGCGTCTTTTCAGGATCAAGCTTTAATGTCACCATATTATTGTCATCATAAAAGTTCTCAAGTTTAATCTCTTTTTGTCCTTTTTTTAAAATACTTAAGTTCGCGCTTAACAAATCGCCATACTGCCTATAATAATCTCTGTCCTTCACGCTATCCAGCTTTTTAATTCTTATATCCAAAGTGCGCTTTGCTCTGGATATTGTATTTTGAAGATATTTAACAAGATTCAAAGAGTACTGCTTAGCCCTTAAAACAGCATCTTTTTCAACATAAAAATAGTCTAACAATTCACTGCCATCTTTAAACTTATGTTTATTATAGACACTGCCATACTGTTCAATATCGATGAAAGAAAAATCTTTGGGATTATTGTGATCAATCAACACAGTAAAATCATAACTTTTATTTTGTACTATATTTTTTAACCATCTTATTTTATCAAAAAGAACCGTTTTGTCATCTATATTAAATTCACTAACTGCTTTATCATCTGTCACAAGCGCGAGTTCTCTTGCTACAATAGGTGATATGCCCTCTATGGTATCAAGTAAAGCTTTATATGCAAAAATATTAGGCTTTTCACAAACTTTGCTTACAATTTCCGCCGCATCTGTTTGCAATATATCCATTTTAGCCTGTGTTGGCGGAAAGATATACTTTTCTCCCGGGAAAACAGGTCTCACTTTAGATAGATTATCGTCTATTCTTTTTATTGCATCAAGTATAATTTTAGTTTTTTTATTATATAAAATAATATTGCTATGTCTTCCCATTATCTCGACAGACATAACATAAATTACAGTATCACCTATATCATTTTTTGTTTCAAATTCTAGGTTTATAACCCTATCTAGACCTACTTGATCAACAGAATTTAGTTTCCCATTACTCAGGTGTTTTCTAAGCAGCATGCAAAACATTGGCGGTGTTTTTGGATTTTTTGGTGCCATCTTTGTAAAGTGAATTCTAGCATTGCTCGAATTTGCACAAATAAGTAGTTTAATATTCCCACCAACTCTTCTAAGCGATATTATGAGCTCATCACGCGAAGGTTGATGTATCCTGTCTATTCTGCTGCCTATCCAACCTTGAAGGTCATCTTTTATTGCACTTAAAAATATTCCATCTAATGCCATGTTTTATCTCCATCGCTGTAGCAAACCGGTGAACTTTGATTTGCAACAAAAAAATCTATATTTTTAAACTCATTTTGCAGCTTATTTTTCAAATGAATACAAATTAATTTCTCAGTGTCAAAATGACCTGCATCAACAAAGCAAAAATCTTCATTTTTTGCATCTAACAAAATATGATGCTTTGACTCTCCGGTCACAAAAGCATCTGCACCAGCACTTTTTGCAGCTTTCCAAGCAAACTCACCCGCACCGCCAAAAACAGCTACTCTTTTTATTTTTCCTGTACATCTTGTTGCCCTAACTGTAGTTTCTAACTTTTTAGCGACCAATTTAATAAATTCATCACAACTAAAAGTCAAACTAAGACTTCCTATTCTCCCACAGTCTATTGAATCTTCAAACTTTTTGATATCACTTAAGTCAAGAGCTTTTGCTAAACAATCATTAACTCCATCAATAGCTCTATCCAAGTTAGTATGAGCGCAAACTACCGATATATCTGACTTTATAAATTTATATATTAAATCTTTGCTACTAATATTTTTTAGTGGATCAAATATTATCGGGTGATGAGTTAAAACAACATCTGCTTCAATATCTTTTGCCTGTTTTAGAACTTGATATGTTCCATCAAGCGACACCAAAACCCTTTTAACCTCTTTTTCTAAATTTCCTAAAAGAAGCCCAACGTTATCCCAATCGTCGGCACTATCGAAAGGTGCTATACTGTCAACATACCGAACAATATCACTAACTAACATATTCATCATACCCATTTCGATAAAATATTGCATATTTGCATATAAGTATTTATTTTTTGTTTATCCAACCAAGACAACTTTAAACCTTTTAGTGCTTTATCATAACTTGCATATTGCCTTTTTAAAAACTCATTTGCTTCAGCTGTATCATATTTTGCAAGTTTACCTAAAACCGCTTGCTTGATGCTAATCTTTTTGACATTACCGGTATATCTTGCACTAATTACACAGTAGCTTCTTTTTGTTTCAACAACCGGCATTTCATCTTCAATTTCAAAGCCATTTAAATAGAGATCTTCTCTAAGCATTGGCAAAAAAGTTTGAGGTTGCAAAATTAAATGCTTTTTACTATCTTTTAGCCAATGTTCACTAAAAATTATCTTACTTATTAATTTGCCACCAATTCCGGAAATTATAACCGTATTCACACTATGAGGAACATTTTTAAGACCATCTGATAATATGAGTTTTACCTTGTCCAAAACACAGTATCTTTGTATATTGTTTCTAGCGCGACTAAGTGGCTTTTCATTTATATCAACAGCATATACAAGATCACTTTTTTTCATAGCCAAATAAATTGCAAGATATGCATGATCACAACCAATATCTGCAACAACACCACTATCATCCACAAAATCTGCTATTGCTTGAAGTCTTTTGGATAAAACAGGCGGCCTTGCTTTTTGTTTGTTAATATTTCTCAAACTTAATCAAACAACTCCTCGATCATATCCACATATTCGCTGTCGTAAGCATACTTTTTATCGGCTTCCTTAGCGTATTTATCCACAAGCTGTGAAGATTTTTTAACCGACTGCAAAGTACCTGCCCCTCCGACACAACCTCCGGGACATGCCATGCCTTCAATTAAATAGCCATTAAGTTTGCCAGCTTTAGCCATCATCATAACCTTTTTGCATTCTTTTAAACCTTCAGCACATGTAACATTAACCTCTATGTTAGAATCTATATTTTTAACGCAATTAACAACAGCCTTAGACACTCCGCCGCTAACTGCATAATTACGGCCATCAGTAGAAGCTTCGTTGAATTTGCTATCATCCTTTAACGTCTCGAGATCGATATTTTTGGCTTCAAACATTCCCATTATTTCTTCAAAGGTGAGAACAAAATCAATGTCACTACGAACAGATTTGCGAGATGCCTCAAGTTTCTTTGCAGCGCAAGGACCTATAAATGTTACCTTTGCATTTGGATATTTCTTTTTTATCATTCTACCTGTAAGTACCATTGGAGTAAATGCCATAGATATACAAGAAGCATATTCTGGGAAAAATTTCTTCGCCATGACAGACCAAGCAGGACAACAGGATGTTCCCATAAAAGGCTGTTTTTTAGGTACTTTTTCAATAAAATCTTTTGCTTCGTCTATAGAACATAAATCTGCACCAACTGCAACCTCCACAACATCATCAAAACCAAGCTTTTTCATTGCAGTTTTCAGTTTTTCAGCCGATATATTTGGACCAAACTGTCCAACAAAAGCAGGAGCCACCGCAGCTATTACTTTAACTCCTGTTTTCATAGCGTGAATAAGCTGAAAAATTTGTCCTTTGTCAGATATAGCTCCAAAAGGACAATTTACCAAACACATACCACACGAAACACATTTATCATAATCTATTTTTGCACGTCCAAGCTCGTCCGAACCTATAGCATCAACTCCACATGCTTTAGCACAAGGACGCTCAAGTTTGATAATTGCAGAATATGGACAAGCATCAAGACATCTGCCACACTTAATGCACTTTTCCTGATCTATAACACTTTTACCATTTTGAATGCTAATAGCATTTTTAGGACAAACATATGTGCAAGGATGTGCCAAACAACCTTTACACGCATCAGTAACTACAATCTTCTTTTCTTCGCATGCATTACAGGCAAATTTTATAACGTTAATAAGCGGTGGATCATAATACTTTTCTGCAATGGCACTTTCAACAATTCCCTGAGAAAGCGCCGCATGCTCAGTTACAGGCCTGAGAGGCAAACCTATAGCAAGACGCAAGCGTTCTCCAACAATTGCTCTCTCTAAAAAAATACTATTTCTATATACCGCTTTTTCACCTGGCACAATTTTATAAGGCAAATCCTCAATTCTTGAGTAATCACCACCTTCATAAGCCAGCCGTGCAATTTCAGTAAACACCTTACGTCTTAAATCGGTTACTGCAGTATATATACCTCTCAACTTATGCTCCCTCCTACTTTAACTATAATGATAAGACAATAAAAGCTTAATTAGCAAATCATAAATTTAAATATGATAATATTACAAAATATAAAAAGAATTACGAATAAAAAAATCCCATATTACAATTTAATTTGCAAAATAAAAAGGATCCTATTCGCATAAATATTATATCACAATCAACAAAATTTCGTCAATCATTGTACATATGGGGGAGTGTCCATGGATATGTTTAAATAAAAAAGCAAATTTAAATGGAGATTAAAAGAACTTAGCTAAGGCAAATTTGTTAAAAGCATGAACAAATATTTTTAAGACAACTTTTGCAGTATCTATTGATCTAAAAAAGAACTTGGATTTTTCCTATGTAAAGGTAACATATAATGCCTTAAGACTGAATTTATTCCTTCTACAGTGTAAGTCTCTCTTTTGTTTTTTAGTGACATATGAATTCCTTAATAGCATATTTCGGAGTATGTAGAATAAGCATCAGAATAATAATGCTATGCCTTTGGTGATTTGTCTAAAAGCCTTTGTATCTTTTTACTACTTTTTTCATATGCTACATCACATCCTACTATTTATGTTTTTTCTCTACTTACTAGTGTTATCACATATATTCTGTTTTTTTCTCTCTCATTTGCTGCATTTTTTTCTATTTCCTTAACATATTTCTTTATCCGATATAGGTACATATTCTTTTCTATACCTAATATCCTCCCTAATGCTTTCTCCACTGTTCCATTCATAAAATATTTGTATTGTCTTCTTTTTAAACTCCTTATCATAGCTTAATTCTGTTATGAATTTTCTTCTGCATTTTTTACACTTATATTGCTGTTTATCTTTCGGTTTTCCTACTTTCTATACTTTTTCATTCCCGCATCTATGGCATTTTATCTTTTCCATATATCTATTATCTATTATTTTATATTTGGATGCTCCCTTTAAATATAAATATTTGACTTTTTAATATATATGTAATATAATAAATAATGTAAAAATTATCAATATATTGTGTGATTGCAATCACCAAACAGCGTCTTTAGCAATAATGCTATAGGCGTTGTTTGTATTTTTTATGTTATTAATTCTTTTTAATATTAGTTTTATAGTTGCATTTCAGCCTTACATTAAAATTAATATATTTATATGTGATATTAACTTGAAAAATTTTATGTTACATTTGTTTTTCATTCATATAACTTGATTTAGATGATTAAATTTTGTTAAAAATAACTATATTCTATAAAAAATAACTTTTTTCTTTAAACCTTTTATATTTGGCGTATCGAAGTATTTGTATTATGTTAAATTTTATCGTTTAATTGTTTTTAAAGGTTTCATATAATTTATTTGTAACTTTTTAGTAACTTAACACTAATAGGAACATTTTTTTCTTGAATTTTTGTAGATTTTTATATTATGATGTAGATTTTTATATTATAATATAGTATAATTAAAACTAGTAGAAAAAATTAAACTTGAGAGGGTAGATATTGGTGACACATCCACACGCAGGACACAGAAGCAGAATGAAAAATCGATTTTTGAAAACCGGTTTGGATGGGTTTGAACCTCATGAGGCTTTGGAATTGCTTTTGTTTTATGCAATACCAAAACGCGATACAAATAAAATTGCACATGATTTAATTAACCGTTTTGGTTCAATAGCCGGAGTATTCAATGCCCCATATGAGCTATTAATTCAGGTGAATGGAATTGGTGAACATGCAGCAATATTGCTAAAGGAACTACCACAGCTTTTTAGGATTTATTCCGAAGATATGTCAAAGCCGGCAGATGTTATAGACACTCCCGGAAAATGGATTCAATTTTTTAAATCAAAATTTGTTGGCAGAATGGTTGAAACATTATTCGTTGCAGGAATTGACGACTTTGCAAGTTTCGTTGCTTGTGAATTAATAAACCATGGTGGTAGACATGCTGTTGATGTTTCCTGCGAATCTCTTTTAAAATTTACAATGCGTTGGAATGTTGATAGAATTGTTTTAGCACATAATCATCCAAACGGTGTTGCCACTCCATCAATTCAAGATAAAATCAAAACTCAAGAATTGGAAATAGCACTTAAAGCTCTAAATATTACACTTGTAGATCATTTTGTTATAGGCAAAAACGGTGAAGCAATATCTATGAGAGAATATAACATACTAAGATAACAAGATAAAAGGAAAAAGTGATTTATATTGAACAAATTTAAATTAAAATCAAAATATAAACCCACAGGCGACCAACCTCAAGCTATAGAAAAACTTTTAAACAGCATAAATAATGGAAATCGAGAACAAACATTAATAGGTGTGACGGGTTCCGGCAAAACTTTTACAATGGCTAATGTTATTGAAAAGCTTAATAGACCGACTCTTGTGTTGGCTCACAACAAAACTCTTGCAGCACAACTTTGCAGTGAGTTTAAGGGATTTTTTCCTGATAATGCAGTTGAGTACTTTGTTTCATATTACGATTACTATCAACCGGAATCTTATGTACCATCTACTGACACATATATTGAAAAGGACTCCTCAATTAATGATGAAATAGACAAGCTAAGGCATTCTGCGACGTGTGCACTCTCTGAAAGAAGAGATGTGATAATCGTTGCCAGCGTTTCATGCATTTATAGTTTGGGAAGTCCTATTGATTATAGAAATATGGTTATAAGCTTAAGACAAGGCATGCAAAAAGACAGAGATGACCTTTTAAAGCAATTGGTTAAATTACAATATGAACGAAATGATATAAGTTTTACGCGTAACAAGTTTAGAGTTCGTGGCGACTCGGTTGAAATTTTCCCTGCCTACTCTTCTGAAAGTGCTGTTCGTGTAGAATTTTTTGGTGATGAAATAGAAAGAATAAGCACAATAAATGCTCTTACCGGAGATGTAAAAGATCGAATATCTCACATTGCCATATTCCCCGCATCGCATTATATAGTAGGCCCTGAACGTTTGCATGATTCTATTATTGACATAGAAAACGAACTTAATGAAAGAGTTAAATATTTTACCGACAACGATATGCTTATTGAAGCACAAAGAATAAAGCAAAGGACCATGTACGACATAGAAATGCTCGAGGAAACCGGTGTTTGCAAAGGAATTGAAAACTATTCAAGAGTACTTTCGAGAAGACCTGCAGGTTCTACGCCATACACATTGCTTGACCATTTTCCAAAAGACTTTTTGATGTTTGTTGATGAAAGTCATGTTATGCTATCTCAAATAAGGGGAATGTATGCTGGAGATCATGCAAGAAAGAAAACATTGATTGATTATGGTTTTCGCTTGCCATCTGCATTTGATAACAGGCCTCTTAATTTTGATGAGTTTTATAAAAACATAAACCAGGTAGTATATGTCAGTGCAACTCCCGGCAATTTTGAAAAAGAGCACAGCCAGGCTATGATTGAGCAAGTAATTCGTCCAACCGGTCTTTTAGATCCCAAAGTTATAGTTAAACCCGTTAAAGGACAAATTGAAGATTTGGTGTCGGAAATAAAAATAAGATCAGATCAAAACGAACGAGTACTGGTTACCACCCTTACCAAAAAAATGGCTGAGGATCTTACAGAATTTTTGGGGAATTTGGATATTAAAGTAAAATATATGCATTCAGGAGTAGATACTCTTGAAAGGATGGAAATAATCAGAGACCTTAGAATGGGTGAGTTTGATGTGCTTGTAGGCATTAACCTATTGCGTGAAGGATTAGATATTCCTGAAGTTTCGTTGGTTGCTGTACTTGACGCAGATAAGGAAGGCTTTTTGCGCTCGGAAACATCGCTTATTCAAACCATGGGAAGAGCAGCTAGAAATGCTAACGGAAAGGTAATTTTATATGCTGATGAAGTTACAGGTTCTATGGAGCGCGCTATGACCGAAACCCTCAGGCGCAGAAACATTCAGATGGAATATAATCAAAAACATGGTATAACCCCTAAAACAGTTAAAAAAGGAATTCGAGATGTTCTCGAAATTTCAAGCAAAGATAATGAAATTAATGCCGCTGACAATGTTAAATTGAATGACAAAGAGTTGGAAAATTTAATAGACCAGTTAACTATTGAAATGAAAAATGCGGCTAAAATGTTGGAATTTGAATATGCAATTAGTCTAAGAGATAAAATAGATAAGTTAAAAAATAAAAATAAACCACGCTAATATATTTTAATTTTAGCATGTATTAATATTTAGGAGTTTTTAAATTGGGAAAAAATGAAATTATTATTAAGGGCGCAAGAGAGAATAATCTAAAAGAAATTAATCTTACAATTCCGAGAGACAAGCTTATTGTATTTACGGGAGTTTCAGGCTCAGGAAAAAGTTCGCTCGCTTTTGATACTATATTCGCAGACGGACAAAGGCGTTATATGGAAAGTTTGTCCTCATACGCTCGTCAATTTTTAGGACAGATGGAAAAACCTGATGTTGATGATATTCAAGGACTATCTCCCGCAATATCGATTGATCAAAAAACCACATCCAAGAATCCAAGATCGACAGTTGGCACAGTAACTGAGATATATGACTATTTAAGACTTTTATATGCAAGAATTGGCATACCACACTGTCCGGTTTGTGGCAGAGAAATTAAACAACAAACGATTGATCAAATAGTCGACAAAGTTTTAGCGCTTCCAAAAAGAGCAAAGATACAAATTCTTGCACCAATAGTTCGTGGCAGAAAGGGCGAACATGTTAAAGAATTTGAATTTGCAAGAAAAAACGGGTTTATAAGAGTTCGTGCAGATGGTGAACTTTATGACCTTTCTGAGGAAATTAAGCTTGAAAAAAATAAAAAACATAATATTGAGATAGTTGTTGACAGGCTCATAATAGATGATGGCATTAAATCAAGATTGACAGATAGTTTGGAAATAGCTTCAAAAATATCCGGCGGACTTATTATAATAAGCATGCAAGATGCCGAAGATATTTTGTTTTCTCAAGAATATGCTTGCCCTGAACATGAAATATCCATAGAAGAACTTACTCCTCGTATGTTTTCTTTTAATAACCCATATGGAGCATGTGAGGTTTGTACGGGCATAGGAACATTTACAAAAGTGGACCCACTTTTAATTATACCTAATGAAGATTTATCAATAAAAGAAGGTGCAATTAAAGCTCCCGGTTGGACTTATAACGAAAAAAACAGTATTGCAAAAATGTATTATGACGCACTTGCTAAAAAATATAAATTCTCACTTGATACCCCATATGGTAAGTTGCCTAAAAATGTTAAAAATATAATTTTGTATGGGAGTAAAGGCCAAAAATTAAAAATTTCCAGAAATACAAGTTACGGAAATGGTTCATATGAAGCTGTTTTTGAAGGAATAATTAATAATTTGGAAAGAAGATATAAAGAAAGCACCAGTGAATGGGCAAAGGAAGACATCGCCGCTTATATGAATGAGGTTACATGTCCACATTGTAATGGTGAAAGACTTAAGAAGACAGTTTTGGGCGTTACGGTTGGTGGTAAAAATATAAGCCAATTTACTCGAATGAGCATAATACAAGCAGTTAATTTTATAAATAACATAAAGCTTACTGACAGAGAAAAGATGATATCTGGCGCTATATTTAAAGAGATAAAAGAACGGCTTAATTTTTTGTGTTCAGTCGGACTTGAATATTTAACTTTGTCTCGTTCTTCAGGCACACTGTCCGGCGGAGAAAGCCAAAGAATTAGACTTGCAACTCAAATAGGCTCATCTCTTGTTGGTGTTTTATATATATTAGATGAACCTTCAATTGGACTTCATCAAAGAGACAATGATAAATTAATCGGCACACTAAAAAAACTCCGCGATATAGGCAATACACTTATTGTTGTTGAACACGATGAAGATACCATGAGAGCGGCAGATTGGATTGTTGATATAGGACCGGGCCCTGGAGTTCATGGAGGCGAAGTAGTTTTTAGCGGACCTACTAAAAAAATAGAAGATTGTAAAGAATCAATAACGGGACAATATTTATGCGGCAAAAAGAAAATTGACATTCCGAAAAAAAGGCGCAAAGGCAATGGAAAAATACTTCAATTTAATGGTTGCTCCGAAAATAATTTGAAAAATATTAACGTAAAAATACCACTTGGCACCTTCACTTGTGTAACCGGGGTTTCTGGATCGGGCAAAAGCTCACTTGTAAATCAAATTATATATAAACATTTAGCCGCGAAATTAAATAAATCAAGGATAAAAGCGGGAAAATTTAAATCTGTCAAAGGTATGGAACATCTTGATAAAGTTATAGATATTGATCAAAGTCCAATAGGTAAAACTTCACGATCTAACCCTGGCACATATACTTCGGTATTTAATGATATAAGAGAACTTTTTGCTAATACAAATGACGCAAAAATGCGTGGATATACTTCTGGTAGATTTAGTTTTAATGTAAAAGGCGGTAGGTGCGAAGCTTGTCAAGGTGATGGAATTGTAAAAATAGAAATGCACTTTTTACCTGATGTTTATGTACCTTGTGAAGTTTGTAAGGGTAAAAGATATAATCGAGAGACATTACAAGTTTTTTATAAAGGTAAAAATATTTATGATATTTTAAATATGACGGTTGAGGAAGGTATAGCATTTTTTGAAAATCATCCGAAAATTAAAAGAAAGCTGCAAACTTTATATGACGTTGGCCTTGGTTATATTAAAATAGGTCAATCGTCCACAACACTATCTGGTGGAGAAGCACAAAGAGTTAAACTTTCAACTGAACTTTCAAAGAGGTCAACGGGCAAAACTATATATGTCCTTGATGAACCGACTACAGGATTGCATACTAATGATGTAAAACATCTTTTGATTGTTTTGCAAAAGCTGGTTGATGCAGGCAATACGGTGCTGCTAATTGAGCACAATCTTGATGTTATAAAAACAGCGGACTATTTAATAGATCTTGGTCCAGAAGGTGGAGATAACGGTGGAACAATTGTTGCAACCGGTACTCCGGAACAAGTCGCTAACATAAAAGAATCATATACCGGTCAATATTTAAAAGATATACTTAAAAAATAGAAAATGCAGTTGTTTTTAATAGTTTATATCTTTAAATAACGGAATTTTTCAAAATCTATTAAATTCCAAACAAAAAATTTCAATTTTTACAAATATCTATTATAGCTATAAACAATAGTGCTATGATATTGTTATAAATTAATTGTTTCTTAGTGTGTTATTTTTAATGAAAATTATCTCTTTAGCAGTTTTATAAAATTATAAACTTTTTATAGAAACTCCGTTATAATAATGGCATAATATCTCTTCGTATGTCTTTCCTTGTTTAGCAAGCTCATTTGCACCTTGTTGACTCATACCCACACCGTGACCATTTCCTTTGCATGTAAAAATTATATCGCAGTTGTCTATTGAAACTGAAAAATCAGATGATGGCAACCCAAAAATAGAACGTATCTTAGAACCGGGGAGCTCAACTCCAAAAATTTGAGCATTTTTTACATATCCAGATTCGGTTTTTGAAACTATTTTTATTATATTGTTGTGTTCTTGCGGCATTTGAGCTTCTGCATATTTACTTTTTATAAGATTATAAGATTCAGTTATATTTTTAATTTTTTGTGTTGTGTAATTTTGCAGTGCCGTTTCAACCGAACTATCCGTTGATGTTAGGTATGGAACAAAACTACCCCAAACCTCTTCACTGCTTTTTGTAGTCCCACCAGACATTGAATGAAATGCGGCAACTATTGGTTTGTCATCATAAACAATTATTTTATCAACAACACTTGCAGCAATGTCTTTTAAAATTTGCTCATATTCATTAAAATTGTCTTTATATTTTTCCTTGCGGCCTTCTTTGTTTATGTAGGCTTGAAATACGCACGGATCGGCGGGATATGGACCAGATTCTCCATATTTATTTATTGCGTAAGTGTGAGCTGCTACCATTTGAGCTTTTATGGCTTCTAATTCATATGTTGGTGATATTTCTGCAGCTGTAACACCTATAAGATATTCTTCCACTGTGTCTTCTACAATATCATCGCCAATTTTTATTTTCACTTTGCTTTTCAACAAATTATCAATATATGATTTTTTATTTTCTATTGTGTTGTGGAATTCTATATTGCTTTTTGAACTATATAAATCACGGTTAATATTTACGTTATTTTTATTCGGTGATATCCACCCAAGCATTGGTATCAAAAAGATAAATAACGCAATTATTAAAATTTTTCTGATATTCAATTTATTGTCCTTTCATAAGTTTGTTTTTAATATAAAGTACTTAAAAAATAATTTTAGATATAATAAAAAAATTTGTGAAATATGAAATATTTAAATCTTATTTATATCAATATATTCTTATATTGCTCATGTTAAAACAAATATTTTAAAAAAATAAGAATATATATTATACAAAAACTTTTGTTTCCTTCCATATAAAATTTTATCGCCTGTTTCTTTATCTCTTTGTCATATCTCCTACCTTTTTGTTTTGGCGTATATACTTTTCCACAGTGCTTACACTTATTCCTGTCTTTGTTTTTCCGGCTTTTACTTTTTGGTTTTCTTTTTTACATCTTTTAGATTCCATTTCTTTATTTTATGATTTTCATTTCCTTTTTGCATATTATATACTCTTTTTGGGCACTTCCCCTAAAAATAACCTCTTGAATTCTATATACAGCTATGTTATACTTTCATTTAATAAATTTAATATTTATAGGAGGAAGTTGCTTTGAAACACATTAAATCTTTAAATGAAACTAATTTAAAACAAACAGCATGCAAAGGTGGCTGTGGAGAATGTCAAACATCTTGTCAGTCTGCATGTAAAACTTCTTGTACTGTTGCAAATCAAAAATGTGAAAATAATAAGAAATCAATTTAAATTTGTTTTATCTACTAATTAACTTTAAAATTGTATTGCACAAGATTTGAGCAGCAAGTCTTAATTTTTCCCGTCTGAGTGGCGGGAATTTTACTGATTGGGAGGTTATGATAACGTAAATTTGCGTTGTTAAATGTATATGATTCACAAATATAAAATGTCTGGATATAATATAGTTTTAGACGTTGAAAGCGGAAGTGTTCATGTAGTGGACAATCTTACGTTTGAAATGTTAAACCATATTTCTTTGCCTATGAATAAAAACTGCAGCAAAAGCCTTTTAAAAAAATTTCTGAACTATAGTGAAAGTGAAATAAAAGAAAGTTATGCCGAGTTATATTCATTATATAAAAACGGAAATTTATTTAGCGAAGAAGAAAACTATGGAGAATATAAAAACATGATGGAAAATTCTCCAATAAAAGCTATGTGTCTTCATGTCTCTCATGACTGCAATTTGCGCTGTAAATATTGCTTTGCTTCCACCGGAAATTTTGGATGCGATAGAAAGCTAATGCCGCTAGAAACCTCTAAAAAAGCAATTGACTTTCTTTTGGAAAATTCAGGTGAAAGAAAAAATTTAGAAGTTGATTTTTTTGGCGGCGAACCTTTGATGAACTTTGATGTTGTAAAACAAACCGTTAGTTATGCAAGACAAAAAGAAAAGCTATTTAATAAAAATTTTAGGTTTACCATGACAACCAATGGCATCTTGCTTAGTGATGATAAAATCGATTATCTAAATAAAGAAATGGATAATATAGTCTTATCATTAGACGGCCGTAGGGAAGTAAATGACAATATGCGACCTAAAATAAGTGGTATGGGATCTTATGACTCTATTTTACCTAAATTTATTAAACTGGTAAATGGCAGAGGCAGCAAAGATTATTATGTACGAGGAACATTCACAAAATATAATATCGACTTTGCTAAAGACGTCTTACATATGAATGAATGTGGATTTGATCAACTTTCTGTGGAACCGGTTGTGTGCGATTCTAATGAAGATTATGCCATTACTAAAGATGATCTACCAAAAATTTTCGAACAATATCAACTTCTCGCTGAGCAGATAATTGAGAAAAAGAAAAATGGCAGTAATATAAACTTTTTTCATTTTATGATAGATCTAAATCAAGGCCCTTGTGTAATAAAACGCATTAAAGGTTGTGGTTGTGGAAATGAATACATCGCCGTTACACCAGATGGAGATATTTATCCGTGTCATCAATTTGTCTGTATGAATGAGTGGAAGATGGGAAATGTAGAAGATAAAATCATAAACCGCGACATAAAGAACAAATTTGTAAAAACTACAATTTTGGACAAACAAAAGTGCAAGGATTGTTGGGCAAAATTTTATTGTAGCGGAGGTTGCAACGCTAATAATTTAAAATATTCTGGCGATTTATTAACACCTCATGAACTTAGTTGTGAAATGGAAAAGAAACGAATAGAATGTGCAATCATGATTAAAGCTGCGCTTTCTTGAGCAAAGGAGAAACAAAAAATGAGAACTATAGGATTTATAGGTACAGGTAACATGGCAATGTCCATCATTTCCGGAATATATAACAACAAAATTGGTATGCGTATTATGTCATATGATATAAACAATAACAACTACGAAAAACTGAATAATATGGGTGTTATCATTTGCAAATCATCTGCTGAGGTTGTTAATAAATGTGAATTTATTATTCTTGCAATCAAACCTCAGAATTTTCCCGAGGTTTTAAATGAGATAAAATCTTCAGTATCCGAAAAGAATGTTGTCGTATCAATTGCTGCAGGCATAACTGAAAAATATATACAAAAAATCATCGGGTTTGTTCCTAGGTTTATTCAGGTAATGCCCAATACGCCATTACTCATTGGAAGGGGAGCTACTGCAATTGCTAGAGGAAGCAAAGTTGATGATGAAGATTTTTTATTTGTAAAAAAAATATTTTCAATAAATGGTAAAACCTGTGTTATAAACATAGATAAAATGAACGAGATAATACCGATTAATGGCTCGTCACCGGCGTATATATATATGTTTGCTCAAGGCTTTTTGGATTTTGCTAAAAGTAAAGGTATAAATGAAAATGTAGCACTTAATTTGTTTTGCGCCACATTAAACGGCAGCGCACAAATGTTATTGAATTCCGGAAAAAGTCCTGATGAATTAATAAAAGATGTGAGTTCTCCAGGCGGTACAACAATTGCAGGATTATCGGTTTTAAAAGAGAATAATTTTATTGATATTATTAAGAAAACATGCGAAGAAACTACAAATAGGGCTTATGAACTAACAAAATAAAATTTTTAAAATCATGGGTATAACAAAAGCACGTCCAGCATAAGTATTGACTAACAACACTAATGCAAAAATAATATAAAGGATGTGCTTTTAATGTTACGGATTGTTGAATTTAAACAGGGAACTTTTTTTTCAATATTCCTAAAGAAAATAAAATTGACAAAAGTTTTATTTGTTCTTTTTTTAGTAGGTATGGTTTATGGTGCTATGCTTGTTAGTCTAAATCAAGAAGAAGCTTTAAAACAACTTGGCTCGCTAATGCAAAAATTCATAGACAAAAGGGCAGAACAGTCTATAGTTATAACATTTTTTTCCTCTTTTATCTCATCAATGTTTTTAATCATAGTTCTTTTTATACTCGGATTTTTTTCTATAGGTCAACCATGTTCTTTTTTTATACCACTTTTTCATGGGCTTGGATTAGGTCTATCTTCTGCATACTTATATTCATGCCGCGGAATTCAAGGCATATTTTTTTGTCTTGTTTTAATAGCACCATCGGCTATCATATCAACATTCACCTTATTGTTGGGTGCCAAAGAGAGTATACGGTTTTCAAACAAAAATTTTAAAACGTTATTTCCCAAGAAATATGATCAAGATATGCAAGGTGCGCTAAAAATTTATGTTACTAAATTTTTAGTTCTATCATTTTTTCAATTAATATCGGCATTTGTTGACATGATATTTACATTTTTATTTGCAAGATTTTTCTAATTTTATATTTTAAGGACACAATTTGACACACAACAACAGCTAGGTTATAATGAAAAAGGTTTTAAATCAAAAAAGGTAGGATTGTTGTGCGAGGCGATTTACATATACATAGCAGATATTCAGACGGTTCTTTGGAATTTGACGAAATAGCAAATATTGCTAAAAATTATTCTTTGGATTATATTTCGTTTACAGACCACGATTGTTTGCATTATTTTGAACAAATCAGCGCTATTTGCAACTCATACAATATAAAAGCAATTTCCGGAGTTGAGTTGTCTTGCACCGATTTTTCAAGAGGAAGAAGAGTACATATACTTTGTTATAATGCCCAAAAGCCGCATATTTTAAAACCTATTTGTGATGAAGTTATGAAAAGCAGAATAAATGCCGGAAATATTATGACTGAAAAAGTATCAAAAATATACAACATATTACCAGAGGCAATAAAGAAATATGCATCACAATCTGAGTGTATATATAAACAACATATAATGCATGCTCTTATGGATTATGGATATACTTTAAAAATATATAGTGAGCTTTATGATAAAATTTTTGGTAACAATGAGGGATCTTGCTATGTTAAAGTTAAATATATTGACGTAAGAGATGTATTAACAGCTGTTCATGATGCTTGTGGTAAAGCTATAATTGCTCATCCAGGAGTTTATGACAGTTTTGAGCTTTTAGATGAATTAATATCTGAAAAATCTATTGATGGAATTGAGGTTTGGCATCCTAAACACTCAAAAAAAGAGACGGAATATCTTTATGATAAGGCAATTTCCAATAATTTGATAGCAACGGGTGGTTCCGATTTTCACGGAATCTATAATTCAACAGTTAGTCAAATTGGCAAGTGTTTTACACCTAAAGAATATATTGATATGTTACTTAATTAATTTTGGAGAGATTTATATGAAATATACTTATAAAACAAGCGGTGTTTGCAGCAGAAAGATCTTTATAGAACTAGAAGACAACAAAATAGTTAACGTTCAGTTCGAAGGAGGTTGTGACGGCAACACTAAAGGTTTAATTAATATGGTTAAAGGGCTAGACGCAAATGAAGTGATTGGTAAATTAAAAGGCATCAAATGCGGGAATAAAACCACATCATGTCCTGACCAATTGGCAATTGCTTTGGAAAAGGCAATAAAAAATAAAGAAATATGAAAAATTGAGGTTAATAAATAATTATGAAAGTACAGCTTATTAGTGCTCCGAAAAATGCGGAGAAATTAGTTTCTTGTGCGGCAAAACTCTGTTATAGTCCTTTGTCTATTGATGATGTTATGTCGAACATAACTGATGAAAATGCAAATAAATTTGTGGACATGCTATCTGAAATAGGCCACGAAAGCCCTATAGAACACGCAACATTTACATTTGGAATCGAAGGTGTTTCAAGGGCGTTGCTTGCTCAAATTACAAGACATAGAATAGCCTCTTATAGTGTGCAAAGTCAAAGATATGTATCGGAAGATAATTTTTCTTTTGTGGTGCCTCCTGATATAGAATCTGATGAAAACGCAAAAAAACTATTTTTAGAAGCAATGCAACATGACATTGAATACTATAACCGCATAACTGAGATACTAAAGAAGAAACATAAACAAAGGCTCATAAATGATGGCATAGACGAAAAAACAGCAGATAGGCAAGCAGAAAAAAAGAGCATAGAAGATGCAAGATTTGTTCTTCCAAACGCATGTACAACTAAGATGATATTGACAATGAATGCAAGAAGTTTAATGAACTTTTTTCGCTTAAGATGTTGTAACCGTGCCCAATGGGAGATAAACGAATTAGCTTGCAAAATGTTAGAGCTTGTATGCGCAGTGGCACCTTCAATTTTTAAATATGCCGGGCCATCTTGTGTAAACGGTTCTTGCAGCGAAGGCAAAATGTCTTGCGGTAAAGCAAAGCAGGTTAGGGAAAAAATTTCCAAAATTAAATCTCAAAAAAGTGAAAATTGCAATGAAAAAGCTAATAGTAATTGACGGTCTTGATGGCAGCGGCAAGGCTACACAAACAGATTTGCTAAAAAAAAAATTAACTAATGTTGGCAAGGATATTGTCAAAATTACATATCCAAACTATGAAAATGAATCTTCTGTTTTAGTTAAGATGTACTTAAATGGCGAAATTTCAGATAATCCGTCTGATATAAATGCATATGCGGCTGCAAGTTTTTATGCATGTGATCGATATATTGGATATCAAACCGAATGGAAAAATGATTATTTAGACGGCAAAATAATTATTGCCGATAGATATGTCAGCTCAAATGCCATTCATCAAATGGTCAAGCTTCCAATGCATGAATGGGATGATTTTTTAAAATGGCTTTATGATTATGAATTTGTAAAATTAGGGCTGCCAAGAGAAGATAAACTAATATATTTAGATATGAACCCTTTGATATCACAGAAACTCATTAATTCACGATATGGCAAAGAAGATAAGAAGGATATACACGAAAAAAATATAAAATATCTTTTAAATTGCCAAAAAGCAGCACATTATGCTGCAAAAAAGCTTGGTTGGTATATTTTGAAATGTGATGATGGAAAATGTCCTTTATCTATTGCCAAAATAGAAGCAGAAATTTATAATTTGGTTTATGACATTGTAAAATAATATAATTAAGCTTTTAAATGGAGGTTATTATGATTTATCTGTTTTTAGCCGATGGTTTCGAAGAAGTTGAAGCTATAACTCCTGTTGATTATATTCGAAGATGTGGCTTGGAAATTTCCACTGTTGGGGTTACCGGTAAAAAAGTTAAAGGCGCTCATGGAATAACAATTGCTGCTGATAGAACTATTGACGAATTTGATCCGCAATCAGAAAATGATATGATTATACTTCCGGGTGGATTAGATGGTACAAATAACCTGCGATCTAACGATAAAGTAATAGAGTCTATCAAAAATTTCAACATAAAAAGTAGTATTGCCGCCATTTGTGCTGCGCCGTCTATACTCGGAGAACTAAACTTACTTAATGGAAAAAAGGCGTGTTGTTACCCTGGTTTTGAATATAGTTTAAAAGGTGCTCAGATTTCTTTTGATGCTGTTGTTACCGATGGAAATATAATAACTTCAAGAGGGGCGGGAACAGCGTCGCAATTTTCATTTGCCATAATCAAATATTTATTGGGCAAAGAAAAATCAGATGAAATTTTGCATCAAGTTCAATGGGTATGTTAGATAATTTTAATAAACAAAGCCTTAGAAAACAACATAAAGAAACTCGCTTAAAGATGAACCAAAAAAATAAACATAAAAAAGACAGAAAGATATTTGAGCAAGTTATTAAAACAGAGTCTTTTAATAGATCTGATGTTGTTTTAACTTATGTTTCAACCGATATCGAAGTTAACACTCATGATATTATTAAATATTCCATTAAATTAGGAAAGAAAGTAGCCGTTCCACTATCTGATAAGAAAACTTTTCAAATGAGCTTTTACTTTATTAATTCCATTAAAAATTTAAAATTGGGTAACTTTTCAATATTAGAACCAGATATAAATTCCGCGAAATTATGTGATTGTAGTAAATTAAAAAATTCAATATGCATAGTTCCCGGGCTTGTATTTGACACTAATGGTTATAGAATCGGATATGGCAAGGGATATTATGATAGGTTTTTAAATAAGTTTAACGGAATTTCTATGGGTTTGTGTTATAATTATGATCTTTTACCCATAATTCCACATGATAAGCATGATGTTCCTTTGGATATAATAATTACTGAAAATGATATTATTGCCCTTAGAGAGGAGTAATTAAATCTATGGATACCCAAAATAAATATACTAAAAACAAGACCGACAAATTTGAAAGTGAAGATAACCAAGATAAGTCTTTGAATTTGAATAATTTCAATGATCATGTCATTGGGATAAATAAATCCAATTCTGAAGATATGAAAAAAATTGATGAAGTAGATTTAGATACTGAGCCGTTAAAAGAAGATAGGGGCATTATTAATAATATAAAAAAATTTATTAAACATCAAAATGACGAAGACGAATCTGAAGATGAAAACGATTTAGACCTCATAGATGAAACGGGCCTCAAAAAAAATAAAAAATTGAGTTCTAAGCGCGCTAGAAATAGCATTATTTTATTGGTTGTCATTTCATTTTCAATATTAATTATAGCTTTTGTTTTATTAGGCTTAAACGAAGTTTTTTCTTGTTTTAAATCAGATGATAAAAGCGTAACGGTTGAAATTCCATCTGGTGCTCCAATATCTGTTGTTTCGAATATATTAAATGAATCTGGGGTTATAGATTATCCTTGGATGTTCTCAACATATGTTAGCATTAAAGGAAACTCTTTAAAACCTGGCAAATTTAAATTAAACACCTCAATGGACTACGATACTATATACAATATCTTGTCTGACAGCTCACTTAATATAAGTAAAATTGATTTAGTTATTACAGAAGGCATGAATATGTTTAACATATCAGAAAAAATTAGCGATGATATGGTAATAACTGGTGAAGATATTATAAATGAACTAAATAATGAAGAAAACTATTCCAAATATAATTTTTCTAAATATATATCAGATTCAGAACTTTCAAATGCCTATTACCCAATGGAAGGATTTTGTGCTCCATATACATTTTTTGTTGATAGCTCTTCAAATGCAAAAGCTCTGGCAAATGCCATTTTAAAGAAAACGGATGATAATCTATCTCCACTGTATCAAGACATAAAAAACAGTAAAATGAGCCTGTGGCAAATAATGACAATAGCATCAATGATACAATCTGAGACTCATAAAGAGTCTGAAATGCCAAATATATCATCGGTAATTTATAACCGCTTAAATAATCAAACTGAATTTCCAAAACTACAATGTGACCCAACATACAGATATGCATCTAGAATAAAAGAAAATATAATTAATAATGAAAATGATGAAAATATAGATATAAAAAAAGCTGATAATTATAACACATATAATTGTAAAGGGTTACCGGCAGGTCCTATCTGTACACCAAGCATAAGTGCGATTAAAGCCGCAATTTATCCCTCTAGCACAGATTATTATTTTTTCTGTGCAGACCAAAAAACAGGTAAAGTTTTATATGCCACCAACTTTAAAGAACATCGAAATAACGTAAGAAAGTTGGAGGGTAAACAGTGATCAAAAAACATGAAGTTTTAGCACCTGCAGGGGATTGGGAATGTTTATCTGCGGCTATAACATATGGGGCTGATGCGGTTTATTTGGGAAGCGAAATTTTTGGAATGAGATCAAGTGCTGCTAAATTTAATGATGATCTTTTGAAAAAAGCAGTTATGTTTGCCCATGAAAATAATGTAAAAGTCTATTTAACCTGCAATACGGTACCAAATAATGATGAGGCAGATAAATTATCACAATTTATGGTAAATGTGCAAGATATTGGCGTCGACGCTTTAATAGTTTCGGATTTTGGCACAATAATGGAAGCAAAAAAAATGGCTCCCAAAATTCCTTTGCACATATCAACGCAGGCAGGTGTGGTAAATCATAAAACTGCAAATGCTTTATATGAAATAGGCGCTCGCAGAATAGTTTTGGCTAGAGAGTTATCACTTGAAGATATAAAGATAATAAGAGATAAAACACCACAAGATTTAGAGCTTGAATTTTTTGTTCATGGCGCTGTTTGTATGTCTTTCTCTGGTAGATGTTTAATATCACAATATTTAGTTGGACGAGATGCAAATAGGGGAGAGTGTGCTCAACCATGTAGGTGGGCGTATCATATAGTTGAAGAAAAACGTCCCGGGAAATATTTCCCGATAATTGAAAATGAAAAAGGCAGCTATATTTTAAATTCAAGAGATCTTTGCTTAATTGAGCATTTGAATAAGTTATCAAATGCAGGCATAAGTAGCTTTAAAATAGAGGGCAGGGCAAAATCGTCTTATTATGTTTCTGTCATTACCAATGCTTACAAGATAGCAACTGATATATTAGAAAAAAACGATAATAGTCAATTTGAAATACCAAATTGGCTGAAAGAAGAAGTAAAAAAGGTAAGTCATAGACATTATCATGATGGATTTTTGTTTGGAAAACCAAAACAAGGACAATATTATGAAAGCGGTGGATATATAAGAAATTATGATGTTGTAGCAATTGTTGAATATAGCGACGGAGAATTTATTTATTGCACACAGAAAAATAAATTTAGTGTTGGAGATATTGTAGAAATTTTGCAGCCAAAAGAAAAACCTTTTTCATTTAAAGTTGAAAAAATTCTGAATGAAAAAAAAGAATTTGTTGAGTCAGCACCACATTCTCAGATGAAGATATACATTCCTTCAAATATTAAAATTCAAAAGGGTAGCATAATTAGAAAGAGGATTAATTCATAAATAAGTTACATAAAAATTTATAAATACTATTTCGCTAAATAAAAATTTAGCGAAATAAAGGGGAGTTGAAATTGGCAGAAAAAAAATACTATGATTTACCTGAGTTGGTACGTCAATATCTTTATTATTTGATAACAATTAAAAATCGCTCAAAAAGGACTGCTGATGCATATGCCATAGATTTGCGTAACTTTTTTAGATTTTACAAAATACATAAAAGCCTTGTTAACGATGATGCAGAATTTTCTAGCATTTTAATAAATGATATTGAAATTGATTTAATCAAAACTGTTACTTTGCTGGATGTTTATGAATATTTACATTTTGCTATGGAACAAAATAATAACGCAGCTAAGGCGCGCGCTCGCAAAGTTAGTTCATTGCGTGGGTTTTTTAAATATTTAACTGTTAATTTAAGAATTTTGAAAGAAAATCCTGTGGAACACCTTGAAATGCCTAGCCTAAAAAAAACTATGCCTAAATATTTATCTGTTTCTGAAAGTAAAGAATTATTGCATAATAAAAGTGAGTCTAACTCCCCTACTAAATTTAGAGATTATTGCATTTTAACACTATTTTTAAATTGTGGAATGCGCTTATCAGAATTAGTTGGAGTAAACTTAGAAGATATTAAAATTGAACCTGGAAGTCTAAAGCTACTGGGTAAAGGAAATAAAGAACGCATTGTATTTTTAAATAATGCTTGTAAGACTTCAATAGATAACTATATTAAAAATGAAAGAAACATAATTAAAGTTATAAAAGATAAAAAAGCACTTTTCCTATCTTCAAGAACCGGAAAAAGGATTGGTGCAAGACAGGTTCAAAAAATTGTTCAAGCTGCTTTGAGAGATGCAGGTCTTGATGGAAAAGGTTACTCGCCACATAAATTACGCCATACTGCTGCTACGCTTTTATATCAATATGGACATGTTGATATATTGGTTTTAAAAGAATTGTTAGGGCACGTTAATGTTGGCACTACCGAAATTTATACACATGTTGCAAATGACATGATAAAAGATGCAGTATTTAAAAACCCACTTGCCGATGAAAAAATTTTAAGTAATAAGTCTAATAAAAATAAATAAACATAATTGCAATCCCCTATCCTACTCTCATTTACAAATAAAATCCTTAGTTCAATAGCGCAAAAAAATAATACGCCCCACTTAATAAAAAATGGAGCGTATATTAATTATTGTGCTATTTACCAGTTGATCCAAAACCGCCTGAACCACGAGCGGTATCATTTAATTCATTAACTTCATTAAATTCAACTTCCAAAAAAGGCATTATAACCAACTGAGCAATGCGCTCACCAGGGTTAATTGTAACAGTTTTATTGCTGTGATTATATAAAGCAACTATATATTCACCTCTATAGTCACTGTCACATACCCCAACCTTATTAGCAGGAGCAAGACCTTTCTTGGTTGCAAGACCGCTTCTTGCAAATATCATACCGACGTATCCAACAGGGATCTCCATAGAAATGCCGGTTGGGACCTTAGCAGTTTCGCCGGGTTTGACATCAATTGGTTTTTCTAAGCATGCATATAAATCATATCCAGCAGCATATTCGCTTCCTCTTGTAGGAATAATCGCATTTTTTTTTAATTTTTTTATATTTATATTCATTTTAGCTATTTAACTTTTCTTTTATTTTAGATTTAACAGCACCAACTGATTTAGTAACCTTTTTAGAAGCGCATGATTTTTTAGAAGAATTGCTTGTTGAGCCTTTAACGGCATTCTTTTTTGCAGTTGATTTTTTTGGTGTTTTTGTTTTTTCTTCAACCTTTTCAAGCGTCCAAAGCTGACTGTCTGAACCTACATCATCCCAAATATGCACACGAACGCCATTAAAATCATCTAATGTTGAATCAAGTACTCTGCCAGAATATTCTGAAATAAATTTAACATATCCATTTTTGTCAAATGCAATTTTCCATAGTTGCGTTTTAACATTAGTATCATCCCATTGATGTAGTTGAGCTCCGTTAGAAAAACCAACTGAAACAATATCAATAGGTTTGCTTGAATTTTTACAAATTATTTTATATATTCCGTCTGAAACAGCAACAAATTTGAACTTTTGATTATTGCCACCTATTTTATCATATAATTGAGCGGTTCCTCCGTTATTGATACCTGCCATTGCATCAATATCTAAGACCTTGTTACATTTTTTTGAAGTTATATAATAATATGCATTAGGTATTATTTTACTCGTATTTGCCAAATAATTCACTCCTTTTTATAAATAAATTTATAACAAAAATTAATTTGCACTTTCCTATTTGTTATTATATCACTACAATAACATTTGTCAAATTTAACAAATCTGAATAGATCACTAAAAAGGATTAAATATTTTTTATTAATTAACTTTTAAACTTCATAATATAACAATACGAATTATAATTAAAGGATACAAAAAGATGTAAGTTTTGATTTAAGGCATTATATAGTACCTCTACATAGGAAAATCCAAATCTTTCTTTGCGGAAGAATAGATTTCGAAAGCTTCTAAATAGTGATATCTGCTATATTCATATATTGTTGTATATTGATAAAATTTCTTGTCTTTCGCTTCACCAACGAGACAGACTAATGGAACAAATTTCACATCTATTTTTACACGCTGGGCAGGATATTTTGTTCATAAGGCTTAGTAATATACTTTGGATTTGGTGGTTTTACAGCTATTTTACCGCTTCGAATCAGAACACGATACAACCCAGGAATATATCCACGCTACCGCAATTTTACCCATAAGACAATTAGACCTGCATTGGGATTTCTTCGTTGAATATTGCGAATCAATCTAAGCTCTTGTTCAGTATGTTGATTGAGATGATGATTAGATTTGCAGCAAGAGAATGTAATGAACCGTCATATCTTTTTAACCAGTTATAAATATACTGTTGATTGGTGCGATAGTGAATAGTAGTTTAAGTAACGCTATATTTTTTAGCATACAAAAAATCGAAGATTGACGGTAACATAGTTTGTGTTATCTTGTTTATAGTGAATAGGAGACGCCTGCCTTTCATTTTTTATTAACAACTCAATTTTCGCACATCATTGTAACATCTACATTTACATTTTGGACACTCCCCCATCTAAAATGCGGGAGTGTCCAAATAAAATATAATAGATATATGGAAAAGATAAAATGTCCGAAATGCAGAAATAAAAAATTGTGGAAAGCAGGGAAATCGAAAAGTAAATGGAACAATGGAAGAACAGTAGGAAGAATAATGAAAATAAATAAATAAATCACAGTATATAATTGGATAAAAGCATTAAATAAGAAAATAGAAGAACAGAAGTCTGAGACAAAAGAAAAAGGTCCTAAAGAAGTAATAGAAATGGATAAACTCTACAGTTATGTAGAGAGAAAAAACAAAAATTATCTGATAACATTTATAACAAGAAAACCGAGATAAATAGTAGGTTATGATATTGTGTTTGATAAAAATGAAAAAAGGATACAAAATATAGCTGACAAAACACCGAAAGCAAATATTACTATTATGATGCAAATCCAAGCTATCAATCTGATATTCGTAAATACATAGCTGCTTTACAGAGGCGATATAAATGCTTTTTTTCGTTCAATAGATACTTTTGAAATTGTCATGAATATTTTTGTGTGCGCTTATAAGAAATTTGGAGAGTTTAAGTTTCGTTTTCTTCTTCTTAAAAATTCTGCCTCTTTTATTGAGTTTCTTCCTTAGCTTTAATTTTGATACCCCCTAAAATGCTTGACAAAAGCTTATTACTATAATATAATATTTTGGTAAGTAATTTTGGCTTGTATATTATATTTTTTATACTTTTATTTTTGACCTGTCATAATAATATACATGATAATTATAAAATATCTTTTAAATTGTTTAGTAAGTGAAGGAGGTGCTGTAAAATGGCGGTACCAAAAAGAAAGACCTCTAAAGCTAGGCGCGATAAAAGGCGCTCAAACGTTTGGAAATTGAACATACTCGGTTTTTCAAAATGTTCTCAATGCGGAGAATTAAAAGTTCCTCATAAAGTGTGTGGAAATTGTGGATATTATAAAGGTGTTCAGGTTATAAAAAAAGATGATTAGTAACTTCAGACGGGGAAACTTCCTCGTCTGTTTTCATATGATTTATATATTATTTTAAATGCCTCTTAGAGTTTTAAAAATAATATATAAATATAGGGGGTATGTTTTATGGCTATACCAATTGTAGCGATTGTTGGCAGACCAAATGTTGGCAAATCGACATTATTTAATAGAATAATCGGAAAAAGGATGTCAATTGTTGATGATGTCCCCGGTGTTACTCGTGATCGAATCTATTCTGAGGCTGAGTGGGCTGGAAAAAACTTTATGTTAATCGATACTGGTGGTCTTGAACCAAAAACAAACAACCAAATCCTACAACAGATAAAACGACAAGCAGAACTTGCTATATCAAGTGCTAGTGTTATAGTTTTTGTTACTGATATGAAATCTGGCGTAACTTCAAATGATAAGGAAATTTCAAATATATTGCAAAAAAGTGGTAAACCTGTTGTTCTATGTGTAAATAAATGTGACAGCGTTGGGGAACCACCAATGGAACTGTATGAATTTTATAATTTAGCACAAGGTGATCCATATGCTGTTTCTTCCGTACATGGCTATGGTGTAGGAGATTTGCTTGATAATATAATTTCTTATTTCCCCGATAAAAACTCACAAATAAAAAAAGAAATTGAGATAAAAATTGCAGTGGTTGGTCGACCCAATGCAGGTAAGTCTTCTCTTATAAATAAGCTTACAGGAGAGCAAAGAGTTATTGTATCCGACGTTGCAGGTACTACACGAGATGCAATTGACACAATAGTAAAACATAACGGTAAAAATTATGTTTTTATCGATACTGCTGGAATAAGAAGAAAATCGAAAGTGCTTGAAAACATTGAGCGCTATAGCGTTTTAAGAGC
Source organism: uncultured Oscillospiraceae bacterium (assembly GCA_910577565.1). Classification (GTDB taxonomy): domain Bacteria; phylum Bacillota; class Clostridia; order Oscillospirales; family Ruminococcaceae; genus RUG12519. The sequence continues at coordinate 140,267 of CAJTNJ010000002.1, read as the reverse complement.
TAATATGGCTATCAATAGAGCAGATGTATGTGTTGTAATGATTGATGCCATCGAAGGTTTTGCCGAACAAGATTCAAAAATTGCTGGTTATGCACACGAGCAGGGCAAATCAAGTATAATTGCTATAAATAAATGGGATTTAATTGAAAAAGATACAAATACCATGGACGAGTTTAGTCAAAAGCTTAAAAATAATTTTGGATTTATGTCATATGCTCCGTTTATATATATTTCAGCAAAAACCGGTCAAAGAATAAATAAGTTGTATGACATGATAGATAGTGTAAACGAACAAAACAATAGAAGAATATCAACCGGCTCATTGAATGATTTTCTTGCTTATGCTATTGCAATGGTACAACCACCATCTGATAAAGGAAAAAGATTAAAAATTTACTATATTACGCAAGCTTCAACAAAGCCTCCGACATTTGTTATGTTTGTTAATAATAAAGATTTGTTTCATTTTTCTTATCAAAGATACTTAGAAAATAAAATCAGAGAGACATTTAGCCTTAAAGGTACGCCGATAAGAGTTATAGTCAGAGAACGCGGTAAAGAAAGTTAGGAGAAATTTTTGTGATTTTTAAGTTAATTATAATTTTGCTTAGTGGATTGATTGGCTACCTAATAGGTAGCGTAAACTTTGCAATTGTTATTTCGGAAGTTGTTTTTCATAAAGATATCAGAAATTATGGAAGCAAAAATGCCGGCATGACTAATATGCTTAGAACATTTGGCAAATTACCAGCGTTTTTTACCCTTATAGGTGATTTTAGCAAAGGTATAATTTCTGTTCTAATTAGCAATTTGTTGTTTTATATATTAATTGGCACAGGAGCTCCTGCATATGCTAATGGAATAGTTGGAATATGTGCTTTGCTTGGACATGTGTTTCCGATATTTTATAAATTCAAAGGCGGGAAAGGCATATTAGTCTCAGCAGGCGTCTTAATTATGATGGATTGGATAATTTTTCTTATAGCTTTTTCGGTGTTTATATTAATATTGATTATATCTCGCATTGTTTCACTAAGCTCAATAATAGCCACTTTGTCTTATCCAATAGCGATGCTAATTAAAAAGTATATCACAAATAGTCCTTTATTTGATATATTTATTGAAACATTTTTGGCTGCTATAATATCTATAATAATAATATATATGCATAAAGATAATATAAAAAGATTGGTAAGAAAAGATGAGCCAAGAATTGGAAAGTGAGGTTATTTATGAAGACCAAAATTGCAATTTTAGGCGCCGGAAGTTTCGGTACAGCGCTTGCAGTATTAATAAGCGGATATGATAACTGCGAAGTTACATTATGGTCTGCTGTTTGTTCGGAAATTGAAGATATAAAAAAGAACAAAGAAAACACAAAACTTTTGCCGGGAATAGTAATAGATACACAAAAAATAAAATTAAGCACTAATATTTCCGATATAACCAATGCTGATATTGTTATTTTTGCCATAGCATCAATATATGTTAGAAAAGTTGCATCACAAGCATCGTCTTACATAAAAAAAGGCGCTATAATAATTAATGTTGCAAAAGGGTTGGAACAAAATAGCCTAAAACGACTATCGGAAGTTATATGCGATGAAATACCCGGACATTCCTTTGTAGCTTTATCTGGGCCGTCACATGCTGAAGAAATAGCAAGAGCTGTGCCAACTACAATTGTTGCTGCTTCAATAGATATTGGTGTGGCAGAAAAAGTACAGGATATTTTGAACTCTGCAATACTCAGGTTATATGTCAATGAAGACATAATAGGAGTTGAGCTTGGTGGTGCGCTTAAAAATATAGTTGCGCTTGCGTCTGGAATATGTGATGGATTTAAATTGGGTGATAACACAAAAGCCGCTCTAATGACAAGGGGTATAACTGAAATAGGCAGACTTGGTGTTAAAATGGGAGCTAAAACTCAAACGTTTGCTGGACTTTCCGGGATTGGCGATTTAATTGTCACCTGCACTAGTATGCATAGTAGAAATAGAAGAGCTGGAATATTAATTGGTCAGGGAAAAACTGCTAAAGAAGCGTTAAGAGAAGTTGGCATGACAGTAGAGGGATTTGTTGCAACAGATGCTGCGTATAAGCTTGCAACTAAAAATAACGTTTCTATGCCAATAACAGAGAGTTTATATAATATATTATATCGTAACGAAAATATAAAATATGTGCTAAAGAATCTTATGAACCGCCCTGCAAAACATGAATCTGAAAAATTTTGGTTTAGTTGTTGACGTTAATTAAATTTATCACACATTAAAAATTAGATCTATGCGCTAAATCTCATATTTTGTGCGAGTTTCAAATGTTATTATTAAAAATAGAATTTTATGAAAAAAGCTATGGGAATAAAACATCAAAATAATAAAACAAACTTATGTTAGCTTATGTGTGTTAAATTATATTTTTTACATTAAACAAAACTAATGGATATGAAAAAAGCTTAAAAATCTCTTTAGGCGGCTTTTCTTGAGTTTCTTGCTGATAATAAAATTTGTTGGTCGAAATTTTATTATCATATAGTTTCATTCCAAATTGGATATTATTTTTATATTGGCTTATGAAAGTTCAAAAATTCTTTAAAGCTTAACTTATTTAAAAGTTAAAAAGCACAATAGCCACAATCTATTTAATAATAGTCATATTAATTACTTGCATTAATATGTTTTTATCAAACTATCTATATTTTAGATTAATTAGTCGATTGAGTTTGTTTTTTGATATTATTGCTTTTTTTCGGTAATATCGTTAACAATACATTTTATAAATTCAAAAACCGAAGGTCTGTTTTGGTAAACTCTTGTGGTGTCAGGATAATATTTTTCCAAACATTCAATTTTAGTATCTCTCCAAGCTACTTCAATGGCGTGTCTCATACACCTGTCAATATTTGCGTATGTTGTATTATAGCGTTTTGCCAAAATCCAATAGATATCTTTTGTTATATAAAGATCTGGGTTTTTCATATACATTTCAATCGCATCAACAACATATTTATGGCCTTTCAAATGTATAAACAAACCCATAAGTTCGAGTCGAAGAGAGATAGTTCGTCTTATTACCGAAACGGAATATGATTGAGAAAAAGGGAAAACGGTTGACATGCTAAGATTATTATGTATTTTTTTTATCCAATCTGCGACATCTTTACAACTGTAATCTTCTGAATCAGCATAAAATAATTTTGAAACATTATGCGCCATTATTTTTTTTAAAAGCTTATCATTTTTCATCTTAGTAATAACTATTATGTAAGGAGTATTTGCAGCAAAATTATGTATGCGATATAACAAATCAATTGCTGCTCCGTTTCTTTGTTCAATACCTAAAAGCACCACATAATTTTTTTGACTAATTATAAAGTGTTTAATTTGTTCAAAATCGATATTTTTTACTTTAATTATATTTGTATCTTTTAATTCATAAATTTTATCTATCAAATCATCATAAAGTTCAAAATTATCCATCAAAACCAATAATTTATTTTTCTTATCTATATCCATGATAACAGTCCCTTCAAAAACATAAACTTATAACCAAGGCAGAAAGCAAAACGCTCTCTGCCTTGGTTAATTAATTTAATTATTTATTTTACTATGCTTGCGACCTCATCAGCTAAGTTAGATGAACGTTTTTCGATTCCTTCGCCTTTTTCAATTCGTACAAAATCAATTATATTAATTTTTCCACCAAGTGCTTTTGCGGTATTTTGAGTATATTTTAAAATAGTTAAGTCATTATCTTTTACAAACGGTTGATCTAATAAACACACATCTTTAAAATATTTGCTAATTCTACCTTGAACGATTTTTTCAGCAATATTATCTGGTTTTCCTTCATTGATAGCTTGCTGTTTAAGTATCTCTTTTTCTTTATTGAGCACATCTTGAGGCACTTGATCGGAAGTTAGATATTGTGGATTGGCTGCTGCAATTTGCATAGCAATATCTTTAGCATAAGTTTTAAATTCCGGCTTGTCGGCTATATCTGTATCGAATTTAACCATAACACCAATGGTACCATTTCCATGTACATAAGTTGACAGATTACCATCCATGCGAACAAAACGGCGAATCTGTATATTTTCACCTATTGATAAAACTTTTTCCTGTAAAGTTTCTTCTACAGTCAAGTCACCGCCATCTATTTTTAAAGCTTTCAGTGCTTCTAAATCTTTTGGTGCATGTTTTAATATAGTTTTGGCTACCGAATTAACAAAATCGATAAAATCTTGGTTTTTAGCAACAAAATCAGTCTCCGAGTTAACTTCTACAACAACTCCTACAGAATTTTCAACAGTTACCACAACTAAACCTTCTGCAGCTATTCTGCCAGCTTTTTTGGCAGCTTTAGCAATTCCTTTTTCACGAAGAATTTCTATAGCTTTGTCTTTGTCACCGTTTGCTTCGGTCAAAGCATTTTTGCAGTCCATCATTCCAACGCCTGTTGTTTGGCGAAGCGCTTGGACATCTTTTGCAGTAAATTCTGCCATTATTATCACTCCATTATTAATTTTTAAATTGAAAATTACATTTCTTCTGATTTTTCAACAATATCATCTGCTTCAAAAGATTCTGTTTCATCATTATCGTTATCTGAAAATTCTGTTTTTTCCTCAGCTTCAGAGCCTTGCTTAGCTTCCAAAACAGCATTTGCTATAACACTGGAAATTAATTTAACAGCCCTAATAGCATCATCGTTTCCGGGAATAACATAATCTATTTCATCAGGGTCACAATTAGTATCTACTATGGCTACTATAGGTATTCCCAACTTTTTAGCTTCTGCAACTGCTATTCTCTCTTTTTTAGGGTCAACGATAAATAGCGCTGCGGGAAGTTTGTTCATATTTTTAATTCCGCCAAGAAATTTTTCTAACTTATCTATTTCAAGATTTAGCTTAATTACCTCTTTTTTTGGCAAAAGATCAAACGTACCGTCTTCTTTCATTTTGTGTAGTTGATCAAGACGATTAATGCGCGTACGAATGGTTTTGAAATTTGTCATCATACCGCCAAGCCAACGAGCATTTACATAATGCATATTGCAGCGAATAGCCTCTTCTTTTACCGATTCACCAGCTTGTTTTTTAGTCCCTACAAAAAGAATGTCTCCGCCATCAGCAGCGACTTTATTTACAAAATTATATGCAATTTCCAGTTCTTTTACAGTTTTTTGCAAATCAATAATGTAAATTCCATTTCTTTCAGTGAAAATGTAGCGTCCCATTTTAGGATTCCATCTTCTTGTTTGGTGTCCGAAGTGAACACCGGCTTCTAATAATTGTTTCATAGATACTACTGCCATTTTTTTACCTCCAAATGGTTTTTCCTTCGCATATTAATATATATATATAAACAAACTTTTAAAAGCCACCAAGTTTATATTAAAATATGCGTGTGAAATGAATTTGTTGTGTTTTTCATTTGATAATACACAACTTAAATTTAATTATAACATATAAAATTTTTATTACAAGCAATTTTTACAATTTAGTTTGTATTTTATGTAGGTGTTACAATGATGTGTGACAAAAGGAAAAAAGATAGCAAATAGGAGAACCTTTTTTAGGTTGAGTTACAAAAAAACGAAAGTCAGGTGTCATATTCGCTATGAATAAGATAAAACAGACTATGCTTTATCGTCAATCTTTAATCTTTTATGCTAAAAAGCATGGTGTTGCTAAAGCGGCTATCCACTATCGTATCAACCTACAAGTATATTTATCTTTGGTTAAAAAGATATGACGGTTCATTACATTCTCTTGCTGACAAACCTCATAAACCTCATCATCATCCCAATCAACATATTGAATAGGCGACGAAGAAAAACCCCAACACTGGTCTAATTGTATTAAGTTTTGTGTATCATCAACCTGTCTCGTTGGTGAAGCAAAAGGCAAGAAATTTTATTAATATACAAGCAATAGATGAATACAGCAGATATCGCTATCTAGAAGCTTTCGAAGAACATAGTACCCTATTTTTATGAAATCTTCTTAGAACATTTAGTCGAATCATTTCTATATGCTATTGAGTGTGTTCAAACAGACCGCTTAAACTCACGAATATCTGAGGGGAAAATCTTATTTGAAGTTATACTTGATAAGTTAGGAATAAGACACAAACTGGTAAAGCTATACACATTAGGATATAATTGGCAAAGTGAAACGTTCTCATCGCAAAGATTAATAAAGAATTTTATGCTTAACATACATTTTATTTCTTCGATGATTTCAAAAAGCAACTGGTGGTTAGAAATCGTTAATGCAATAATTTTCCAATGCGTCCTCTAAATTTGCATTTCATTGATAAACCTACATATAATTGTAAACAATTAATAACAAAATCTTAATAAAATTGCATTCATGATTCAAAAACTCAAACGAAACTTGCATATTAAAATATAAAAAAATAGCAGTCACAAACCTATACGCCATGACTGCCAATTTTATATGAACAAACAAATTATTTACCATAATAAGCTTCTTTAAACATTTCCTTAATTTCGCTTATAAGCGGATATCTCGGGTTTGCACCTGTACATTGATCGTCAAATGCATTTTCAGACATTTCATTAAGTGTCGCCAAGAAATCTTTTTCATTTATGCCATACTCTTTTATTGATGACTTAATACCAACATCCTTTTTCAACTTTTCAATGGCATCAATAAATTTGTTTAAAGTATCTTCATCATTTTTACCTTTTATACCCAAAAATTCTGCACATTCACAGTAACGCCTTAGCGTATGAGGATATTTATATTGTGGGAAAGTTCCCATTTTACGAGGATTCTCGGCAGCGTTAAACCTCATAATCATTGTTATAAGTAACGCATTTGCTACTCCATGAGGCAGATGATGATATGCACCAAGCTTATGAGCCATTGAGTGACAAACCCCCAGAAACGCGTTGGCAAATGCCATACCGGCTTCTGTCGCTGCTTCTGCCATTTTTTCACGAGCCTCAGGATCATTAGAACCATTATTGTATGCTCTTGGTAAATACTCAAATATAGTTTTTATTGATTTTAACGCGAGACCATCTGTATATCCTGACGACATAACAGATACATATGCTTCTAAAGAGTGCACAAGAGCGTCAATTCCGGAAGCGCTCGTGAGGCCTTTTGGAGCGTCCATCATAAGATCAGCATCTATTATTGCCATATTTGGCATAATTTCATAGTCAGCCAAAGGATATTTAACGCCAGTATTTTGATCGGTTATAACAGCAAAAGGTGTAACCTCAGAACCTGTACCAGCAGTTGTAGGACATGCGACAAAATAAGCCTTTCTACCCATTTTAGGAAAACTATAAACTCTTTTTCTTATATCCATGAAGCGCATGGCAAGGTCTTGGAAATCGGTATCAGGATATTCATAAATAACCCACATAATCTTAGCAGCATCCATAGCCGATCCACCACCAACAGCTATGATTACATCAGGCTCAAATGAGCTCATAACTTTTGCTCCGGATTGAGCGCAAGCAAGAGTTGGATCCGGCTCAACATCATAAAATGTATGATGTTTTATATCCATTTTATCCAAATATGTTTCAAGTTGACTTGTGTAGCCATTTTTGTATAGGAAAGAGTCAGTTACAATAAATGCACGCTTTTTGTTTAAAACATCCTTTAACTCGCGTATTGCAACACCCAAACAACCTTTTTTAAAATAAACTTTTTGTGGAGCCCTAAACCACAACATATTCTCTCTCCTTTCAGCGACCGTTTTAATATTAATCAAATTTAAAACACTTACATTATCAGAAACTGAATTTCCGCCCCAAGATCCACAACCAAGTGTCAATGAAGGTGTAAGAGAAAAGTTATATAAGTCGCCTATTCCACCATGTGAAGAAGGAGTATTAACTAAAATGCGGCAAGTTTTCATTGTGGATTGAAATTTATTAAGTTTATCCTGCTCATTTTTTGCATCCAAATACACAGATGATGTATGGCCCAAACCACCATCTTTAACTAAAGCATCTGCTTTTTGAACAGCATCATCAAAATTCTCAGCTTTATACATAGCAAGAACAGGTGATAACTTTTCATGTGCGAAAGCTTCTTCTAGGCCTACAGACTCAACCTCACCAATTAATATTTTAACGTCTTCATCTACTTTAAAACCAGCAAGTTTCGCTATTGTTACAGCTTTTTGACCAACTATTTTAGCATTTAGGGCTCCGTTTATCAAAATAGTGTTTCGAATCTTTTGAGCTTCTTCCTTATTTAAAAAATAGCATCCACGATTTTCAAACTCTTTTTTGACTTCTTTATATATTTCTTTATCTACAATGCATGATTGTTCAGAAGCGCATATCATTCCATTATCAAAAGTTTTTGAATGAACAATTGACATTACAGCTGTTTTAATGTCAGCTGACTTATCAATAATTGCTGGGGTGTTTCCAGCTCCAACTCCGATAGCAGGTTTACCAGATGAATAAGCAGCTTTGACCATTCCTGGCCCACCTGTTGCAAGTATTATGTCAGCTTCACGCATAACCATGTTTGTCATCTCGAGAGATGGCTCGTCAATCCAAGAAATAATATCTTCCGGCGCACCGGCTTCAACAGCTGCTTTATAAACTACTTTTGCAGCTTCAATTGTAGAATTTTTAGCTCTTGGATGAGGAGAAATAATAATAGCATTTCTTGTTTTAAGCGAAATCAACGTTTTAAATATAGCTGTTGATGTTGGATTAGTTGTTGGTATAACAGCAGCAATTATTCCGATTGGTTCGGCAATTTTTCTAATTCCAAAAGCTTTGTCTTCTTCTATAACTCCACATGTTTTTGTGTTTTTATATTTATTATAAATATACTCAGAAGCATAGTGATTTTTTATAACCTTATCTTCTACAACACCCATACCTGTTTCGTCAGCAGCAAACTTTGCAAGCGGTATTCTCTGCATATTTGCAGCAACAGATGCTTTAAAAAATATTTCATCTACTTGCTTTTGCGTAAACTTGGCAAATTTAGACTGAGCTTTTCTCATTTTATTTAATTTAAGATTTAGTGTTTCAACACTATTCACAATTTCTGCTTCTTTATTCTTTCCCATATGCAATCTCCTTCTTCAATAAGTTTAAGATAATTTATCTCTTTTGTTAATTTTATCACAATATTATTTGAATTTCAATAATTTTTTGATATTTTGTTAAACTTTTAACAATACTTTTTCTAAAACTCTCTTTATACAAACAAAACTAATAATATATTATATGCAAAAATCAAATTTTGAACAAATAAAAAACAGGTTACTTGAAAACAAATAACCTGTTTTAAGCACAAATTAATAATTTTTTTCTGCGTGGCGTTCAAAATAAGCTTTAGGATGTGAACAAACGGGACAAACCTCAGGAGCCGTTTTGCCAAAATGTATATGGCCACAATTTCTACAAAACCAAGCACATTCATCATCGGCAACAAAAACTTTACCTTCTTTTAAAGACTCAATCAAATCATTATATCTTTGCTCGTGTTGTTTTTCAATTTGAGCAACTTGTTCAAACAAAGCTGCAATCTTATCAAAACCTTCTTCTTTTGCCTTTTTTGCAAAGTCTGAGTACATGCTTGTCCACTCATAATTTTCACCACAAGCAGCATCTTTAAGATTAGCTAATGTATCAGGCATACCGTCATGAAGTAATTTAAACCATATTTTAGCATGTTCGTGCTCATTATGAGCAGTCTCTGAAAAAATACTAGATATTTGTTCATATCCATCTTTTTTTGCCCTTGATGCATAATATGTATACTTCATATATGCTTGTGATTCTCCCGCATATGCAGTTTGAAGATTGGCTTCTGTTTTACTTCCTTTAAGTTCCATGATTATTCCTCACCTTCAAAATTAAAAATATGAAAATTCTTCTGCACTTATTATATTAAAATCAAACTAAATTGTCAATATTTGAAAGCGACGGAAGTACCCCATAGCGATACTTAGACAAAAAAACATTTGGATTTTCTATGTAGAAGTGGGATATATTTAAATAAGTAAATATATCCCACTTCTACGATGTAAGTCTGATTTAAGCTTCATAATAATATACTTCGGAGTAAACAGAATTATGCATCAGAATAGCAATACTCCTATTTTTTACATTTTCTACAAGTCCTTTTTTTAGGATTAATCATATATTTCTTTATACAATTTTTTAGTGTTTACACTTGTATATTTGAATTTTTACTCTCGTTTCTCTTGCTTTTATTTGTTTGTCTTTTTTCACATATCATTATTTTATTGAAAGGTTTTTACATTTTTTAGAAATTTCTAGTCATATGTTTTTATAATACTTTTACATATAATTAAACTTTTAATTTTAGTTTTGATTAAAAATATTAAATTTGCTCATTCTAATTATATAATAAAAAATTTATAATTTTAAGAAGGACATAGAAAAAATGTGTGAATCAGTTGAAAAAAAGATGGAATTTCCTCCTAAACATGTACCTGTTGAAATGAAACTCAATAAGACTGAACATAATCAGAAGAAACAAAACCAATGCCAGATGGAGTTTCAACAGAATACCAATCACCATAACGACCTAAAATCGTAATTCGTTGACCATTAAATAGTGTGCCAATAATTTGTGAGTTGGTTGATGGTTTATCTCTTAAATTTAAATGACCCCATCTGATATTGACAACACCAGGATAAGGAGCCACAGGTGTAATGAATGGCATTCCAAAGTATTTTGTTAAAGATTCTACAATTACTCTAGCCATATTATCTATATTATCTTTAATCCACTGGGCGTCTTCGGGATTATCATGGTATGCAGTTTCAATTAAAATACCTGGTGCCTTGGTTTTGCTCACTTCGCCAAGTGATGTTATAGGTAATGCGCGAACTTTGTTTGGATCTGGATATATCGTTTTAAAAGAATCTGCCAAAAGATTTGCCTCTTGTTTACCCTTTACACTGGATGGATAATAGTAAATGTCAGTGCCTCTTACTTGTCCAGAATTACTTTCAGGGGCTGCGTTTGAGTGTAATGCAAGGTGCAAATCATAGTTACCTTCATTTGATTGTCTTATTGAGGAAGCTGCGGTCATTTGAGGGGTATTTCTTATATACGATATACCATTAGCATTTAGGTATGGAATCATTGCGTCTGCAAGTTGATTCATTACTTCTTCTTCAGTTCCTCCGTTTATATATGGATTAGCTTCTTGTGTAGATGGACTTAAGTATATTTTAGGCATTAATTTTGCCTCCTATCATAAATAATTATCTTAATGTATGCTATGAAAAAAATAAGTTTTTGTTTACTATTTTGCTAATGCATATAGAAAATACACAATTTGCTGGTTTATTATAGGCAGAAAATTATAATTTTTAATATCAAAAACTTATTTTTTAATTTTATCAGTATGCTTTTATCATAAATATATTCATTTTCACATTCTCCATATTCTATTACTTCTCAATATATGATAAATTTTAGATTTGAAATTATTTCAATGTTTTTCATAATTAATAAACATTTAACTTTAAATAAAGTTATCCTTTTTATCTTTAATTTATATTTTATAATAACATTTTTGTTTTAAAGTTATACCATATAATATCTATAAAAACTGCATATAATAAATTTGAAGAAAATGGTGGGAGGATAGTATGGATAAATTAAAATTAGACAAACGTAAAGAAATAATAATATCTTCAGCCTATTTTTCATTAATAGTTTTAAGTGCATTTTTAATATTAAAATATTTGATTCCATTTTTTATACCGTTTATCATTGGATTTTCCATTGCTTTTATTTTAAAACCAATTTCACGAACACTTTGTCGCAACAGCAATTTGGGTTGTAAATTTTGTGGTACATTAGTTGTAATAGTCACTTATATATTAATTGTATTTCTTATTTGGTTCGTTGGAAGCAAGGTAATTGAAGCAATACAATCATTTTCTGGTTCAGCGTCAGGCATATATGAAAACTATATTTCACCTATTATAGAACGCTTTAATCAAATTGCATTTAACTTGGCCTCTACCTTTTCTCCTGACTTTGCAGATCAAACAACTGAAATTTTAAAGGGAATAACTGATGGTATAAATCAAACAGTTTCATCCATGTCACAATCGATTATAATATGGTTGGCAAAAGTAGGAATGAGTATACCAAATTTCTTTGTCGGTTTAATGTTCGCTATTATGTCTTCAATATTTATAAGTTCTGACTATTCAAATATTGTTTCATTTGTTGCAAAACTATTTCCAAAAAATAAAAGGCGTGTTTTGTTTGAAACAAAAGTATATACTGTGGAAACCTTAATTAAATATTTAAGAGCTTATATAATATTGATGTTTATTACATTTATCGAACTTATTATAGGGCTTTTTACAGTTGGTATAGAAAATCCCATAGGAATAGCAGCTGTAATTGCACTTTTTGATACTCTACCACTTATTGGTTCTGGAATAATATTACTTCCATGGTGTCTTATATCCTTCGCGCTTGGCAATTTAGGCATAGCAATAGGTCTTTTGGTTATAAATATATTCATAAGTGTTTTTAGAGGATTTTTAGAGCCTAAAATTCTTGGGAAGCAACTGGGACTTCATCCTCTTGCGACTTTGTTATCCGTATATATTGGAATGAAATTATTTGGTGTTTTAGGTATGATTATATTTCCTATCTTACTACAAATAATTGCTTGCCTATATAAATCAAATAAAACGAAATTTAAATCGGAATTGTTAGGAAAGAGTATACAATAAATATTTACAATATTACGAAAAAGAGAGTTTTAAATATGCATATTATAAATTAAAAAAACATATTAAAATAGTAAAAGTACTATATATATAAATTTATATATTGGTTTATTGCAGTAGATATTTTTAAAAAATTGGAAGTTTTTCAAAATATTATCATATTTATGTTTAGGACTTTTTAGTTAAAAATATGTGTTTTTGATTTGACATTTTTTACTGTATATATCAACATTTTGATTTATAAATAGTGAGAAATTTTAGCGTATATTTTGTAAAATATTCACATATTAAACTTAAAAGCTTTAAAGGTCCATAAATAGGCGATTTTACAGACTTTTTTATCTAAAAATGACATAAAATCATTTTCAAAATTTTATATGTAAAATACGTTTATGGAAAAAATTTATAGATGATTTTTTCTAATTGTTCATAATTATCGCTTGAACTTTGTAAAAATATTTAATATAATATTTAAGGTAAAAATAGTAAAAAAAGAAAGGCGATTAAACAATGTTAGAATTTTTAAAGCCAGCTCCAGATGCTGAAATCAAAGTGCCAAAAGAAAAGGTTCCTCGATATTTTAAAATTTGGCAAACACGCATCCTTATCTCAACCGTTATTATTTACATTGGATATTATATTGTTCGTTTGATCTTTACCGTTCAACAAAATGATATTTCCGAAGCTTATGGATTTTCAATGGGTCAGATCGGTACAATTCTTTCAATGTTTGGTGTTGGATACGGAATTTCAAAGCTAATCATGGGGACATTGGCAGATCGTTCAAATCCAAATCGTTATGTAGCAACAGGTCTTATTATTTCAGCGATTATCAATGCTCTTTATGGTGCAACGAAAAATTTTGGTGTTATTCTCGTATTAATGCTTTTGAACTCTATCATGCAAGGAATGGGAGCTGCTGCGTGTCAACGTTTGGTTTGTTTATGGTTTGGACGTAAGGGCAAAGGTTCAATCATGGCTCGTGGTACAGCTTTTGCAATCTGGTCTTCAGCACATAATGCCGGTGCTTTTATGTGCGTAGCAGTTATAAGTCTTTCCGGGTTGCTCTTTGGTTCTTCACTTCAATGGACATTTTGGACAGCGTCAATTGTTTCAATTTTAATTGCTGTCACTGTGCTCGTCCTTGGCGGTGATCGTCCAACGAGTAAAGGACTTCCAACCATCGAAGAATATTCTGGCGATAAGGTAGTTGTTAAAGGCGGCGAAATCGTTGAAGGTGAAGTTACAAATGATAGTGTATTAAAAATCTTTTTTGAATACATACTTAAAAACAAGCTTGTTTGGGCAGTTATTTTGGCTTCAATATCAATCTATGTTGTTAGATATGGCATTATGAGTTGGATTCCAAATTATCTAGTTAATGTCAAAGGTTTTGATAATGAAAATGCAAAATGGTTGACGGGTATCTTTGAACTTGCGGCTGTGCCTGGTGTTATTATCATTGGGTTTATTACAGACTTGCTTAAAGGTCGTCGCGCAATTATGGTAATTATTTCACTTTTAACTATGTTGGCTTGTCTGATTACTTATTTTGCAGCCACAGATCAAAATTTGATTATCATTGTCCTGCTTATAATGGGAACATTCATTTATGCACCTGCAACAATTGTTGGGTTAATGGTTAACGAAGCCGTTCCTAAATTTGCAAACGGTATGTCAACAGGGACAATGGGATTTTGTCAATATCTTATTGGAGAAGTAACAGCAACATTGGTTATTGGTTGGGTTGTAGAAGCTTACGGATGGGATGCAGGAAACATCATCGTTTATGCATTTGCTGGCATTGCAATCATTGCTTCAATTTATATTTTAATTCACCAAAACCGTATGTATAGGAAAATTGATGAAGTTTAAATAATTGAAATAGCATTAGATAAAATGACTCAGATCTCATTAGTTTAGAGGTTTGAGTCATTTATCATTTTATAAATTAGTTCAAAAAAACAATCACTAATCACTATTATATTGATTTTTGAGCTATACACTAATGGAGATTAATTAAAGTTATATCACGCAGAGTCTACAAGTTATAAACAAATATATTTTGAAATATAACTTTATAGATAAAATAACATAAAAGCCATTTTTATAAGCTAAATATATAATAACAATATAAAAAGCAATAAATACAGTGTGAAATTCAAATTTATAAAACAATTAAAGCACTTTTATATAAAATGTAAAAAACAAAAAAATATTAAATAAAAATATGGAATTAAAAATAAATAATCTTTTTTTATACTAGCCAATTCTTGTTCAATGAACAACAAATTAAAGTCCCATAAAATATTCATTAACAGTTTTAATTATTAAGTCTCCATATTTTTCTAATTTATTTTTACCAAAACCAGAAATTTGAAGCAAATCTTGTAACTCTACCGGAAGCTTTTTGCAAATTTGTTTAATTGTTTTATCAGAAAATATTATATAAGCAGGAACTTTTTGCTCTTTAGCAATTTGTGTTCTAAGTTTAACTAACAAATCATAAAGTGGTTGCTCATATATATTAATTTTGTTTGAACTAAAAAATACTCCCTTAGACTTGCGTTTTTTTATAATAACACTTTCTTTGCTTTTACCACAAACAATATCATGTGCTATATCGTATAATTTTAATATAGGATATTTAGTTCCATACAAAAAAATATATTTCTTATTAACCAATTCTTTGATATGGTTTTTTAAAGAAATTAAACTAAAATTTTTCATTGAACCATACGACAAGATATTATCATAGCCCATTTGAAAAATTCGTTCATTATTTTTGGAACCTTTTAAGATATCACATATCATTTTAATTCCATATTGTTGTTCGGTTTCAAGTATGCATGCAAATATCTTTTTTGCCTCGCTAGTAAAATCTATTTCATCAAACTCGGCTAAACAATTCCCACAGTTTCCACATGAATCTATATGTTCCCCAAAATAGTCTAACATATATTTTTGATAGCATGCATTCCCTTTGCAATATTCTATCATTTTATCAAGATTTTTATAATCTTGTGCTTTTATATCTTTAAGCTGATCGATATCCAAATCATCGTTATTTGTGTTATCAATAAAGAATCTGTTTAGAGAAATATCAGAATCGGAATAGAGCATTATGCATTTAGCCGGCTCGCCATCACGACCAGCTCTCCCAGCTTCTTGGTAATAACTTTCAATGTTTTTTGGCATATTGAAGTGAATGATCATACGAATATCAGGTTTATCAATTCCCATTCCAAATGCGTTGGTTGCAACAAAAACTTTTTTGTGGTCATATATAAAATCTTCTTGATTTCGTCTTCTCTCAACTGCACTTAAACCAGCATGATATCTGCTTGTACTGTAACCTTTTTTATTAAGAATGTCACAAAGTTGTTCTACCTTTTTGCGCGTTCCGCAATAAATTATAACACTTTCATTTTTTATATCAGATAAAAGTTTAATTGTTTCTCCTATTTTATCCTTGGTTTTAGTTTCTATCACGTCAAAATATAAGTTTTTTCTTTCAAAACCTGTTGTTACGCAATATGGATTTCTTAATCCCAACAATTTCTTAATATCCATTTGTACATTTTGCGTAGCAGTTGCCGTAAACGCAGTTACAATTGGTCTTTTTTCGAGTGTATTTACAAAAGAACTTATTTTAAGATAACTTGGTCTAAAATCATGGCCCCATTGAGAAACACAGTGAGATTCATCTACAACAACCATAGAAATGTTAATTTTGCTGGAAACATTTAAAAAGCTTTCTGTTTCAAGTCTCTCAGGCGCTACATATATAATTTTATATAACCCTTTTTCCAAATTTGACAACGCTTTTTTATATTGACCTGAAGAAAGACTGCTGTTTAAAAAAGCTGCTTTAACTCCATTTTGTATTAAAGAGTGTACTTGATCCTTCATAAGCGAAATTAGCGGAGAAACCACAATTGTTATTCCAGGCAAAATAAGTGCAGGAATTTGAAAACAAAGAGATTTCCCGGCACCGGTAGGCATTATGCCAAGTACATCACTGCCGCTTATGATTTTATCTATAATTTCTTCTTGACCACTTCTAAATATCTCATAACCAAATACATTTTTTAAAACTTGATATTTATTCATATATTTAAGCTTTCATAACCATTTTTTCAATTTCTTGAATGCCTTCCAAAACTTCCTGTTTAGAAAAATTATTTTCATTTAAAATTTTTTCATCAATATAATTTAACTTATTGTAAAACCATACAGCTACTCGCAAGCTATCTTGACCATTGTCTTGATCTATAGCTTCAAACAGCAAATTTTCTGCCTCGCTGAACTTATTACTTTTTATCATATCCATCAGTCGTAGTTGAAGCTCTAAAGATGATCCTTTAAAGCAGTGGTTATCAATGTCAAAACCTCCTGATGTCTTGGGAAATAATATTGTATAGAGCATCTTTGACAAAAGCTCTGTTTGTTCGAAATTAAAGTCCTTTATTAACACAAAACAACCTCCTAATCTTGCAAAATATTATAACATAAATAAGCTCATTTGGCTAGTTTCGGGTATGCCTTGCAAAGCACCGGAATCCTTTAAACATTCAATGACAGTTTTAGATACTCCTGTTCTTTCAACAATATCTTCAATTGATATATAATCCCCTTCTACTGACGACTTTTGCAACCTTTTTGCCGCTGTTTCACCTACACCTTTTAATGAGTTAAACGGGAACCTAATCTTGCCATTTACTATTTCATAATTTGTTGCATGTGATAGATATATGTCAACGGGTAAAAATTCAAGTCCTCTACAAAGCATTTCATTTGCAATAAGAAGTGAATCTAAAGAATCGTTTTCTTTGACAGATCTATCATTTCCTTTAGCAATTAAATTATCTATTTTTTTTCTAACCTCGGCTTTGCCTTTTATTATAGCATCTGCGTCTATATCACCGCCACGAACAGTAAAATAAGCTGCGTAATATGCCAAAGGCTCATATAGTTTATACCAACCAAGCCTTATTGCTGCAATAACATATGCTGCAGCATGAGCTTTTGGAAACATATATTTTATTTTCATACAGCTTTCAATAAACCATTCAGGCACATTATTGTTTCTCATTTGTTCTTTATAGTCATCCGTTAAAAGCTTAGGTGCCTTTCCTTTTCGCGTTATCTCCATGATCTTAAATGCAACTTTAGGTTCAATGCCTTTATGCATAAGTGATGTCATAATACTATCACGTGTTCCTATAACCTCACTTATTGTGCATATACCTTGTTTTATCAAATCTTGAGCGTTATTTAGCCAAACATCTGTACCGTGAGAAAGTCCCGAAATTTGCAACAAATCAGAAAAACACTTAGGTTTTGCATCAACAAGCATTTGTCTTACAAATTTTGTTCCCATTTCCGGCAGCGACAACGAACCAGTCTCACTATATATCTCTTCACTGTCTACGCCTAAAGCTTTGGTGGATGTAAATAAACTAATTACCTTTTTATCACTCATATCTATATCGTTGACCTTTTTACCGGTTAAATCTTCAAGATATTTATACATTGTAGGAACATCGTGCCCAAGCAAATCTAATTTTAAAATTGTATCGTGCAATGAGTGAAAGTCAAAGTGAGTAGTAATAATATTGCTGCTTGAATCGTCAGCAGGGTGCTGAATAGGCGTAAAATCATATATATCATAGTCGGAAGGAACTACAACCATACCGCCGGGATGCTGTCCGGTAGTCCTTTTTATTCCTTCGCACCCTTTAGCAAGCCTTGCTTCCTCTGCTTTATTTGCAGTAATCCCCTGCTCTTCAATATATTTCAGTGCAAAGCCATATGCGGTTCTTTGTGCAACTGAAGAAATTGTACCGGCTTTGAAAACATGATCCTTACCAAAAAGCTGCTCAGTATATCTATGTGCTTTAGATTGATATTCTCCTGAAAAGTTAAGATCTATATCGGGCGCTTTATCACCATCAAATCCTAAAAATGTTTCAAATGGAATATCATGACCATCCCTTTTTAATGCGGCTTTACAATTTGGGCAATCTTTGTATGGCAAGTCAAAACCTGATCCGATACTTCCATCTGTTATAAATTCATTATAATGACATTTGGGACATATATAATGAGGCGGAAGCGGATTAACCTCAGATATTCCTGCCATAATTGCCACAAATGAGGAACCAACAGACCCTCTTGATCCAACTAAATAACCATCTTCAACCGATTTAGACACCAACTTTTGTGCTATCATATACAAAACAGCAAAACCATGTTTAATAATAGATGACAGTTCTCTGTCAAGCCTTGATTTGACTATATCAGGCAGAGGATCACCATATATTTCTTTTGCTTTATTCCATGTAATTTCTTGCAGTTTTTCATCAGAGCCTTTAATATAAGGCGTATATGTGCCATAAGGAAATGGTCTTATGTCACCATCTATCATATCGGCGATTTTATTTGTGTTTGTTATTACAACCTCTTTTGCCTTTTCTTTTCCTAAATATGAAAATTCTTCCAACATTTCTTCGGTTGTTCTTAAATAAAGAGGCGGTTGGTTATTAGGATTTGAAAATTTAAGCGCAGATTGAATGATAGCACGATATATTGCATCTTTCTTTTCACAAAAATGGACGTCACAAGTTGCAACAACAGGCTTACCGAGCTCTTCGCCAAGCTTTACAATTGTTCTGTTAAAATCTTTAAGGACCTCAACACTACTAACTTTTTCTTGGTCTACCATAAACTGGTTATTTCCAATAGGTTGAATTTCCAAGTAATCATAAAATGAAGCTATTTTTTTTAGTTTTTCAAAACTTGCTCCGCTTGAAACTGCAAAAAAGAGTTCACCTTGCTCGCATGCACTGCCAATAAGCAACCCCTCTCTGTGTTTTAAAAGCAAACTTTTAGGAATTCTCGGTTTTCTAAAATAGTATTTAGTATTTGAATATGAGACAAGCTTATATAAATTTTTAAGCCCCGTATTGTTTCTTGCAAGTAATATCTGATGATACATCCTCTGACGCCTAAAATCGGTTTTTCCTTTTAAAACGTCATTGATTTCTTCAACACTGTTTATATTATAATTTTCTTTTATAGTATCTAACATCTTTTGGAATATTCTGGCAAGCATATGTGCATCATCAGATGCTCTGTGATGATTAAAATCTCCAAGATGAAAATATTTCGCGAGTTTATCAAGAGAAAACTTAGCAATATCCGGATATAGTGCTCTTGCAAGCGCTAATGTGTCAATGCATGTATAATTGAACTCAATATTATGCCTCTTTGCAGCAGCAGACAAAAAGCCCATATCAAAATCAGCGTTATGAGCAATTAAAACGGCATTGTTTGCAAACCTTAAAAAAGATTTAAGCGCCTCATCCTCTAACGGAGCATCTTTAACCATTGAATCATTTATGCCTGTTATCTCTGTTATGTGTCGCGGGATGGGTCTCTCCGGGTTTACCATAGTGTTAAATTTTTCTCCGATAACACCATCTGATAATATTACGGCGCCAATCTCAGTAAGCCTTTCATTTTGCGCATTAATGCCAGTTGTTTCGGTATCAAAAACTATAAACTTGCCATCAAGATTTTGGTTTTGTTGACCGCTAACTATATTTGCCAAATCATCAATAAAATAACTTTCCACTCCAAAAATAGGCTTGAACTCACCGCCTGACTTTCTTATGTTGTCGACAGCGCTCATTGCCTCAGGAAATGCTTGAATAACCCCATGATCGGTTATTGCTATTGCTTTGTGTCCCCAATTATATGCTCTGTTGATCAACCCGGTAACAGGTGTTATAGCATCCATAGAAGACATGTTGGTGTGCAAGTGCAGCTCAACTCGTTTTTCATCTGCGTTATCTTTTTTAAATTTTTTTGACAAAATCATAATGTCTTTTGCCATAAAGACAAGTGATTTATCATATATATCGTCTTCTACATTTCCATTTATCAATACATTTGTGCCTTCTTTAAGATCGGAAAATTTATCCGCATGTTCAGTGTTGCAAAAAATTTTGAAAGCAATCGAACCTGTGAAATCAGTAATATAATATGTCCTAATTTGCTTTGTTCCATTTTTATATTCATGAACATTCAAAGAAAATATCTCGCCAAAAATAACAACATTTTTTTGTACACCAGTTATAGATTTAATTTCTATAGCCTTTTCAGTTATCTTCTTACCGCATATTAGTTTGGATTTTTCACCTGCTTCTTTATTTGGCAATTTTGCATATACAGAAGTTTCATCTGAAGCTTTGTTTTGTATATCAAATGGTGGCCCATTATCGTCTTCTCCACTATCAGTTTCATTGTTTTTATTTTGATAACTATTTGAACTTTCAACAACTTCGGTTTTAGAGTTGACAATAGATTTTAATAAGTTATTTTTATCGCTTTTACTTAAATTTGTTATTCCTTTAAATTTAACAATAACATCTAAAGAAAATTGTTCCTTGATTAAATTAGATATTTTTCTGTCAGCTCTGACATTTAAAAGATTGTCAAGTCCTCCCCTCTTTAAGTTTATAACAAGCGATCCTGTTTCATATACTGCAGTGCTATCATTTAAAAAGCCATTTATCATCGAAGAGCTCACTTTAACTTGATCAACGATATAATCAATTATGTCTGCACTAAATATGTTTGGTGGATATTTGGGGCATATGTAAACATTATTTAAATTAAGTTGCTCTTTTAAAAAATTTTCACACATAATTAAATCATCTGTTTTTACTATATTTTTAAATCTAGTGAAAATCTTTATAAATGAATCATCAGAAGCTTTGGTAATTTTTATAACTTCACCATCTTTTAACGGTTCAAATATAGATTCTGACCCTTTTAAAGTGCCAAATATATAAAATAAACTGCTTTGCATATAAAATCTTTCCTTTGACTACATCTTTTTAATTTCATTTATTAAAACTTTTAATATCTCGCTCTCAGGTATTTTTTCGCAAATTTTTCCTTTTTTAAACAATAAAGCACATCCGTCTCCGCCAGCTATTCCAATATCGGCATCTTTCGCTTCCCCCGGCCCATTAACAGCGCAGCCCATTATAGCAACCTTTATGTCTTTTTTAATGTTCATAACTTCTTTTTCAATTTTGTTTGCAATGCTTAATATGTCTATTTTAGTTCTGCCGCAAGTTGGACAGGAAACTATTTTTACACTGTTATCATCTAAATTGACTGCTTTTAAAATGTCATGCCCGGCTTTGACTTCATCTATGGGATCGCCTGTAAGAGAAACCCTTATTGTATCCCCTATTCCATCTGCTAGCAAAGAACCAATTCCAATAGCAGATTTAATAATGCCCATATGTTTAGTTCCAGCTTCAGTTACCCCCAAGTGCAAAGGATATGAACACTCTTGAGCTAATAATCTATATGCGTTAATTGTATCAATCACATCAGATGACTTGATTGAGATTATTATATCTTTAAAATCATATTTTTCAAGTAATTTTACATTATTAAGTGCGCTTTCAACCAGCGCATTCGGTGTGGGAAATGAATATTTTTCCAATATATTTTTTTCTACAGATCCAGAATTAACACCTATCCTTATTGGTATTGAGGCTTTTTTGCAGGCAGAAATCACCTGTTTTATTTTAGATTCATCACCTATATTACCAGGGTTTATTCGAATTTTATCAACACCGGCATTTACAGCCTCAATTGCAAGTTTATAGTCAAAATGTATATCGGCAACTAGAGGAATTGATATTTTATCTTTTATCGCAGGAATTAATTGAATGGCCTCCATGTTAGGTATAGCGACTCGAACTATATCGCAGCCCGAATTTTCTAATTCTTTTGCCTGCTGCACATTTCCATTAATATCTTCGGGCGGTTTGTTAAGCATAGATTGTACATATATTTTGTCTTTGCCAAAAACATATCTATTTTTAAGATTAACCAAATTAACTTCTCTTTTTTTCATTCAAACTATACCCCACTCAAAACAAGAAAAGAACATCTTTAATGGTTATAAAAACAAACAGAGATATCCACAAAATTATCCCTATACCATTAATAATACCTTTTATTTCTTTTTTTATAGGCTTTCTAAATATAAGCTCAATGATCAAAAATATAAACTGACCGCCATCCAGCGCCGGAAATGGCAATAAATTAAATATACCAATATTAATTGATAATAAAGAAAATAAAGACAATATAGAAAAAATGCCATTATTTTGAGCTTCGTTAATAGTTTTTGTAACCCCAACAGGCCCCGAAAGATTATCAAGCGGTACTTTACCAGTAACTAAATCGCAAAATGAAACCCATACCATTTTTACATAAAATATAGAATTGCTGAAAGTTTGATCAAAAAAATCTGCAAAGTTTAAGTCCTTTATACTTAATGTTATGCCCAAAGTTCTATATGTACCTGCGTCTGTAATTAAAAGATAACCAACATCGTTTAATTCAATTATATCTTGATCTCTACAAACGGTCAAATTAATTTTCTCATTTTCCAAGACCCTTGAGAGTTCAAATTTGCAGTCATTTGCACATGATATGCTGTGTCCATTTACCTTTTTTATTTTATCTCCAACTTGAATTTGCTGAACGTTAGGCTTAATTGAAGCAACTTCAGTAGAAACAAATTGTCCTTGAGCACCAACAATTATACCCATAATCACAAATCCAGTAAAAATATTTACAATAGCGCCCGATAATATTACAAATATTCTTTTATAAATAGGCGAATTTTCAAACGACCTTTTGTCATCAGATTCGCCGTTTTCTCCTTCCATAGTTACATAACCACCAATTGGTAAAGCTCTAAGTGAATATTTGGTTTCACCTTTACCCCAACTAAAAATTTTAGGCCCCATGCCAATTGCAAACTCATTCACCTTTATACCACTTAATTTTGCAATCAAAAAATGACCCAATTCGTGCAGTGTAATAGTAATAACAAAAAAAAGTATAGTTAGGATAATTGCTGTCATACTTAACCTCCAAATTATATGTTTTATTTAAAAGAAATAATTCATTACAAAATCTTTAGTTTTTTTATCTATTTCAAAAATTGAAGACATTGAATCAAGCTCACCTATTTCTTGGAGTGTCATCGCCTTTTTAACCACTTGCTCTATATCAAGGAATCCTATTTTTCCGCCAAGAAACAATTCAACAGCTTTTTCATTTGCTGCATTGAGAACGGTTGGATATAACCCACCTTTGGATATCGCTTCTTTACATAAATTTAAACAACCAAAAGTATCATAATCGGGTTTAATAAATGTAAGATTTTGACATTCAAAAAACGATAAAGGTTTTACTTTAGAAGTGATTCTATTGGGGTACGTTAAAGCATATTGAATGGGAATTCTCATATCGGGATTGCCAAACTGTCCTATAACCGATCTATCTACATATTCTACAGCAGAGTGCAAAATGCTTTGTGGATGAACAACTATCTCTATTTCACTCGGATGTTTATCAAACAGCCAAACCGCTTCAATAAGTTCAAGCCCCTTATTCATCATAGTAGCGCTGTCAATGGAAATTTTTCTTCCCATACTCCAATTTGGATGATTTAGAGCATCTTTAACTGTAACATTTTTTAAAAAATCGCGTGATTTGCCCAAAAAAGGTCCGCCCGAAGCAGTCAATATTATCTTTGACACTTGATCTGTCTTATTTCCTTGCATGCACTGAAATATTGCGGAATGCTCACTGTCTACTGGAATTATATGTGAACCATATTTTTTTGCCGATTCCATCACTAGTTTGCCACCGGCAACAAGCGTTTCTTTATTTGCAATAGCAACATCTTTACCATTTTCAATAGCGCACATTGTTGGCATAAGACCTACCATTCCAACCACAGAATTTAAGACAATACCTGCCGAATCTAAAGCAGCTGCTTTACAACAACCTTCCAACCCAGCAGTTACACAAATTGATGTATCTTTAAGGTTTTCTTTGAGTTCAATATAATAATTTTCATCAAATATACAAACCAATTCGGGATTGAACTCACGAGCTTGTTTTTCCAGCAACTTGATATTTTGATTAGCTGTAAGCGCTACAATCTTCATGCCAAGATTTTTTATAACATCTAAAGCTTGTGTTCCAATTGAACCGGTGCTTCCAAGTAAACTTATATTTTTCATTATTTTATGGGGTATCAAATTCGATTTTACCTCCTAAAATTAATATTTATCTACCCAATTATAGGAAAAGCACAAATTAAAGGATAAGAAACTGCCGAAACAAATATCCAGCTATCGAATCTGTCTAAAAGGCCGCCATGACCCGGAATAATATTTCCGAAATCCTTTATTTTGTATTGCCTTTTTACAATGGATGCTGACAAATCTCCAACTATGGCAAATACTGAACCAACTAGAGTTACAAAAATTAAAGTTATCCAATTTAGCTTTACTCCAGGATAAACCATATTAGCAAATACATATGTTAAAATTCCAACGAAAATGAAATTTGTAATCACACCGCCTATTGCTCCTTCGATAGTTTTGTTTGGACTTATATTCGGCGATAATTTTCTTTTGCCAAATCCCCTACCAACAAAATATGCACCGGCATCACATATCCATGCTATTGTAAATAAAAACATAATATAATATAAACTGTAAGGCGCAAAATCATCTCTAATATAAACTATAGTTGACATAAAAAATGAAATTGCCACAACAAAGCAACCACAAAGCACCAACTTTTCAACATTTATTATAATGTGCTTTTTAAGAAGTATAAGCGTTAAAAGCAGAAAATAGATAATACTTGATTTTACACGAAAATCAAAAAAACCATTTAAATTTAAAAAAGGATATGTTATAGCATATAACTCTGAAAATATAAAAATTAATATAGATTTGTTTAAAAGATCAATAGTACGAATAACTTCGTAAACCATAATAGCACTGATAATAGATACGGCAATATTTAAAATAATAGTTTCATAGAAAAACAAAACAAATATAGTTAAAGATACACCAACTATTGCACTTAAAATTCTAGTTTTCATAAAAGCACCTCATCATTTAACACTACCGTATGTACGATTTCTTTTATTATATTCTTCAATTGCTATATCGATATGTTTTGTCTTAAAATCAGGCCATAAAATATTTTCCATAAATAAAAATTCTGCATATGCCGATTGCCATATTAAAAAATTTGATATTCTATATTCACCGCTTGGTCTGATAAGCAAATCGACATTCGAAAAACCTTTGGTGTAAAGATGCTCTTCTATTGTTTTTTCTTTTATATCACCAAGTTTTAACTCCCCTGCTGTTACTTTTCTCGCTATTTCTTTAGCAGCATTTTTAATCTCGTCTTTTCCGCCATAATTAATAGCAATGCCAAAAGTCATGCCAGTATTTTTATCAAACTCTTCCTCAATTTGCTTCATTTTATCTATTATTTGTTGATCAAAAACTCTTAAATCACCAAAAAATCTAATTTTTACATTATATTTAATATATGAATACATATTATTTATATAATGTCTAATTAGTTTCAAAAGACTGTCTACCTCATCTTTAGGTCTATTCCAGTTTTCGGTAGAAAAAGCATATAAGGTTAGTAATTCAACACCAATTTTGTTACAATGAATAACAATAGGTTTTATAGCTTTAGCGCCAGCAACATGACCCGCACGCCTTGGTAAAGCGTGTTTTTTGGCCCACCTGCCATTGCCATCCATTATAATAGCAATATGTTTAGGTATATCCAAACAATTCACCCCAAAAAAACATTTTAAAATATTTTTAATTTAAAATAATAAAGGAGAGCTATAGCTAATTGCTCTCCTATGAATAGAATTAAATCTCAAGAACTTCCTTTTCTTTAGCAGCTGAGATAGAATCTATTTCTTTGCAAAATTTATTAACAAGATTTTGAACTTCATCTTCTTGATCCTTAATTTCATCTTCACTAATTTTTCCATCTTTTTTTAAAGCTTTAAGCTTATCCATCGCATCGCGTCTAATGTTGCGTACAGAGATCTTTGATTCTTCTTTTATTTTGTTTATTTCCTTAACAATTTCTTTTCTTCTTTCTTCAGTAAGTTGAGGGAAAGCAAGTCTTAACACCTTACCATCATTTGTTGGATTAATACCAATATCCGATTGTTGAATAGCACGCTCAATCATAGATAAAGTAGTCAAATCCCAAGGACTGATAACTAAAATTCTAGCTTCAGAAACTGAAACAGCTGCCATTTGATTAATAGGTGTTGGCGTATCATAATAGTCGACCATTATTTTATTTAAAATAGCCGGATTAGCGCGACCTGCACGTATTGTTGTAAACTCATGTGTTAAACGATCTACGCTTTTTTTCATTTTATCTTCGAATACTTTTAAAGTATCATACATATTAATTCCTCCACAAGTAAACAAAATTAATGGACAAAAGTGCCTATATTTTCTCCAATACCAGCTTTTACAATGTTAGCTGGATTATCAAGATTAAACACTAGCAATGATATATTGTTGTCTTTACACATTGTAACAGCTGTGATGTCAACAACATTTAAGTTTTTACCAATTACATCATTAAATGATATTTCATCATATTTGACGGCATCAGAGTATTTATTTGGATCTTTATCATATACGCCATCCACCATAGTTGCCTTAAATATTATATCTGCTTCAATTTCAGCCGCTCTTAAAGAAGCTGCCGTATCGGTTGAGAAAAACGGATTACCGGTCCCGCAACCAAATATTACTATTCTGCCTTTTTCCATATGCCTCATGGCTTTATTTCTTATGTAAGGTTCAGCAACAGCCTGCATTGATATAGCCGTTTGCACTCTAACATCAGCATTATATTCTTCCAAAACATCAGCAACGGCAAGTGCGTTCATTGTAGTTGCAAGCATTCCGATATGATCAGCTCTTGTTCTATCCATAGCACCGCTAGATCTTCCACGCCAAAAGTTTCCTCCACCAACTACAATAGAAATTTCAGCCCCCAAATCATGTAAATTTTTAATTTCTTTACAAATAGGGCCAATCACTTCATAATCTAATCCAAACTTTTTGTTTCCTGCAAGTGCCTCCCCACTTAATTTTAATAATATCCTTTTATATTTAGGTTTCATATAAACCTCCAAAAATAAATTGTATGAAAATATTTTAAACTAAATATTTCAAAATACATTTTACAATAAACCACCAAAAAAGTAAAGTGTTTAAATTATTGTGAGCGCCCAAATAAAAGAGAATAAGATATAATAGATATATGGAAAAGATAAAATGCCCTAGATGCGGGAACGAAAAAGTATGGAAAGCAGGAAAACCAAAAGGTAAACATCAGTATAAGTGTAAAAAGTGCAGAAGAAAATTCATAACAGAATTAAACTATGATGAGGAGTTTAAAAAGAAGACAATACAAATATTTTATGAATGGAACAGTGGAAAAACATTAGGAAGGATAATGAAAATAAATAAATCAACAGTATATAATTGGATAAAAGCATTAAATTAAGAAATATAAAAGAACATAGAAGTCTGAGGCAAAAGAAGAAGGCCCTAAAGAAGTAATAGAAATGGATGAACTCTACAGTTATGTAAAGAGAAAAAACAGAATATATGTGATAACGCTAATAAGTAGAGAAAAAAGACAAATAATAGGATATGATGTAGCATATGAAAAAAGTAGTGAAAGAATACATAGGCTTTTATACAAATTACCAAAGGCAGATCATTATTATTCTGATGCTTATTCTGTATATTCCAAAGTATGCTATATTACGGAACTCATATGTCACTAAAAAACAAAAAGAGGACTTACACTGTAGAAGGTGTAAATTCAGATTTAAGGCGTTATATAGCACATTTGCATAGGAAATTTTTTAGATCAATAGATACTACTAAAGCTGTCTTTAAAATATTTTTTCATGCTTTTAATAAATTTGCTTTAGCTAAATTCTTGTACCCTTCACTTAAATTTGCTTTTTCTCTTTCTTCTTTCTATGAACTTTTTAGGGTACTCTCAAGCAATACATTCCTTGACAGGATTAATAAAATACAGTATCATATTTATAGTTTGATATAATTTTAGGAGGAAAAAATATATATGGAAACAGATGGTGGTAAAGGAAATTTACCTAGTCGTTTTTCTAAGTTTTTTGGAATAAAATCATCTGATAAAATAACAGAAAATGATATAATGTATATTGTTGAAGCCGGTGAGGATGAAGGCATACTGTTGCCAAGTCAGGCAAAAATGATAAAAAATGTTTTAAAATTCCGGAATACTACTGTTGAAGACGTAATGACCCATCGTGTAGATATAGAAGCTGTTGAAGAGCATTCTAAAGTTTCTGATGTTTTAAAAATAGGTATTGAAAATGGATTTTCAAGAATACTGATTTACAAAGAAGATATTGATAATATAATCGGCGCGGTATATGTAAAGGATTTGCTTGTTTTGGTATGTGCTGAGAATGTTGCGGAAAAAAGTGTATCACCTTTTATTCGTGAGGTTCCATATGTTCCTGAAACCATTAAGTGTTTTGAACTTTTTAAACAACTTACTGAAAAACGCCAGCATTTGGCTGTGATCGTTGACGAATATGGTGGTACTTCAGGCATAGTAACACTAGAGGATGTTTTGGAAACTATCGTAGGTGAGATCCAAGATGAATATGACCATGAATCGGATGAAATTGTAAAAATTAATGATACTACATTTATAATGCAAGGATCTGCTGATTTGGAAGATGTTTCTGAGGCTTTAAATATTAATGTTTTGCAAAATCCAGATTACGATACCATAGGTGGTTTTTTGGTTGACAGACTTGGCAGGATACCCGAAGAAAATGAACATCCAATAGTTAAATATAAAGGAATTGAATTTACCGTATTAGTTGTTGAAGAACGCCATATTTCAAAAGTTAGAGCAGTTAAATCTTCTAATTCAACTGATGATGGGGATGTGTTTAAAAAAGATGATAACTGTTAATATTTAAAGTGCATAGATTTTAATTGTATGTTTTAAATATTAAAATGATTGGAGATATTGAAAATGAAATATGAAAAATCTTGCGGTGCTATTGTTTACAGATTCAAGGACAATAGACTGCAATTTTTATTAATTTGTCATGTTAATGGTAAACATTGGGCGTTTCCTAAAGGTCATGTAGAAAAAGATGAAACTGAAATTGAAACGGCACTTAGAGAAATTAAAGAAGAAACTGGTTTAGACATTGAAATAGAAGCAAGATTCCGTGAAACTGTATCTTATAATGTTAATAAGGATATAATCAAAGAGGTAGTATATTTTGTTGCCAGTACGAAATTAGATAGTGATAAATTAAACATTCAAAAAGAAGAACTGCTTGATGCAAAGTGGTTGGATTATAAAACTGCACATAGCATAATAACTTTTGACAACGATAGGAAGATTATTGAAAAAGCAAAAGCATATATAAAAATATGATATATTTTTATATAAATTACAAAAAAATAATTTATATTATGGTATGCCTAATAAATAATAACCATATATCAAGGTGGCTCACAACAAAGATACATATGATTTGTTCGTTTACAGATCATATATAGTCTTTAACTTATATCCATGGAAATGTCATAATGCACCAGAAGTCAGATATTTTTTAAGAACGATACACTCAAAAAGCAGAAATTTTATGTTAATTGCGTGCCTATGAGGATAATTAAACCTAACTCTTGCTAAAAAGCAATTCCTATTGTACCACACAAAAAGAAACCGGAAAAGGACTTAGAGTTATGATAAATAACTTTATAAGTGACGCAATTAAATTGAAAGATATTTTTTAAACTTAAAGGGTTTTGTAGAGTTTTTGCACGTTATGATAAATTTGATGATATTATCTTTTTAGCTATGATTTTTGATGCTTTATTATGTAAACACACTCTAATGTAATTTTATAATATATAGTACAAAACATAAAAATTTCCTAATTTTGATATTTAATCTCTCTCATTACCTTATTAATTCAAATCCTAAATTTGGCAATCAATAGCCTGCAAATTTCTTGACAACAAAGCCTATTTTTTGCTATAATTAGCTAAAATTAAGCGTGTTTTTTAATTCATTTTTAAACAAAAATTGCTATATTATTTAATTGTATAAATTTTTGAAAGGCAAAACACAAATTATGATAAAAAATGGTTCTGAAATAATAATGGAATGCTTATTAGAACAAGACGTAAATACTGTTTTCGGTTATCCAGGTGGTGCTGTTCTTAACATATATGATGCACTTTATGATTATAAAAATAAAATAAATCATATTCTTACCGCTCACGAACAGGGGGCAACTCATGCTGCGGATGGTTATGCCCGATCAACTGGAAAACCAGGTGTGGTTATTGCAACATCCGGCCCTGGTGCTACAAATACTGTTACTGGCATTGCTACAGCCTATATGGATTCTATACCGCTGATAGTTATAACGGGCAATGTTGCAACTCAGGCGCTCGGTCTTGACAGCTTCCAAGAAGTCGATATTACCGGAATAACAATGCCTATTACAAAACACAACTTCATAGTAAAAGATGTAACTAAGCTTGCAGACACAATAAGAGAGGCATTCAAAATCGCAACCAGCGACAGAAAAGGCCCCGTTCTTATCGATGTTCCTAAAGATATAACTGCTTCTAAGTGTGAATATACCCCCAAAAGCATATCAAATCAATCACCAAAAATTGCCAAAAACGACATAGATGTTAACGATGTTGTTGCAATGTTAAAAAAATCTAAAAGACCTTTCATTTACACTGGTGGAGGATGCAATTCTTCAGATGAAGCTGATAATGAAATTGAAAAATTTGTAGAACTTCTTGATGCCCCTGTTTCTTCCTCTCTGATGGGCCAAGGAAGTTTTGATAATTTTAACGAAAGATATATTGGAATGCTTGGCATGCATGGAACCAGAACTTCATCTATTGCCGTAACAAACTGCGATCTTTTTATTGCAATTGGTACAAGATTTTCAGATCGCGTCACTTTAGATGTTAAAAAATTTGCAACAAATGCTAAAATCATACATATTGATATTGACCAAGCAGAGATAAATAAAAACCTGCGTGCCCACAAAACAATTATTGGCGACGTAAAAGAAGTCCTATCGCTTATAAACTCCAAACTTCCCAAATGCTCTCATACCGCTTGGATGAAACAAATTGATCTTTGGAAAAGAAAATTTCCACTTGTTCAATCACCTTTTAAAAAGAACGACGTAACTCCTAAAGAGTTAATTGAAACACTATGCAAACTAACTAATGGTGACGCTTTAATTTCCACTGAAGTCGGACAACATCAAATGTGGACAGCTCAATATTACAATTTTAAAGGGCCAAAACAGTTTCTCACTTCAGGCGGTCTTGGCACAATGGGATTTGGCTTGGGATGCGCCATTGGTGCAAAAATTGCACATCCTGAAAAAACAGTTATAAATATTGCAGGTGATGGAAGTTTCCAAATGAACTGCAACGAACTAGTTACAATCGCAAAATATAACATACCTATTATTGAACTAGTGCTTAACAATCAAGTTCTTGGCATGGTTCGTCAATGGCAAAGACTAATCTATAACAAGCGCTTTTCACAAACTACACTCAATAGACCAACAAATCTATTAAAGTTAGCTAATGCTTATGGAATTAAAGCATATCGAATAAACAAAGCAAATATGATTGAAAAAGTATTAAAAAAAGCTTTAATTTCTAAATGTCCTGTTCTCATTGAAGCTGTTATTAACAAGGACATGAATGTTTTACCCATGGTTCATGCAGGCGGAGATATTAATGACCCCATAATGGGAATTGAAATTGATTGAGGAGTTTTAAATATGAATTCAACTCATATTCTTACAGTTCTTGTTGATAACAATGCAGGCGTTCTGTTTCGTGTGTCAGGACTGTTTTCTCGCAGAGGCTACAATATTTCCAGCATATCTTCAGCAGAAACTAACAATCCACAATTATCTCAACTTACAATTGTTGCAAATGGTGATGACAACACAATAGAACAAATATATAAACAACTATCAAAACTTATAGACGTAAAAGAAATTAATATAGTAACTCCTACTTCCGCTATATGCAGAGAGCATATTATAATAAAACTAAAATCCGACAATAAAAGCGAAATAGAAAAAATTAGCAGCAAATATGGTTCTAAAATTGTAGACAATTCAAACAACACTATCATTTTAGAATTAACAGGAGATAGAGAACAAATATCATCGTTTCTTAACGAAATAAGCAAATTTGAAATTATCAAATTAATCAGAACTGGCATTACGGCGTTAGAACGCGGTTAAGTGATTAAATAGGAGTAATGATGTTATCATGGGAATGACAATGAGCCAAAAAATACTTTCATATAAAGCAGGTTTGCCTGAAGTAAAAAGCGGTCAATTAATAACTGCTAAATTGGATCTGGTTTTAGGCAATGACATCACTTCTCCTATTGCCATAAATAAATTCGAGAGCAATAACTTTGAAACTGTTTTTGATAAAAACAAAATAGCTCTTGTAATGGATCATTTTACTCCCAACAAAGACATTAAAACTGCAAATATGGTTAGCAAGGTTAGAAATTTTGCATTAAAGCATCAAATTAAAAACTACTTCGATGTTGGCGAAATGGGCATTGAACACGCACTGCTGCCAGAAAAAGGACTTGTTGGTGCAGGAGATTTAGTAATTGGTGCTGACTCCCACACTTGTACATATGGCGCACTTGGCGCATTTTCAACCGGTGTAGGTTCAACAGACATGGCTGCTGCTATGGCTATCGGCAGAGCATGGTTTAAAGTTCCATCTGCCATACGTTTTAATTTAAAAGGTAAATTCTCAAAGTGGGTATCAGGCAAAGATTTAATTTTAACAATTATTGGCATGATAGGCGTCGATGGTGCATTATATAAAAGCATGGAATTTTCAGGAGAAGGTCTTTTAAGTCTTAGTATGGATGATAAGTTTACCGTTGCAAACATGGCAATAGAAGCCGGTGCAAAAAACGGAATATTTGAAGTAGATGAAAATGCAATATGTTATATGAAAGATCACGGCAGAAATAATTTTAAAATTTTCAAGCCTGATTTTGATGCAAATTATGATCAAACTATTAATATTGATCTTGCATCTATTAGACCAACCGTTTCATTCCCACACCTTCCCGAAAATGCAAAATCAATCGATGAGATCGGAGATATTTATATAGACCAAGTAGTTATTGGCTCTTGCACAAATGGACGTATAAGCGACATGGAAGTTGCCGCAAAAATTTTCGACGGCATGCATGTTAAGAAAAATGTTAGAACAATAATAATTCCGGCAACACAAGAAATTTATCTAGAGTGCCTTAAACGCGGATATATCGAAATTTTTATCAAGGCCGGATGTGCAGTTTCAACACCAACTTGCGGACCATGCCTGGGCGGACATATGGGGATATTAGCAAA
Organism: uncultured Oscillospiraceae bacterium; assembly: GCA_910577565.1. Lineage (GTDB taxonomy): Bacteria > Bacillota > Clostridia > Oscillospirales > Ruminococcaceae > RUG12519. The sequence continues at coordinate 106,042 of CAJTNJ010000002.1, read as the reverse complement.
AGGTGAAAAAGCAGTTAGCACAACAAACAGAAACTTTGTCGGCCGCATGGGAGATATAAAAAGTGAAATATATATTGCAAGTCCGGCTGTTGCCGCAGCTTCAGCAATTACAGGTAAAATATCTTCACCTGAGTCTTTATAATTAACTTAAGGAGAAAACAATATGAATGCACATGGTATCGCACATAAGTTTGGAGATAACATCGATACTGATGTAATAATTCCCGCTCGCTATTTGAACATAATGGACAAAAAAGAACTTGCAACACATGCCATGGAAGATATTGATCCTGAATTTGTAAAAAAAATTAAACCCGGTGATATAATTGTTGCAAGACAAAATTTTGGATGCGGTTCATCAAGAGAACATGCTCCCGATGTTCTTAAAAACAATGCTATATCTGTTATCATCGCTTCATCTTTTGCACGCATATTTTACCGCAATGCAATAAATATTGGTCTACCAATACTTGAATGTGAGAAAGCCGCTAACAATATTGATGACGGTGATGAGATAAAAGTAAATTTTGACATCGGCATAATTAAAAATATAACTAAAAATGAAGAATATAAAGTCGAACCTTTTCCCAACTTTATTAAAAAAATTATTGTTGAAGGTGATCTTTTAAACGCAATAAAAACGGAGAAATTTTAATGAAAAAGAAAATTACTGTTATTAAAGGTGACGGCATTGGTCCTGAAACCATCGACCAGGCTCTTAAGGTGCTCAACTGCATATCCGATATCTACAGCCACTCATTTGAATATGATTATGCACTGCTTGGAGGTGAGTGCATAGAAAAAACAGGTGTTCCCATAACAGAAGATACAATAACAAAAGCAAAATCTTCAGATGCCGTTCTTTTAGGATCGGTTGGCGGACCAAAATGGGACTCGCTTCCCGCCAATTTGCGCCCGGAAAAAGGTTTGCTGACAATCAGAAAAGAGCTTAATCTTTTTGCTAATTTAAGGCCTGCTTTGCTTTTTCCAGCACTTGCTTCGGCTTGCCCGTTAAAACCTGAAATTGTAAATGACGGCTTTGATGTATTAGTCGTTAGAGAGCTAACAGGAGGCCTTTATTTTGGTGAGCACAAAACCATAGTGCAAAATGGCATGAAAAAAGCTATCGATTCACTGGAATACAGCGAAGAAGAAATAAAAAGAATAGCAATAAAAGGGTTTGAAATAGCAAGAAAGAGAAAAAGAAAGGTTACAAGCGTTGACAAAGCAAATGTATTAGATTCCTCTCGTCTTTGGAGAGATGTTGTGCATGAAACAGCAAAGGCTTACCCTGATGTGGAGCTTGAAGATATACTAATTGACAATTGTACAATGCAACTCCTCAAATGCCCTTGCAGATTTGATGTTATTCTAACTGAAAATATGTTTGGCGACATACTCTCAGATGAAGCAAGCATGCTGACAGGTTCAATAGGCATGCTTGCATCTGCCAGCATAAACGAAACTTCTTTAGGACTATATGAACCATCACATGGCTCTGCGCCAGATATAGCAGGCCAAAACATAGCTAACCCTATAGCTACCATTCTATCAGCAGCTATGATGCTTCGTTATTCATTGAATATGCAAAAAGAAGCTGATGCAATTGAATCTGCAGTGCGTTTAGTAATTGATAATTTATATCGCACAGTCGATATTATAACAGATGGCTGCAAAAAAGTAACATGTTCTGAGATGGGAGATAAAATCATAGAAGCTTTAAAAATCTAACTATTTGCCAATTTGTTTAATATAAAATATAAAAGGAGCACTTTGTTATGATAAATTCAATCAATTTACCAAAGAAAGTGCTTTTAATTATTAATGCTTTAGAAAAACATGGTTTTGAATGTTATGTTGTTGGCGGATGTGTAAGAGATAGTTTGCTTGGAATTGTTCCTAAAGACTGGGACATTTGCACTTCGGCTAAACCAAAACAAATAATAAAAGCTCTATCTCAATTTACTGTTATACCCACCGGCATCAAATATGGAACAGTAACCGCAATAATTGACAATCAATCGTTTGAGATTACAACATACCGCAAAGAATCAAATTATATAAACAACCGCAAACCTAAAGATATTGCATTTGTAAATTCGCTCAAGCAAGATTTAAAAAGAAGAGATTTCACAATAAATTCCATGGCTTATCATCCAAACACTAAAATTATAGATTACTTTGGTGGCATAGGCGATCTAAAAAAAGGTATAGTACGCTGTGTAGGTGATCCATATGAAAGGTTCGAGGAAGATGCACTAAGAATTTTACGTGCTGTTAGATTCTGTTCAGTTTTTGGATTTAAACCTGATGATAATACTAAAAAAGCTATGCTTGAAAAAAAGTTGCTTCTTAACAACATATCCAATGAACGCATATCATCAGAATTTTGCAAAGCTTTATTAGGAAAATATATTAGCACATCATTAAATGAATTTTCAAACATTATAGCGATAATCATACCTGAACTTGCGCCTATTATTAATTCAGATTATAAAATTTATGAAAATATAAATATTTGGGAAAGCATTCTGTTTTCCATTTATAATTCAAAACCTGTTTTGCTAGTCAGGTTGTGCTTATTATTTAAATATATCGGCATACCAAATTGTTTAAATATCAGCTCCAAACAAAATTATCTACAAATAAGCAGCGACATTGCAGAAAAGATTGCGACAAGGCTGCAAATATCAAAACAAGATATTAAAACTTTAAAAAAGATAATTCAATATCAAAACGAAGACTTACCTTTTGAAATCGAACAAATATGTTTTAAGCTAAATGAATTAGGGTCAAAAGTTTATTCGCTACTTTTGCAAACAAGACAGGCATCATCTATTGTTCTTAATGAAAAAGATAAAAAAATTGCGACCAATCAAATTGAAAAATCTCAAGAATTATTAACTTATATTATAAATAACAATATATGTTATTGCATAGAACAATTAAATATAAATGGCAAAGATTTGATAAATTTAGGTTATAAACAAGGGCCTATAATTAAAAGCATACTTAAAAAAATATTAAAGGAAGTAATAAATGGCAATTTACAAAACACACATGAACAACTTCTAAACTATGCAAATAAATTGAAAACAAATATAAATTAATTACTTTTTACCTTAGCTTTTTAAAAAAGTTAAAAAGCAATGCTGCAGATTCTTCAGAACAAACATTTGGTACTATTTTTGGCCTATGATTGTAAGGAAGCTCTGCAAGATTGACTATCGACCCAAAAGACCCTGCCTTTGGATCAGATGCTCCATAAATAACACGACTAATTCTTGAATTAATTATAGCGCCTGCACACATAGCGCACGGTTCCAGTGTAACATAAATTGTAGAGTTTAAAATACGCCACCCATTAAGCTTTTCACATGCTGAATTTATTGCTACTATCTCAGCATGCAAAAGAGCGTTTTTTGAACTTTCTCTCTTGTTAAATCCCGTTGATATTATTTTTTCGTCTTGAACTATTAACGCTCCAACAGGCACTTCGCCAATATCACTTGCCATCTTTGCCTGTTCAAGAGCAATTTTCATATAATCTTCATCTGTCAATATTATCACCGTATAATAAATTTTTACATAACAATTTTAATTTCATTAATGGTTTTTAAATTTTCACTTGAATCTCTCTCTGTATATTTTGTTTCAACATAATCCCCTATTTTGATAAAAGGCAAATTATAACTAACAGATATAGGAGCCACAAAAATTAAGTTGGGTTCATCTTTAAGTTTAAAATAATAGTTGGTATTTCCATCAACAACTGCCATGTTTATATCAATTATATTTCCTGCTTTAAAATTACTTTCTTCATAGACATTAGCGCCGTTTGCTTTAAGCTGCTGAATATATGCGTTTTGCGCCAACAATAAACTATCACCAACACCAACAATTTGATATTGCTCCGCACAAACAAACGCAAATTGTTTAATAAGCCCAGCATCATCTTTTAAACTAAGAAAATATGTTGGTTTGTCTGCAATGTTTACTAAAATGGGAAATGTAGCATTATACTTTTTTTCTTGAACTTTCCCCTCTGCAGACCGCATGGCACTTTCTTCGTTAGCGCCTTTTATTTGATAAAATTTAGTTTCTTTTGTTCTCATATTTGATAATATATAACCAACATTAGATTGATCATCGGTCACTGAAGTAAGTCCAGTATACATCCACAAATCACCATTTAACACAATGCTATTGTAGCCTGAAGCAGTGGTAACAACATTTCTTTGACTAAATATTGAATTAACCCATCCATTGGAATATTTCCCCCAATTATTCGCTTGAATATTAAGCAGTTTTGCCGGAAATACGTTATCTATCCATTGCGGCACTTCACCTATGTTATATTTTTGTGACTCACCTGTTGCAGCATCAACCACTATAACACTTACGATATCTTTACCACCAATGACACCAATTTCATATTCATATACCGGTACAACCCAAAATGGCCTCCCAGTATCATCAAGCTCAAATACCGGAGTTTCAAACATATCAAATGGATATAAAAAACGAAGGTGTCGTTTTAAATATCTGCTAAAATGCTCATATGGACTATATTTAATTGGATCCTGTGTTTTTACCAAATTGGTTTCCTGTGTGGCTATATTTATTTTTACATAATAAGGTATCCCATCACCTTGATTTGTAAACCATTTTATTAAATCACCATACATCAAAGGTGACACTCTTATTTGAGAATTATTATAGTTAATTTGAGTATAAATATCCGATATTTCAAATTGAGATACTAAATCTGCCATCTCTCCCAGTTCCCTGTTTCCTAACTTTATAGCAGTTGCTTTATCAACTATCGGAATTTGGGATAAAGGTACTTCGGAAATATCTTCTTGAAAATTACCCTCAACGACTTGCATCTGATCATGATAGGCTTTTGCATTAAAAATTTCTGAAGATGTCACCCAAACAACAATACCACCTACTATAATAATAACAACTAAAATTAAGACTATCTTTATTATAAATTTAAAGTTATAATCACTTTTTCTAAAATTCATCGGAATTTTAAAATACCCTATTTTTGCGTTAACATTTTTATAGATGTCTTTTTTTTTAAAACCTTCTTTATACATAAATTCAAGACAAAAAAGAAATTTAATCACTAAAAAAACAATTGCTAAAACTCCGATTAAAATCCAAAAATCCAGTGATTTTATATTAATAGGAGGTAATTTAAGATAAAACCATATCATTCCAAATAATAATGTGCACAATATAGGCAAAACCCATCTTCTTAGCATTAATTTTTTCATAATAGCTCCTAAAATTTTAACTAAAAACTCATCTATTTTAAAAATATTTATCTAAATCACAAATTTAACCTATATAAATCAAATGCATTTTTCCGAGTAATATTTACAACTTCACTAGCAGACATGCCCTTTATCTCAGCAATTTTGTTAGCAACAGAAACAAGCATTGTTGAATCGCATCGACTTCCCCGCCAAGGTTCAGGCGCCATATATGGACAATCTGTCTCAATAACGAACCTTTCATTTGGTACTTCTTTTGCAACTTCAACGGTCTTTTTCGCATTTTTAAATGTAACAACTCCCGTAAACCCTATGTACCATCCCAAATCTAAAAGTGTAAAAGCTGTTTTCACACTTCCTGAAAAGCAATGAACCACACCACTTACTTTAGGAAAATTCCTAATTACATCAAGTGTATCATTTGTTGCTTCACGACTATGAATTATTACCGGTAGATCTAAAGACTGAGCTAAGTCCATCTGTCTTTCAAAACCATCAATTTGCTTTGATTTTGAGTAGCCTTCATAATGATAGTCAAGTCCTATTTCGCCTATTGCAACAACTTTATTGCATTTTGCATATTCACTTAATTTTTTAATCCAGTCACTTGGTAGATTTTCAATGCATATAGGGTGCACTCCTGTTGCGCAATATATAAAATCATATTTATTGACAAGTTCTAAAGAGTTTTTGCAACCTTTCAAATCAGAGCTAACATTACATATATACGATACACCATAATCGTTCATAGACGATAAAACCTTGTCTCTATCACCATCAAATCTTTCATCGTCATAATGTGCATGGGTGTCAAAAATTCCTGATAATTTATCCATTTTTACCTCTTTCACATTGCGGTTAAATTAACTATTATCTTAATTTTGTACCATTTGGGACAGATTTATCCACAAAAATCACTTTAACATCATCTTCACTAATATCCGCAGACAATATCATGCCTTGACTTAGCTCACCACAAAGTTTAACAGGTTTTAAGTTAGAGACTACAATTACTTTTTTGCCAACTAATTCTTCTGGTTCATACCAAGCCGATATGCCCGAAACCACTTGTCTTTTTTCATTTCCACCATCAAGCTGTAGTTTAAGCAACTTCTTGGATTTTTCTATTTTTTCGCAAGAAATCACTTCAAATACTTTAAGCTCAACATTTGAAAATTGATCTATTGTTATAACATTTTCTGGCGTACTTTTTTTATTGTTAGCACTAATTTTATCTTCAATTTCTTTTAATTTTTTTTCTTCATCCAAACGGCTAAAAAGAACTTTTGGTTTTTTTATTTTAATTCCTGATTTTATGCTGCCAAAACTTTTTAGCGATTCAAAAGTTCTTGCTGGATTTCCAATCTGATTCAAAATTTCGTCAGCTGTGGTTGGCATAATTGGAAGCAACATTACACTTATGAATCTTATACCTTCAAGTAGATTGTAAAGTACAGTTGCGAGCATTTCATGTTTACTCTCGTCTTTGATTAATACCCAAGGAGCGGTTTCGTCAATATATTTATTGCAGCGTCTGGCAAGTGACATTATACAGTCTATAGCATCTGCTGTTTTAAAACTGTCCATCAAACTTATATATTTTTCAAAAGCAGACATTGCAAAATCTTTGAGATTTTTATCAAGTTCCTGCTCAATTCCGGGATTTGGAACAACACCATCAAAATATTTATAAATCATATCTCCGGTGCGTTTTACCAAATTGCCAAGAGTATTAGCAAGTTCAGAATTCCAAGTAGCAATAATGTTTTCATATGTTATAGACCCATCTTGAGCATATGGCATATTGCTTAGAAGATAAAATCTAACCGCATCAACAGAAAACATTTCTGAAAGTTCATCTGCATATATTACATTTCCAACAGATTTGCTCATCTTGCTTTCGCCGGATAACAACCAAGGGTGCCCAAATATCTTTTTAGGCAAAGGTAAATCTAAAGCCATCAGCATTATCGGCCAATAAATAGTGTGAAATCTTAAGATATCCTTTCCTATCACATGTAAATCGGCAGGCCATAGTTTCTTAAATTCCTCACTTGGATTATCAGGATCATATCCTATTGCAGTAATATAATTGGCAAGAGCATCAATCCAGACATATACAACATGTTTTGGATCAAAATCAACTGGAATTCCCCATTTAAATGAAGTTCTTGAAACACACAGATCCTGCAATCCAGGCTTTAGAAAATTATTTATCATTTCGTTTTCACGAGATTTTGGCACAATAAAATCACAATTATTTTTAATATGCTCCATAAGTCTATCTTGATATTTGCTCATGCGGAAAAAATAAGCGTCTTCCTCGGTTTTTTTAACTTCTCTTCCACATTCAGGACATTTCCCGCCAACAAGTTGATTATCGGTCCAAAAAGACTCGCAAGGTACACAATACCAGCCCTTATATTTGCCTTTGTATATGTCACCTTGATTATATAGCTTATTAAATATTTTCTGAACTGTTTTTACATGATATTTATCTGTTGTTCTAATAAAAGTGTCATAAGAAGACCCCATCAAATCCCAAATTCTTTTAATTTCAGAAGAGACCCTATCCACGTATTGTTGTGGCTTCAAAGCCTCATTTTTTGCCAAATCTTCTACTTTTTGACCATGCTCATCAGTTCCAGTGCAAAAATGCACATCAAACCCCTGCATTCGCTTAAACCTTGCAATAGCATCCGTTAATATTATTTCATATGTATTCCCAATATGAGGTTTTCTGGAAGCATAGGTAATAGCAGTTGTTAAATAAAATTTCTCGCCCATAATCTCAACCTTTCTAAATATCATTATTTTTATTATATCATAATATACCTACTTTTAACAATTTTTATAAAATTTTAGATTGCTACACAGAGAGGCTTAAATAAAATAAGAAAGATAAAAAGCAAGTTTGAGAAAAAAGTGCAAGAATACGCTTTAATTAATTTTATTTGTTATATTTAATTTTATAACCTATATTATATATAATTATGAATTGCAATTATATTTTACATTGAAAAGAATTTTTAATAATAAATATTAAAGCTTTTATATAAAATGTATTGTTCCATTAAAAATATTATATAAAAATAAAATTATAGCTATAATTATCAACCCAAATAATGTCACCGCTATTACAATAAAGTAACTAGAACGCTTTTTGTATTGAAAATTATTATCAGCAATAAACGATATTACCACTGTTATAATATTTAAAATACAAGTTACCATTCCTACTATGTTTAAAAACCATGCTTTACCATCATCAAACGAAATAATGCAAAAATTCCAATAAATTAATATAATCGATATAGCCGAAATAATGGTATTCAAAGATGGTAAAACAAACGCCTTATCTATTAGAAAAACACCCGGCAAAATAAGAAGTACCAAAGGCACACAAACTAATAATAAAATTGATCTAAAAGGATCCAAAATATTTCCATAAAAACTTATATGAATTATTATAATGCTTATTATATCAAATATACATGTTAAATAGCCTATTTGCTTAATTAATCTATTATTCATATAAAACCTCTTTCAATTCCTTAATATATTTTACACAACAAAATATAAATTTTTGATATTATTATAAAATTAACTATTAATAAAATCATATTTTTATAATTGTTATTAAATTCGCATAAATATCTGATTTATAATTTAAACGACTTCTATTATTCATTTAATTATTTAAAAATACTTTTTCGATTTTTTAAAGCCTTTTAAGTTGAAAAATAGCTCTATAATAAATAGAAGCCTTAAATAAAAGAGAAGAGATCAAATTTAATTGAAGAATTTAAAAACTTAACTAAGACAAATTTATTAAAAGCTTTATCAGTATATATAGAACAAAATATTTAGATTTTCTATTTGTTTCTTATTTCTACTTACAAGCGTTATCACATATATTCTGTTTTTTCTCTTTGCAAAATTATAAAGTGCATCAATTTCTAATTAATTCAATACTCTAATTAAGTTTATCTTTAATTTTAATTCCTTCGTATATTTTTTTATCCAGCGTAAGCATGTATTTTTACCTATTTCAAATATTTCTATAATACTCTTCCACTGTTTCCTTCCATATAAAGTTTTATTGTCTATTTCTTTATTTTTGATTTGAATATATAAATTTTTCTAAATTGTTTACAATTGTACATTTGGTTTCAAGTTTTGTTTCAGCCGTCTTTGCCTGCTTTTCTCCTTTTTCACATTTTATATTTTTATTATATCACAATAATATAAATTTATCATATCACAAAAATTAAAATATATAAAGATTTATAATTTGAAATTTCTATTTTAAATGTAAGTATAACATATTATTGTAACACTTACATGTTGATGTACTCTCACTCTAGTACTGTGTAGGTTTGTCAATGATGTATTACACATTAGAAAAAGCAAAAAGAGTATGTTTAGGAGAGTGCCAATTTAGAGGACACATTTGAAATTTATTGTATTAACGCCTTATAACCACCAGTTGCTTTTGAAATCATAGAAGGAATAGAATGTATGTGAAGCATAAATTATTCGTTATACTTACTATGAGAACGTTCCACTCTGCCATTATGTATTGGTGCATATGATCTTATCATTTTGTACTTTATTCCTAACTTAGAAAGAGTAACTTCAAATAAGATTTTTCTTTCAGACATTCGAAAGTTTTTAAGCGATTGGTGAATCAGGAGCTATTGTTTGTTTGAACGCACTCAATAGCATATAGAAATGCTTTGACTAAATGTTTTAAGAACATCGCATAAAGAATAGGTGCTATGCTTTTTAAAGCTTCTAAATAGCGATATCTGCTGTATTAATATATTGCTGTATATTGATAAATTTCTTACCTTTTGTATCGCCTATTAAGTAAACTGAAGAGACAAATTTTACATCTATTTGTGTGCGCTGACCAAGATATTTCATTTGCTTATATGGCTTAGGAATATACTTTGAATTTGGTTAGTTTTATAGCTATTTGACCGCTTCGAATCAGAACACAATACATCCCAGAGATAGAGCGAATATATCCACACTGCCGCAATTTTACCCATAAGACAATTAGACCCGTATAGGAATTTCTTAGTTACATATTGCGAATCAATGCAAGTTCTTGCTCAATATGTTGATTAAAATGATGATTGGTTTGTGAGACTTGTCAGAAAGATAATGTAATATGCCGTCATATCTTTTTAACCGACGATAAATATACTGTCGGTTGGTACGATAGTGAATAGCCGCTTTAGTAACACAATGCTTTTTAGCATATAAAACAAAGATTGACGATAAAGCATAGTTTGTGTTATCTTATTCATAGTGAATAGAACACCTACCTTTCATTTTTATTTGTAACTCAACCTTAACACAGGTTGCTCCTATTTGCTATCTTTTTTTCCTTTTGTCACATATTATTGTAACACATACATTGAACATTCCTCTTTACTGTACTGTGTAGTTTGACAATTAATACATGTTGTGGTATAATATAAAAATATTATACAGTTATTTAAGCGCCAGTAGCTCAGCTGGATAGAGTAACTGGCTACGAACCAGTAGGTCAGGGGTTCAAATCCCTTCTGGCGCACCATCTAAGTACTGCAAATTATAAAAAAAGAAAGCCCTTATTTATGGTTTTTTTAATGTTGTTAATAAATTATACATAAATTTTTATGTTCTAAATGCTAGATTAAAATAAAAACGCACCCTTTTTGAAAAGGGTGCTTCATTAAAAAAGATAAGGCAAAAACAAAATAAGAAATATAAAATATAAAGCGGTAAATGCAGTAAATTTTTATCATTTTAATGGAATAGGAAACACGGAATAGTTGGCGTATATTTCTTTTCTCAGTTATTTACATTTGTATATTTGACTTTTTAATCTCATTTTGCCTGTTTTTTTCTTTTTTTACATCTTTATTTACTGCATATTATATTCTATTTTAGAGCAATTTCACTTTTTTGATTAATTTAACGAATTAAATCCGATATATTTTTCACTTGAAAGCATTTCAATTTTGTTGCTTTTTTTATTATATTCCATACCTTTATCTATAAATTATTGTTTTTTATCATTTTGATATCTTTTCAAAGAAATTTATTCAAACTCTTTACTCTTTTTTAATAGATCCATAATATTTTTCTTCGTATATGATTTTAGCAGTACATTCACTATTATTCTATTTATTATATATTGCAGCAAACTTACAATTCCAAAAATTAATAATATGTAACTAAAATCCTTAAAGCCAATGAAAACTAGCCCTATTAACACATTAAATATTGTAATAAAGTAAAAAACCTTTGATGTTTCTGCTATAAATCTTATGTATTTTCTTTTCGCTGTATCCATATTGCTTTAAAATGCCCATATCTTTTTGTTGAACTTTTAAATAGGAATTAAACGACAGAATCATATAAATAATTGTAATTGCTAAAATTGTAAATACCAAAATTATAAATATAAAAACTGTGTTGTTCATTGATTCTGAAAAATTGTCAAACGATTTAAAAGTATAGTTCGTTGCAAAGCCCATATTATCAATGATTGTAGCGATTTTTTCAACTTGATTTAAGTCATTTATATGTATAAATACCTTATGTATCGCTTGTATGCCAAAAATGTTTTTTATATCAAATTGATGTTCAAAGTCGTCCCAATTAATATTATAAGCTTGTTCAATTATTTTTTTATAAGTTTCAAAATTCACAAACGCCCTATCTTTTTGTTCTTTATACGAATTAAAGATAGTGTTTTTAAGATCTATTGAATTATTTTTTAATTGATATGAAACTATATCATTGCTTGTCAGACCATTTTTATCAGCAAATATAATAGGAATTTTTAAGGTTATATACTCAACGTTTGCAGTATTTTGATATATGTTATCGTTTTTAAGTTCTACTCCGTTTAAAAACTTTGAAGCATTATCTGACAGTCCATAAATAAACATCGTGTTATGGTTTTCATCTTCAATTCCAAAATTCAATTGATATTCTTTAACAATATCATACTGTAAATCTTTAAAATTTGCTTTTATCTCTATATCCATATCTTCTAGATCAGAAAATTTAAGTTCACATACATTATTCTGATGCTCTTCATAGGAAACTTCAATAATATGCGTGTTATCGTTGTCAATAAAGTCCCGTTTTACTTGCATATATTGGTTTATAAACATAATTAAAAATGTTGATAGAAAAATAAGTGAAAAAGCAAATAGTGCCACAGATATCTTTAAATATTTATTTGATTTTTTTAGTATCATTTTAGATATTTTCTTATAATTCATCCTCATATAATTTACCCTTTGTTATCTTTAATTTGGTATACTTTCCACTGAACTTTTTTTCATCATGCGTCACGATAATCAGTGTCTTGTCTTTAAATATGTGTTCAACTACTTCTATCATTTTTACTTTATTTTCTTCATCGAGCTTAACTGTTGGTTCATCCAATAAAATTACGTCCGGTTCAGAAAGCAATATTGATGCAAGCTGCACTCTTTGGCGCTCACCACCAGATAATAAATTTACTTTTTTATCAATTAATGACTCAATGCCAAGGCTCACAAGCGCCTCATTTATCACTTCGTCATAATCGATATCTGAGTTTTTATATGCATATAACCTTATATATAAGTTTTCTCTAACTGTTAAATTCGAAAAAAGCAGTTCATCCTGAAACATATACGATATTTTTGAATTTGTCGTAACATTGCCATTATCAGGGGAGATATACCCTGCCAAAATATTTAATAAAGTAGTTTTTCCACAACCACTTTCTCCACTTATTATATATATTTTACCCTGTTCAAATATATAACTAATATCATCTATAATACATTTTTCTTCAAATATTTTTGATATACCATTTAGAATTATTTTTCCAGACACATTTTCACCTCAAATTAAAAATCGAATGTCTCTATTTTACCATAACAATATGCTATAATCTTATTTTCTTTTACCTCAAATCCTAATATTTGGCTTGATGTAAACACTATTTCATTTGTTTCGGTATTTGTCACTTTCATTGCCATATCTTTATTATCATCTATACAATATTGGACTAATAAATTCTCACCAACAAAATAATTTTGTGATGCTTTTAAAAATTTTTTTCCGTCATCACTATATATGTATTTTTCATCTGAAAAATATAATCTGTCACCCTGAGAATATATATCATCACATTTTAAATCTTGTTTTTCTAAAATAGGTTCAGCTTCTATGTCATCAAACTTCACAGAATATAAACTATATTTTCTTTTTTCATCTGTCTGTTCCAAAACGTTGTAAAACAATTTATTGCCAATTATTGTTCCTCTATTAATGCGACCACTCACTTTGGAATATTCAATTAATTCATTATTTCCCTTGTCATACTTCACTAGAACCTTATTAAAGTCATCTTCTGTATCTGCCCCCAAACAAAAAAACAAGTCGTCATCTGTTGCTGATAATGGTAAAATATATTTCCCATTATCAATTTTTAATAATTCTTTTACTTCATTATTTTCTATCTTAATAATAGAAAAATCTAAGGTTGTTCCATCTCCTGAGGTATAATATTCACACTGAGTTGGAAATTCATATTGTACAAAGCTGTTTTTTTCGCACTTTTCCTCTACATTATACTTATCCATATTATATGAAAAAAACTTGTGTCCAAATCTATCTAAAAGCAAAATTGTATTTTCCCCATCTGCGTGCGGATATTTACCTTCTGCACATCCAGTTAAAATTAAAATTAATGCTAAAACACTTATTATTAATTTCTTCATACACCCTCTCTTTCATGCTGAGTTAAATCATGCTGTTTTCTAAATTTATACGCTTGCCGTTATGTAATAAACCATAACGTTATTATCTAATTCTAATGTTGCTGCATTATGTATTGATATTGTGTTAGGTCTATAATCTATTGAAGGAGAAACCGCCATATTAGAACGGTACCATGAATTATCAGCTCCATTGGTGTTTTCCCAATATTTTTCTACTGTAGTAATATATTGCCAACTTGAACTAGAACCAGCACTTACACCACTTAATGAGATTCCCAAATTAATCGATGCTGAATTTCTCAAAGATGCTGAACCTTTAAAGGATGTTCTTATTCTTTTAACATTTCTTGTTCCTTCATATTTTGCAGAAACTTGGTAGTCCCATTGAAGCGTATTTCCTGACTTGGTCTTATTTTTTCTTTCAACATAATCATCACCTATCTTTATTTTCCATTATTATAGTTGCTGGTCCATCATTTGTTAAATTTATTTTCATGTTACTACCAAAAACACCCTCTTTAACTATTTTTACATGTTTTTTACACTCTTGAATAAAATAATCATATATTTCTTTTGCATCTTCTGGTCTTGCAGCTTCTATAAATGATGGCCTATTACCTCTAGAACAATCTCCATAAAGTGTAAATTGAGAAACTAAAAGTAACTCTCCATTTATATCTTTTATTGATAAATTTAATTTATCATTTCCATCTTCAAAAATTCTTAAGTTTACTAACTTATTTACTAAATAATCTGCATTTTCTTTTGTGTCTAAATTTTTAATTCCAATTAATACTAAGTAACCTCTCCCAATTTTTGATATTTCCTCATTGTTTACTTTAAGACTAGCATCTGTAACTCTTTGTATAACTAATTTCATAATTTTTCTCCTAAAATACTTATAATTATAAAATAATATTTAATTTTTCCAATATTTTCTATCCATACTGCGATATTGAATAGCTTCTGCAATATGATAGCTTTGTATAACATCTTGTCCATCTAAATCAGCTATAGTTCTCGAAACTTTTAATATTTTATCATAAGCTCTTGCGGACAACCCCATTTTATCAAATGCATTTCTAAGCATAATCTTTGCGGAATCGGTTAAAACGCAATATTTTTTCATTTGAGAACTTGCAAGTTTTGCATTGTTTGAAAATGAATATTTTTTATACCTCTTTTGTTGGATAGACCTTGCTTTTTCTACTCTACATCTGATTTGCGCAGATGTTTCTTCTTGCTTACTCTGAGTTAAATCGTCAAATTCAACCGGCGCTACATCTACATGTATATCAAGTCTGTCAAGTAGCGGTCCAGAAACTTTAGACAAATATTGTTCCACTTTAGAGTAGGAACATGTGCATTCTCTTGTAGGTTGTCCGAAATAACCACAAGGGCATGGATTCATAGCAGCAACTACAATTATAGAACAAGGATATGTAACTGAAACAGCAGCTCTTGTTATAGTAATTTGCTCATCTTCAATAGGTTGCCGTAAAACTTC
Organism: uncultured Oscillospiraceae bacterium; assembly: GCA_910577565.1. GTDB lineage: Bacteria > Bacillota > Clostridia > Oscillospirales > Ruminococcaceae > RUG12519. The sequence continues at coordinate 90,464 of CAJTNJ010000002.1, read as the reverse complement.
CTTTACATCACGTTTAAATTCAGGAAGTTCATCTAAAAAAAGAACTCCGTGGTGTGCCATAGAAATTTCACCCGGTTTTACATTAGACCCTCCGCCGGATAAACCAACAGATGATATGGTATGATGAGGCGACCTAAAAGGACGAACTGAAATTAGCGGATTATCACAAGACAGTTTTCCAACTACTGAATGCACATTTGTAACCTCTATAGATTCATCAAATGTAAGTTCTGGCAATATTGTTGGTAACCTCTTTGCAAGCATGCTCTTCCCTGAACCAGGAGGCCCAATTAATAGCACATTATGGCCACCAGCAGCTGCTATTTCAAGTGCTCTTTTTGCAAGTGCTTGGCCTTTTACATCACTAAAATCAACGTCAAAGCTTTTTTGTTTAATATTTAACTTATTATAAGTTAGTTGTTTTATGCAGTCTTCTCCATTTAAAAATCTAATCAACTCACCAATATCAGAAACCCCATAAACTTTAATTCCATCTACAATGCTTGCTTCAAGAGCATTATCTTTTGGAACAAATATGCTTTTTATTCCACGACTTTTTGCTTCAATTACCATTGGTAAAACGCCAGCACATCTGCGCACCTCTCCACCAAGTGATAACTCACCTATAAAGCAAGAGTTATCTATGCATTTACTCAATTGTTCACTTGCTTTCATAATTCCAAGCAAAATAGGCAAATCGTAAAGTGGACCAACTTTTTTTACATCAGCAGGCGCTAAATTAATAATAACTCTGCCAATCGGAAATTCATATCCACAGTTTTTTAATGACGCTCTAACTCTTTCTCTGCTTTCTTTTACAGCAGCATCTGGCAATCCAACAAGCTCAAATGTTGGCAGACCAACTGATACATCCACTTCAACCGTAACTGCGTAAGCACTAAGCCCAATTAAGCCCATGCTTTTTACTCTACATAGCATAATTTTTACCTTACTTCCTATTTTTTGCTTAAAATTTTTAATATTCAATCTTACAATTAATAGCTATATTTATGTAAATTATTATAATATAAACATGCAACATTCGCAAATTATATTTATATTTTAATTTGAGTTTAATCAGATATAATGTTATAATATGTCTTTATAATATCGATTAAAATAATTGTAAATTTCCAAAATTGATTATTATAAGGTAAGAAAAATGAAAAAATTTATTCAAAAACTTCAAAACTCAACTTTTTTTAAAAATACACTTAAAATTTCATCAGGAGCACTATTTGGACAGATAATAACATTATTAACATTCCCGGTTGTGACAAGAATTTATGGCGATTCTATAATAGGTGAGTGGACATTTTTAACCACTGTTTCATACATCGTTAATTCTTTTTCTGACATCGGACTCATCAATGCTATGATGATGGAAAAAGATGATGAAAATATGCAACAAACATATAAAGTTATAACATCGTGCGTTTTTTTTATAAGCTTACTCGTAGCTATGATTTTTTACATATATATTAATTTTATTTCACCGAGATTTATAAGTTTAAATCCTTTATTCACAGCAATTTATATTTTCTTTTCAATTTTTACACTACAACAAATTCAAACGTGCTATACGTGGCTTAATCGCAAATCAAAATATAAAATACTTATGAAAAATCCTATTATAAATAATATAACTTATAGTACACTAGCAATTATTTTGGGACTTTTAGACATAAAGCAATATGGTTATTTTATAAGCTGGATCTTGGGTCAGATTATAACTCTATTGGTTATGAAATCACACCTTCCAAAATGCTTTTTCTCTTTTAAATTAAATGAATATAAAAAAGTGTTTAAAAGAAATAAAAAGTTTATTACATATCAATTGCCAACAGGTATTTTAACTGAATTAAAAAACAATATACCGAGCTTATTAATTAAACCTCTATTTGGGGTCAATGTGCTCGGACAATATTCAGCATCTACAAGATTAATAGCAATGCCTGTAAATCTTATTGGCACTTCAATTGGCAAAGTGCTATTTCAAACCTCCTCAGACATGGTACGCAGCAATAAATCTATAGGAAAATTTACCTATAAAAGTGCTATCATATCTATGAAACTTGCTATAATACCGGTAATTATTATATTAGCATTAGGTGATGTTTTATTTAAACTATATCTTGGTCCCGATTGGGATATAGCTGGAAATATAGTGAGAATTCTATCTATTCAAGCGTTTTTCTTGTTCTTAAGTATTTGCTTGCAGGGAATTCCCATATCCATAAACAAACAAAAATATGCTATGTTATTTTGTGCAGCACAAATTTTTGTTATCATAAGTTCATTAACTATAAGCACATATTTATTTAACAATATATATATTGGTCTTATAATATTTGTGGCTTCATTCTCTTTAATAAATATATTGTATTTTTCTCTGTTATTTAAAGCTATGAACATACTGCCATATAAATATATCTTTCGCTCACTATTTTATATTTTAATTATTTTTATATGCTATCTTATAATACGAATCCCTATGATTATGTTTGGTTTAGTAAACAGACTATAAATTTAAATTCTTCATTTTAAAATAAATTCATCCATAAGCTTATGGCCTTCTCTAACGACTTTATCAGTTGATTTTGCACTTAATTCATCAAAGCAATCTATGCCTGACTGCTTTTCATTTGTTGAATCATAAATCAAAAACGGTACTAAGTCCATTGTGTGCGTTCTAAGCGATAGAGGCGTCGCATGATCTGGGAGCACCATAATTTTAAAATCTTCACCATTTGATTTCATACTTTTAATAATAGGCTCAATTACTTTTTCATCTATATATTCAATAGATCTTATCTTGTTTTTCACTTCAGCTCTATGACCGCATTCATCAGGTGCTTCTAAATGCACATATACAAAATCTTGACCTTTAAGCAATTCATTTATCGCATTATCTGCTTTGCCTTTAAAATTTGTATCAATATATCCTGTAACACCATCAACTTCGACTACATGCATTTTTGCAAGCTTACCTATTCCCTTTAACAAATCAACAGCTGATATCATAGAACCTTTAATCCCATATTTATCCTCAAATGGCTTTAGCGGTTTTTTCTTCCCTTCTCCCCAAAGCCAGATAGAATTTGCAGGCAAAAGACCTTTTTTTAAACGTTCTATATTAACTTCATGTTTGCTTAATAAATCAAAAGAATCTTCCATTAAATCGAGTAAAAAACCTGATTTTACGGGGTCAGGCAAATATTCGGTTATCTTCTTGTTCAAAATATCATGAGGCGGTGTGAATTTTGAAAGATCCAACGTGCCATTTTTTAAAACCAAACAATGACGATAGCTAACACCTGTGTAAAATTTCATCATATCATTTCCAAGTTCTCTATCAAGTGCATCTATCAGCAACTTTGCCTCTCTTGTGGAAATGTCTCCTGCACAATAATCCAAAATCGTTTTGTGATCATAATCTTCCTCATTAGACAAAGTAACAAGATTGCATCTAAAAGTTACATCTGTATCACTTAGATCAATGCCAATGCTTGCAGCTTCCAAAGGAGACCTGCCGGAATAATATAATGCTGGATCATAACCAAGAACCGAGAGATTGGCAACATCGCTTCCGGGTTTTAATCCGTCTGCTATTGTTTTAACAAAACCTACTTCACCACGACTTGCAAGATAGTCCATATTGGGCTTTTTCGCAACTGTCATTGGTGTTTTGTTATCAAACTCTTTTAACGGATAATCTGCCATTCCATCGCACAACACAACTATGTATTTCATATATTAAAACCATTCCTTTTCTCAATAATATTACAAAGATATAGATTTGTCATCAAGATAATCTAGAATTGAATTTTTGCTATGAAAAATTATTTCACAAGCAGTTAGTTTCTGAGTTCCCTTAAACTTGCTGCCATATTTTATATCACCAACTATTGGATGACCAATGGACGCAAAATGCGCTCTAATTTGATGGGACCTACCTGTATGCAAAATAACCTCAAGTTTTGATTTTTCTTTAAATTCTTCTATCACTTTATATTCTGTTATCACTTTTTTTGCATTATCCCTTTTAAACGGTGTAATTCTTACTTTGTTGCTTTTTCCATCTTTGCTCCACCAACCAGTTAATATATCACTATATTTACTTGGCCTTCCCTGAACAACACAAGAATACTTTTTTTCAATATTTCCATCTCGTATAAGTTTATTTATATCTCTAAGCACGGCAGCATTTTTTGCAGCTATTACAAGACCATTAGTATTTGTGTCGAGTCTATTGCAAAGTGCCGGTTTAAATGTATTTTCATTTTCAAAATCATATTTTTTTGTTTCTATCATATAGTTTATTAATCTTCCAACCAAACTATCCTCACCTAATATGTCAGGTTGAGACTTTAACCCAATCGGCTTATTAATAACAATAATATTGATATCTTCATAAACAATATTTAATTTTCCTTTGCTAATTGAAACAGATGCGTCTTTAGTTTTCTTGATAAAAAAATCATCAGAAAGATATATATCAACAACATCTCCCGTGGCTAAAATATCTTTTGCTTCACATCTTTTTTTGTTAATTTTAATATTCTTTTTTCTTATAGCTTTATAGCAAATTGATTTTGGTAAATTTGGAGCAATCTTTTCAATAAATCTGTTTAATCTCTGCCCGGAGTCATTTTCACTAATAACATAAGATTTCACAGATAAAACCTTCCTTCATTAAAACTTACCTTGATTAATCATTTGAGATAAAATGGCTATATTTGCAACCGATTCAATTACAGGTACTGCCCTTGGCACAATACACGCATCATGTCTTCCTTTAATCTCTATTTTGTCATCTACCATATTTTTTAAGTTTACTGTATTTTGCATTTTGCCAATAGACGGTGTGGGTTTAATGGCAACTCTAAAAACAATTGGCATACCCGAAGTTATTCCACCAAGTATACCGCCATGATTATTGGTTTTAGTCCTAATTTTTAGATCATGCACATAAAAATCATCATTATGCGAAGAGCCTCTCATCGTTGCAGCTTTAAAGCCAGCTCCAAATTCTATACCCCTTACAGCAGGCACACCAAACGCCAAAGATGATATATCATTTTCAATTCCATCAAACATTGGAGATCCAATTCCGGCAGGCACTCCAACGACCATACACTCTATTGTTCCGCCCACCGAATCGCCATCATCATGTGCATTTTTTATCTCTTTTTCAATTTGTTCTATAACATTGTCGTTTAGCACAGGTAACGGTTTTGAAGCAATTTTTTCAAGGCTTTTAAGGTCAATATCTAAGCTGTTAAAAAGATCGTCACTTTTACTGCCTATGGAGCTTATATGAGCAAACGTGCTTATATTTTTGACCTTAAGAATTTGAGCACAAATAGCACCTGCAAATGTAAGCGGAGCAGTAAGTCTTCCAGAAAAATGTCCTCCTCCTCTCATATCATTAAAGCCATTATATCTTACATTCCCTGTAAAATCTGCATGACCTGGTCTTATTAAATTTTTAACATCATCATAGTCATTGGATCTTTGGTTTTCATTATATATAATCGCACATATTGGAGTGCCGATTGTTTTGCCATTTAAAATACCTGACAAAACCTCGGGCATATCCGACTCTTTTCTTTTGGTAGAACCATATTTTTTTAATGATGGCGCGCGACGAGACATAAAGCTGTTGATAGTCTCAATATCAATCAACATGCCTGCAGGTATGTTATCCATAACGACACCTATTGCAGTGCCATGAGACTCTCCAAAAATGGAAATAGAGATTCCCTTATTCCAAATTGATGCCATTAACGACACCTCCTAACGATTTATAATCTTCAAAAAAATTCGGATAGCTTTTATTAACACTTTGTGCATTTAATATTTTAACAGGATCTTTTGAATAGGCTGCGGCTATGGATGCTGCCATAACAATCCTATGATCATTATAGCTGTCAACTGTTCCACCAGCAAGTTTTTTTACACCTTCCACTATCATATAATTATCAAAAACTTTAATTTCACCACCAAGACTTTTTATCATGCTTGTTGTAGAAACTATTCGATCGCTTTCCTTTAATTTAAGACGTGAGATACCCTCGATTTTTGAGCTGCCCTCACACATACATGCAAGCACAGACATAGCAGGAGCAAGATCTGGTGTGTTTATTACACTCGCTCTAAAAGCCTTTAACCTATTTCCGGGTTTAACCACTACAGCATTGTCTTGCCATTCAACATTTGCACCACATGATTCTATTAAGTTAAGCATAATTTTATCGCCTTGATAAGAATTGCGTTTAAGCCCCTTAATCTTAACTGGGTTTATACAACCAAGCACCTCAAAAAATGCAGCTTGGCTATAATCTCCTTCAACAGTATAATTGCATGACTTATAGGTTTGATTTCCAAATATTTGATAACCAGATCTTATTTCATTAATTACTATGCCAAAAAATTTTAAAACATCTATTGTCATATCCACATAAGGTTTAGACCCTAAATTACCTACAATCTCTATTTCACTATCACCATTTAAAATTGGTAGCGCCAACAAAAGACCGGTCACAAATTGCGAACTCAAACTGCCATCTATTGTAAATTTACCCGGAACAAGCTTTCCTGATATATGTATAAAATCTAACTCTTTTGTTATATTTACACCTTTATCGCGAAAAGAATCGACATATGGTTTAATAGGTCTCTCTAATAATCTTCCTTTTCCAAAAATACGGGCATTAATTCCAAATGCAGCAATGATTGGAATTAAAAATCTTAAAGTTGACCCTGACTCTAAGCAACATATATTAAGTTCTTCATCATTTATAAAGTCTTTTTTTTGTCCGATACCAACTACCTTAACAGTTTTATCTAAAGAAAAAAGCTTGCAACCAATAGCTTTTACTGCATTAAATGTAGTTTCAATATCGTCAGAAGCCGAAACATTATTAATAACACTGTTGCCGTTTGAAAGAGCTGCTGCAAAAATTGCTCTGTGTGTCATACTCTTTGACGGCGGCGATTTTACTGTTCCGGTTAACTTTGACGGTGAAATAGTTAACTGCATTAATCTCTCCTATTTTATGTATGTAATTTTAAGTATTGATTTTACCTATCAAAAATTTCTTATAGTCATCAATACTCAAAGTCATAAGTTTTGAATCACCAATTTCAGGCGACACAACAATTGTCATTTTATCACTATGCCTTTTTTTATCGTTAAGACTGTTTTTCAATATTTGCTCATCTGTTATAGATGCCGTGACTGGTAATTTAAACTTTTCGAGCAGCTTTTTTATCCTATCAACACTACCAGGTTTTGTAATGCCAAGTTTCTCTGACTGTTTAGTAATTTTATAAATGCCAACAGCGACTGCTTGCCCGTGGGTTATGCCTTTATAATTATAATGTTTTTCTATAGCGTGCCCTATTGTGTGACCGAAATTCAGTTTCATTCTTTCTCCGGCCTCTTTTTCATCTGCTTGCACAACTTCTTTTTTGCAATTTATGCAATCAAGAATTACATCATCTAAAACTTCTTTTATGTCATTTTTTTCTAAAATTTCAAATAAAGGTTTTGAAAAAGCCACAGCATATTTAATTACCTCACCCATGCCATCATTAAAAGTTTCAGGCTTTAGCGTCAAAAGAGTATTGATGTCACAAATCACGAGTGATGGTTGGTGAAATGCACCAACTAGGTTTTTGCCTGCTTTTATATTAACTGCGGTTTTACCACCAATAGATGAATCTACCTGAGCAAGCAAAGTAGTTGGTATTTGAACAAAAGGAATGCCACGCAGAAAGCTTGCTGCAGCAAAGCCTGCTAAATCTCCTACAACACCTCCACCTAACGCTATAATAAAATCAGTTCTTGTAATACCCGATTCACTCAAAAAATCATAAACCGACGTCAAAGTATTTATATTTTTTGACTGCTCACCATTTAAAAAAGTAAAAGTTTTTACGTTAAATCCTGCTTTTAAAAGACTTTTTCTAAGCACGTCGCCATAAAGCGCATCAACAATATCATCAGTAACTATTACTGTATTTCGTGATTTAAACAATTTGCTAATTGTTTTCCCTACCTCGTTTAAAATATCATGTCCAATTAATATATCATAAGAGCCGGATGCGTTAACATGAATTTTTTTCATTTACAAGCCACCTATTCTCTAAAAACATTATATATAATGTTACTTGATTTTTATTGTTTCGTCAACTACAACCACAAAGCGGGAGTATGAAAAAGTATAAATGATTAAATAAAAAATAAGCTTATTTTAGTGAGGTTTAAATATAAGTTAATAAAAGAAAAAACAGAATAATTATATTTATGACAAAAAAGCTAAAGTGTTATAAATATTTTCAAGTTTTTAAGATACGAGTTCTTTTATGACATGTAAATTTAGAAAATATATAATAACACAAATTAAATTGATCGATTTTTCAATTTTATGCATATTATTTTTCATGCTTTTGACATACAATTATGTTAATTGAGTATAAAATAAAGACAATTAAAATGCTTATTTTGCTCTTTGAGATAATTTAAAATGTGTAATGCTTGTTAAAAAGCTGTATTTTTATAATTAATTTTCTTATCTATCTTTAATTTAGACAACTCAAATTATTAAGAATTAGCTTTTAATTAAATGTTAATCTATCGTTGTAGAAGATCTTCCTCTTCCAACAACATCTCTTTGCAAAGCAGTCCATGTGACACAACCCACTATGCCATCGGCATTTAATCCATTGTCTCTTTGATATCTTATAACTGCATTTCTTGTGTTAGGTCCAAAAGATCCATCCAAAGTACCAGCATTATAACCAAGGGTATTAAGTTCATCTTGCAATATTAGTACATATGTGCTTTTGCTCCCTTGTCTCAAAACTGGATATCCTCCACCCGAACATGCAGATGGCGACTGTCTGCGATCAAAATGTATCCATGTTGGTGCCATGCTAGCAGGTTCAACATACATCCATAGTCCTGAATTTGATGCATCATTTCTAAGTTTTTCACGCCGTTCACTACTAAAACCCTGCGCAACATCAAATGCTGTCCCTGCATAATGTTGTGATTGCTGGCCATGTCCACCTTCCCATGGCCTTTTAAATGCATAACCTACAGGAATTGCTCCTCCCCATCTTTCTCTTTGTTCATTAAAAGATTCCATAGCACGCTTTGTAGTCCAAAGAGTTGGACTTTTACTTGATCCCCTAAATTCACCAACTTTTAAAGTATTATTTTTGTTATAGGGCATTGCCTCATTTTCTCCTCTATAATATGTTTCCATTTTATTTGTATCATTGTTATATACAATTATCTTAGCCATTACTACACCTCAAACCATTTTATTATAATAATATTTAAAAACTATCTAATAGTTGCATGTTTATCGTTTAAAACAATCTTTTTACTAAAAATTAAAATATTATCTTAATTAAATGCATACAAAAAAGCCACAAACAATTTATGTTTGCAACTTTTTAAATTTCATTTTTATAATTATTTAAATTTTGATATAAATTAAAATTACTTAAATAAAAAATGAATAATAATTCTAGTTTTTTTAATCATTAAAAAGTAAATGTAAAACTTCTTCTGCACTCATTTCTTTTATATTATCAGGATCGATTAATATGCTTCCTAATTCACCATTAACATACCATTGCATTTGATTATAATTAGTTAAATAATCCTTGTCTCTCCAACATATAGGATATTTTTCATACCAATCTGCATAATAAGTTTTCATATATTTTTTTGCAAGTTCAATTGCTATGCTATTTTTTTCACCATTTTTAGTAGTAGTACCATTTATTTGTACTCCACACGGACTTGAATGAACAACAACTATGCTTCCATCATCACATTCTCCAATACAAATATAAACATGACCTTCACTACTCATTATATCCCCAACATGATGTTTTTTAACATCCTTGGCACACGTAAAATCTCCCCAATCTTTTTTTGAAAATTCTAAAGCCATTTGAGAAGCAAGCATTACATATCCATTTTGAAAATTTTCAGTGTTTAGTACATTGTAAATAGTCCATCCCACAAATCCAGAACAATCCAAACCGTTATCTATATCTACAAATCCACCTGTAATATCAGAAATTTCCTTTGAAAATTTATAGTATTTAGTTTGTTTTAAGAAAAATTTCTTCCATTCAGGTCTAAGGCCTATTGTAGTTGCCCCAGTTCCTGATCCCGTATCTTCAACATTCCATCCACCACCCCAACAATACATGGTTTGACCGACTGGTTTTATAGCTGTAGCCAAAAAATTTTTAAGAGTTCTTTCCCCTGGGATAGCTTCAATAGTTGCAGTTATAGTTTTTGGTGAAATTAAAAATAAAGTTAATAATAAAATTAAAATTATAATTTTTGAGCTTTTCATTAAAATCATCCGTCCAATATAAAATAAATATCATATTATCAATCTCTATAAATATATCAAAAGACAATTCTACTATAATTCTATTAAATATAAAAATTCAATAAAATTATTATTTATCAGAATTAGAATCATTTTTTAAATTTTCCGTGCTTTGCACAGCCCATTTCTTAACTCTAATTTTGCTGCGATCACTACCTGTTTCCAATACTAGTGTATCATCATGGATAGATGTTACAAGACCAATTATCCCACCAATTGTTATCACAACGTCACCTATTTTAATTGAATTGCGCATATCCGCTGTTTCTTTATCTTTCTTTTTTTGAGGCCTAATGATAAGAAAGTAAAATATACCGAACATAACTACTATCATAATAATAGGCATAAATAAACTTGTATCCATAATTTTTCTCCTTAAAAATTTTTTAAACTTTCACTTTATTATACATTACTTTAAAACATATTACAAGTTAAATTTTAAACTTATTTTAAATGTTAAAAAGGCTGTTTAAATTATCAATTTCTTCTTGTGATATCGGATTTTTGCTCCCATCTGGTTTATATATAGACTTATAAGAATAGAGGCAATACCCATGGTATTTTTTAAATTGTCTCAAACATTCTTCTTGCCTTTTTAAAATATCTTTAAAATTTTTCCATTCTGTTGCACCAGCCCCGGCATTTGAATCATTTTCAAGTCCCGTTTTATATACGGCTAGCCCTGCATATAAAACTGTATTGTTTTTTGTTATATAATTCCATTGTTTTGCAGTTTCCTCGAATGGGTGATATGTATTTTCAAATCCAAAGTAGATTTGTGGCATTATATAATCAACATATCCATCATTTGAAAGCCATCGTTCTACATCAATATACATGACATCATAATTATTTTTAAGGTTAGCTTGAGGACTAATGCCAAATTTTGTATTAGAATCAATTTCATGGCATTTACTATAAAGCTCTTTAACTAAATTAGATGTGCTTTCGCGACGCCAAGTTGTTATATCTACATTTGTATTAATTTTTTCGTAATATTGCGCGTCATTTGCTTCTAATTGATCAATATTGGATGGGTAAAAATAATCGTCAATATGAACACCGGCAATTTTATATTTTATCATTAGTTCGCTTGCAATATCAACAATAAACTTTCTAACTTCAGGGTTTGCAGGAATTAAAATGTATTTACCTGTTAAATCTTTCATATAATAATCATTCCAATTTTCTGAGTTATACCACTTTTTTATAGTATATTTATCAGGAATTTCAACAAAATCGACATCTGACATTGTTCTAAGTGGGTTTATCCAAGCATGAACTAATATGTGATATTCAAACGCGAAATTAGTTATTATTTCAAACGGATCATATGATAATTCTTCACAGATTGAACTAGTAAAATATTTTGATGCTGGAGACAATTCAGATTTATATAAAGCATCTCCAAATGCTCTTGTTTGTATTATTAAAGTATTTAATCCGCAATTAATTAAATTATTTAAGACTTCTTTTGCCTTATCTTTAAATTCATTTTCATCTTTATCTTTAAAAATGATTTGCCATTCTAAATAGCTAAACCAACAAGCACGCATCTCTACTGGGTTATTGTCTTTTTGCTCAAAATTTTCATCAATATTTTCTGTTTGTATATTATTAATTGGCTTTTCGTAAAATAGAGTAAAGATTAATACGGAAGATATTATGACTGCAATAAAAAAAAATGTTCGCTTCATTTAGTGCACCACCTGCAAGTAGTAGTCAATAAATGATATGCGGACAAGATATTTTATATGCTTAAAAAGTCAACAATGTTAAACGTCTAAATCAATGTTTGCAACATAGTTATCAGTATTAATAATAAGTGAGCCATCGTTTTTTAGTTGCAGTTTAAAGTGATCTGTAGACTTGGGAATAATATCTATTTCTACACCATCATCAATATTTTTAGTTTTCAATCCATATTTTTCCAATAGACTAAGATTATCATTATTTTCTTCAATTAATTCTTCTAATTTGTTTTCAACCTGGTTTGTATCTTGAAAAGCCATTTTATATTTAAGATATCTTAAAGTTTCAATAAAAGGTTTTGGTTCTTCTTGAATCTCAGATAATTTTGGATAAGCAGCATCAAATTTAGATTTAACTTCATTTGTAGTTAATTTATTGGCAGTGGTTTTATTTCTATTATCGGAATCAATGAATAATTGTTTTTCAAATATATTATTGATGTTTTTGGAGTCAGTAAATTTTATAGCATTTAAAGGCTCTTTTTCATCCTTAAAATCTGAATAATTTAAAGCAAAATTGTTCATATTATGATCTTGTCTGTCTTTTATTGCTTTTATCATTCTAAACAATTGCATTATTTCGTATATTAAAAATAAACTGCACGGTATTATTACAATGCAAATTATCCCCCAAATAGAATTTAAAAATAAATATACATCACCTAATTTCGGAATTATTTTAGTTACAACGCCTGCATCATATGAAGTTGTGAAGTAATGTATATCTCCATCAACATTTGCGGATATAATAAAATCATGATTTTTACCGACTGAGTCTACAGTAGCAAGTGTAGTCTCGCCGTTTATCACACAAACTACATTATCACCTTCTTGAGGGACTTGGTTATAATCAACAAAAGCGGCTTCATTTGTATTTAATATATAAACGCCATTTCCAAACAAATTCAAATCTTCATGATGTTCGTTATGAATAAACCTGCCCAAGAGTATAAAAGCATAAATCGCTAAAATAAAAATATATATTATAATTATAGCGATTTTTGTTTTTTTTAGTTTCTTTTTTTCATTCATAACTAAAATTATCCCTTCATAATGTTTTAAACCACTATTATATTCTCATACATTATTATACAAAATCGACAAAATGTCAAGAAATACTCCATTAAAGTAAGAACAAAAATGCAGGTGTTATAATGATATGTGACAAAAAGACAAAAAATATAAAACGGGACCCTATTCTACCATAAATTCTTGATTCTATATGCTAAAAAGCACAGTTTTTACTAAATGTAACATTCAATACCAAAATAATCTAAAATATATCTATCACATTATAAAAAGATATGACGGTACATTGCATTCTCTTGCTGATAAGTCTCATAAACCTCATCATCCCAATCAACATAATGAGCAATAACTTAAATTGATTCGCAATATGCGACGAAGATACACTAATACTGGTCTAATTGTCTTCTGTGTAAGACTGTTTGCAACGTGTAGATATATCCTGTCAATTTCCGATCTTATCATGTTCTGATCCCCGCAGCAGCAGTCAAATGGCTATAAAACTACCAAATCCAAAGTATATTTTCCAAAGCCTTATGGGCATATAAACATATAAAAATTATATAAGCAGATTGCTAATATGCAAAAAGCTATGAAAATAGAAATTTTTGGTAATAAGAATAATACATGTATAAAGTACAAAAAGATAAAAGAATATATAACAAATCACTTAAAACAGAATCAAATATAGAATTATCTAAAATTAAAAAATACAATATAATTGAATTAAAAATGTTAGATAACAAACCTTTCACAATTGTGGATAGATATGCTTTCCTGAGATATTACTTTATAACGCTTATCTATACTACCGGCTTTAACTTCGATTTTAATTGTTCTTTATTTAAGTATGTTTGCATAAATTTTATATAACAAATTAATTATAAGGTGGGATAAATTTTGGATAATATCAAATTTAAGAAGATATTAAAGCCAATTATATGGGGATTATTCTTAGGAACAGTTTGTCTTAGCATTTTATTTATTATTATATCGCTAATGATTGTTTATACAAGTTTATCATTATCATTTATTCCACACATTGCTACAGTTTGCGGAGGTGTAAGCGGGTTTGTGTCCGGTTATATTTCATCAAAAATATTTGGCCATAAAGGACTCTTAATTGGACTTTTATGTGGTATAATAATGAGTGCCGTAATAACAATTGCAACGCTTGCAATGTCAGGTATTATGTTTAGTGGAGGGGAATTAACCAAGATTATAATTATTCTTATAGCATCAGCTATTGGAGGTGCATTTGGTGTTAATTCTAATTCTTCTTTAAAAAAGCCTTAGTAAAACATAATTTATTTTGATTTTTAATATATTTTTTCACAATTTTTAAAATTATAAATTTTTAATCACGTATTAATCTAATAGCTTATATTTTCCTTTTGTTTGAACCACTATGTTAAATTATAAAAAAGTAAATTAAAATTATTTAAGACAACACCTCATAATAACAAAAAACGACTTATAAAATAGTGAAAAAGAAAAAACGCCAGGTTTTCCCTTGATGTTTCACTGTAATTATGTAATAATGGCAAATTTAAGTTTTTTGTCAACTAAATAAAGGTTTGCCAACGCAAAAATCATATCCATTTTTTTGTGTCTGTTTTTCATTCCTTTGGTATCGTGTTTTTCGATATTTGAAAAGCTTTTTGACTACCCCGAATACGTGCTCTACCTTTGCTCATACTTATGATTTCTGGTGTTCTATTTTGTCCATTTTTTGATAGTTTCCTCATCTATGATGGACGTTTGTTGATTTTGTATTGAATTTTCTTCCCACACTTATTTTTTACAACCGCATTTCCTCGCTTATCTCCTTCAACACAGTCGCTATCTTCGTATACATAAGTTTCCTCGCCTGTCAACAAATCTGGCATGAACGTTACGTCGTTCACATTCGCTGCTGTAACTTTTAACGTATGCACTCATCCCGTTTTGCTATCAACAACGACATGCGCTTTATAACTAAAGTGCCATGTGTTGCCTTTCTTCAAGAATGCGCTTTTGGGTCGCGTTTTTTCTACTTGTTTTTAGTAGATGAGGGAGGTGCGATAATTGTTGAAATCTACAATTGTTCCTCCCTTCAGAATCAAGTCTTTTGAAGCATTATTTCGACTACCTGTGAAAATAGCTTTTTTGTATACCGTTTTTCAATAGTATGTTGCGAAACCTTCCTATAGTGTCTCCATCCGTAACCTGGTTTGATGAGTCTACTCCGCAGAATCCCAAAAAGGTTCAACTGTAAATCACCTCTGTCATCATCATGTCGGACAAACCAAAAAGGTTTTGCAAAATGTAAACACGAAGCATGAGTTCAAGGTCGTAAGACTTGTCGCCCGCACTCTCCTTTATAATAGCACGGCTTGATGATTCCTATCCACTCGTCCCCCATGTTATTATCCTGGTGTCCCATCTGTTTTAAAAAGGATTTTTTACTTGTTTTCGTCTGTGCTAATTCATCATAGAAATACGATAGTGTCATTTGCTTATTAATATTTTCATTATACAATACTTTTTTATTTTGCCTAATGTGCAGTGTTGCCTTAAAGTTCAATTTGAATTGATTTATTTTTTAATTTGTATTGTTTATAGCTAACTCCTGTTATATCAAACATTTGTTTTGAAGCAAGAACACTATCAGAGTCAAAATATTTATTCAATTTGTAGACAACATGTTTTATCCCTGACTGGATTATTGCTTTTGCACACTCGTTGCAAGGGAAAAGTGTAGTATATATGCACGCTCCATAAAGTTTGTGGCCGCCGCTATTTAGTATAGCATTTAGTTCAGCATGACAAACAAACGGATATTTAGTATTAAGTATTTGACCATCATTTTGCCAAGGCATATAATCATCATTACATCCTATAGGCATACCATTATATCCAAGAGATAATATGCGATTATCTTTACCCACAATACAAGCGCCGACCTGAGTATTAGGATCTTTGCTTCTCATTGCAGAAAGTTCTGCTATACCCATAAAATATTCTTCCCACATTAGATAATCTTTTCGTTTTGACATTTAAGGCACTAATTCCTTTCAGAGATAATATTTTTAAATTAACTTCTCCAAGAATTTTTAGTTTTCTTCATAAATTCTTGTTGCGATCGTTTATATTTAATCTTATTAAATATATCTTTAAACAATTTAGGACCCAAAAATATAAGTAAGTTTATAATAGCCATTATAGCAGCAAGAACGCTTGACCAATCGCTAGAAATTAATGAAATAATAATACTAAAAAAGAAAAAAACAGCGTCTATAATGCCAAGCCACTTAACTTTTACAGGTATTATGAAAAACAGTAGAACCTTAAGCTCAGGATATAGTACTGAAAAAGCAAAAAATAGTGATAAATTTAAAAATGTAGCAGTAGAATATCCTGCAATTAATCCGCTAAGTATGCTGCCTATAATACCAAGTAAATAATAAATTGTAAATTTAAAATTTCCCCAAACAGATTCAAGACTTGTGCCAACAAAATAGTAGAAATAGAGTCCAAGCAAAACAAATAAAGTTGATCCAGCAGGAGGTATAAATACAAAAGTTACCAATCTCCAAATTTGACCTTGAAAAATAAGATATCTGTTAAAATAAAGCATTGACGAAAGATATATATTATTTCCCTGCAATGCTGCAATCAGGTCAAAAACATATACTAAAGCTGAGCCTACTACAATAAAAAACATTAAGTGCGGAATGCTAAACCAACCTATTTTACGTTCTAATTTATAAATCCACATAATTTTTATCCTTTTCTTAATATATAAATTTTTTTAATTATATCATGTTAAGAAATGTGAATCAAGAAATTATTTTTGTAAGATACTAAATATGTTACAGAGTTTTAATTGACGTGTTAAAAAATAAAAAAATAAAGAAATAAAAATAACTAGACTTTAAAAATTAACACTATTTCTTATCTTTAATTTTACATCCTTTCAAAGTTTTAGAAATTTTAATCAATATCTTTCATTGAATTTTTAAAATGTAATATAATTTTTGGCAATATAACAAATATTGACTAAATATATTGTGAAAAAAGCAAATTAAAAATATGTTATAATAATTTTATATATTTTTTAAATTAGAGTATTTATTTTATGGAGGATGAAGATGTCAAAATTTAAGCAGGATAAAAATTCAAAAAAACAAAATCAGCGAAAAAAAACATTTAAAAAAGATACAAGCTACACCCAAAATAGAGAGATTTCCTGGCTTAGATTTAATGAAAGAGTTTTGGAAGAGGCTAGTGATCCAAATGTGCCACTTTATGAAAGACTTAAATTTATAGCGATATTTACCAGCAACTTAGATGAATTTTTCATGGTTAGAGTAGGAAGTCTTACCGATCTTGTTCTTTTGAAAAAGTCACCAATAGACAATAAAACAGGCAAAACCCCATCCGAACAACTCGATGACATATTTGATGCAGTTCCAAAACTCTATGAAAAACGATATAAAATATTTTCTAATTTAGAACGTGATTTAAGATTATATGATATTTACAATCTAAAATATGATGAATTGAGCAAAAAAGAAAAGGATTTTGTAGTTAATTATTATGAAAATTTCATTAAACCTGTGCTCTCACCTCAAGTTGTTGATTTACATCACCCGTTTCCGCATCTTATAAATAATAAGCTTTATTTAGTGATTAAACTTAAAAATGAAAAAAAAGAAACTTTATATGGTTTTCTCTCTCTTCCTAGCATGGTACCTAAAATTTTAACTTTGCCTTGTACATCGTCATTAAGATATATGATTGTTGAAGATGTAATTTTAAAATTTGCTGATCAAGCATTTTCAATGTATGAAGTAATTGATAAAAGCATAATACGTGTTACAAGAAATGCTGATATTAACCCGGATGATGAACAATATGATATTGACGATGATTATAGACATCATATGAAAAAAGTATTGAAAAAAAGAAGCAGACTTCGACCTGTAAGGCTTGAAATATACAGAAATATTTCTTTACAAATTTTGGATTATCTTTGTGATAAATTAAATCTAAAAAAATCCCAAGTCTTTAAATCAAAATCTCCTCTTGACATGAAATATGTATTTTCACTTGGTGATAAGATGCCAAAACTAACGAGAAGATCATTGTCTTATGAACAATTTATTCCAAAGACATCGCCTACCATAAAACCGCATGAAAGTATTATTAAACAAATAATAAAACATGATATTTTGCTGTTTTATCCTTATGAAAAAATGAATAGTTTTTTGATGTTAATTAAAGAAGCAGCTATTGACCCATGCGTTGTTTCTATAAAAATAACAATATATAGATTGGCTACCAACTCAATGCTTGTTGATTATTTAAAACTCGCGGTTGAAAATAAAAAAGAAGTCATTGTTCTTATGGAGTTACGTGCAAGATTTGATGAAGAGAGCAACATTAAATGGAGCGATGAACTTGAACAAGCTGGCTGTAAGATATTATATGGTTTTGAAGGATATAAGGTGCATTCTAAAATATGCCTTATTACAAGAAGAGAAAAAGGTAAAATTCAATATATTACCCAAATTGGTACAGGAAATTATAATGAAAGCACAGCAAAGGTATATACCGATTTATGTCTTATGACAACTAATAATTTAATAGGAAAAGATGCATATACTTTCTTTCAGAATATGGCAATATCTAATTTGTCGGGAGAATATGGAAAACTTCTTGTTGCTCCGCATGGACTTAAGAATAAAATTATTAATTTTATTGATGATGAGACCGCTAAATGTGAAAACGGCAAAATAATTATGAAAATGAATTCTCTGACAGATAGAGAAATTATTGACAAATTAGCTGAAGCATCTCAAGCAGGTGTAGAAATAAAATTAATAATTAGAGGAATATGCTGTTTGTTGCCAGGAATAAATGACAAAACTGAAAATATTAAAATCATTAGCATTGTTGGCAGATTCTTAGAACATTCACGTATTTATTGTTTTGGAAGATGTCTTGATAACATAAAAATATATATTGGATCTGCTGACATGATGACGCGAAATACTCAAAAAAGAGTAGAAATCTTAGCACCCGTGCTTGATGAAAATATTAAAAAACAAATATTGAACATATTGGATGTAACAGAGCGTGATACTATAAAAGCAAGGCGAATTAAACCAAACGGAGAGCTTGAAAAAATACCTATAGGTGGCGCTGTGGCAATAGACAGCCAAGCTTATTTTATGAATCTTTCAAATTCTTATGATATAAATGAAAATGGCAAAATAAAAAGGCTTATCAAGTTTTTGAAAGATAAATTTAAATTAAAATATTAAATATAAAAAGTGATAGTTAAAAATTTATTACTACCACATTTATAATTAGTTAATAAAATCACATAAAATAAACAGGCGTTTGCTCATAAACTATATCTTCCGCGAATAAAAAATAATAAATATGATACTGAAGTTAAACATAAAGAATATTATCCATATTCTACAAATTCCAGTATTTAAGGCAACACCGCACATTAGGCAAAATAAAAAAGTATTGTATAATGAAAATATGAATAAGCAAATGACACTATCGTATTTATATGATGAATTAGCGCAAACGAAAACAATTAAAAAATCCTTTTTAAAACAAATAGTCCAGGATAATACCATGGGACAAGTGGATATGGATAATTAAGCCGTGCTTATTATAAATGAGAGCGCGGCAACAAGCCTTACGACATTGAACTGATGCTTCGTATTTACATCTTGCAAAATCTTTATGATTTGTCCGACATGATGATGACAGGAAGGTTTCGCAACATACTAGTGAAAAACGGCATACAAAAAAGCTGTTTTCACTAGTAGTAGAATTATTACGCTAAAAAGACTTGATTCTGAAGGGAGGAACAATTGTAGATTCAACAATTATCGCAGCCCCCTCATCTACCAAAAACAAGTAGAAAAAACGCAACCCAAAAGCGCATTCTTGAAGAAAGGCAACACATGGCACTTTAGCTATAAAGCGCATGTCGTTATTGATAGCAAAACGGGATGAGTGCATACGTTAAAAGTTACAGCAGCGAATGTGAACGACGTAACGTTCATGCCAGATTTGTTGACAGGCGAGGAAACTTATGTATACGGAGATAGCGGCTATGTTGGAGGAGATAAACGAAAAAATACGATTATAAAAAATAAGTTTGAAAAGAAAATTCAGTACAAAATAAACAGACGACCATCGCAGAGGAGGAAACTGTCAAAAAACGGGCAATATCAGGCAAAAAAATAGAACACTACTAGCACAAAGGTAGAGCACGTGTTCGTGGTAGTGAAAAAGCTATTTTCAAATATCGAAAAATACGATACCGAGAGAATGAAAAACAGACACAAAAAATGAATATGATGTTTGAATTGGCAAATCTTTATTTAGCTGACAAAAAAACTAAGTTGGCTTAATTAAATTTGCCATTATGACATAAATACAGCAAAATGTCTATGGAAAACCTGGCGTTTTTTCTTTTTCACTATTTTAGCAGTCGTTTTTGGCTATTATAAGGCGTTGCCTTAAATTGAAAATATTTTTTATATTTAAAAAATTAGAGCATTATTGTAAAAAATATACCAAAAAATTAATTTTGCACAGATAATATTTAAGAAATTAATACTAATTCTTTTTATTAGCATTAAAGTTGTATATATTTCTAGAAATTACTATACTGTCTTTTCTTAAATACTCGGTTTGTAAATAATCATAAAATGTACCAGGAGAAATAATATCATTAATGCTTAATATATCAGTGCCTGCTTTGCAAACTATACTTTCAACAAGAGAAACACAGTTTTTAGTCATTACAAAATATGTTTTAAATTCTCCTTGTTTAAACTTATAAAAATTAGCACCAGTTGCATAATAAAGCAAACTGGAAAAATCCCTAAAGCTTTTTATCTTTGACTTTTTATTCTTTTTTAATGAACTAAGATATGGAGGATCCCAAAAATATGTTTGGGCTTTAATTTCTTTTATTCTTTCTCTAACTTTTTGTTTTTGTTCCTCATTTAGACGCAAACCAAAACTAAATATTGTAAGTTTATTAAATTTAAGTCTGAATGATATATATTTTTCAGGATTTGAAATCAAAAGTACACCAGGACCCATTCCAAGTTTATTTTGATTGGTTTCATCATAATTGCCATAAGATATTATCTCACCTTCAAATTCGATATCACAATGTCCTATTGCATTAAACCCTCTTTCTGATATATGAAAATATATTTTAAGATCTGCTTTTTCATTTTCATTTTTATTTAAATTATTGACAAATGTATATTTTTGATTTTTATCTGATGCTAAAAAATCATTAAATTGCTTAGCCATAGAATTTGGAATAAACGCAGATATGAAATTTGGCATTGTAATTCTAAAATGTCTTTTTATCTTTTTTTTACGTTTGCTGATCCTGCTTTTAGTTTTTTTTGGAAAAGTGCTATATAAAAAATCTAATACATATGTACCACCAAAAAGTATGCAATAAATACCTATAATTATAAAAGTAGCATATTTATACATATATGTCATAGTAGTAAGTAAAAAAGAAAAAATAAAATAAAATATTCCAATAAGCAATGACTTTAAACTATTATGTGTTTTATTTTTAAATGAAATATATGAATCTATAAATTCTACAAAAGCACAAAACATTAAGTAAATTCCAAATAGAAATGTTACGACGAATGAAGGAACAAAAACATAACAAAACATTAATACACCAAGACTTATTGTTATTATTGAATAAAGCAACTTAATCTCAATACGAGGAACTTTAATTATCCAATCAACAAGAAAAAGTATCCCCATAAAAATCATTATTACTGATACCAAGTATATGATAGTTACAAGTATAAACTCCTGTTCAACCACAAGAAAAATTCCTATTATTAATATTACAAGACCAGTAATAAGTCTAACCACAGAGTTTAAATGAGTTTTGGCTATAAGCCCAAATACTTTCATATATAGTTGCTCCCAATATGTTATATTATAAATAAAAAACTCATATTACCAATACATAAAATACTATTGTAACTACACTATATAGAAACTTTGTATAAAAACAATTTATATTATATTTTATCATATAAATTAAATCTAAACAACAATAAAATAACTTTGGGAGTGCCAAGAGCGTTAAATAAAAGGAAAAAGCCAGATTTGAGTGAAATATGGAAAAATTTTAGCTAGAGCAAATTTATTAAAAGCATAAACAAAAATTTTAAAGACAGCTTTTGCAATAGCTATTATAATAAAGAAATATTTGGATTTCCTGCGCATAGGTGGCACATATAATGCACTAGGAATTTGCACTTTATAAAGTGTAGGCTATCTTTTTTATGACTTTTAAGTTTCGTAATAATATAAGCATAATATACATTAGAATAGTAATAATACTATACTTCTTTTGAATTATCTTTAAATTTATATATCTTTTCATAACTTTTATCAAAATTTACACATTATTTTATTATCTGCAATTTAGCACTACTTACAAGTTGTTATTATGTAAATTTTGTTTTTTCTCCCTGCTAACGTCTGTAACTTGTCCATATATCACTTTTTTCTATTCTCAATATCTTCCCTGCAGTCATTTTAATGTTTCCTTCAAAATACAATTTTATTATACATTTCTTTAATTACATCTGTACATTTGATTTACCAAAATCTAGTTTTTCCTTCATTTATTTATCTTCTTTTTATATTTTTCACATTTCATATCTTTAATACTTCTCTTATGGTGATCCCTCTATTAAAAGTATCATTTAATTGAACAATGAATGAAAAAAGTTCCTTTTTTTCCTTGAGCCACAAGAACATGGCAGGCATTCAAAGCAAACTAAAACAGCGTCGTCACCAATTACATTAATATTGTTCCATGAAATAATTATATCATCTTCTCTGCCGAAAAGTCCAAAAAAACGACATCTCCCATAAATTACAAGGGATATTACTTTTGCCGAACAAGTATCGATTACAACATCGTCAACACATCCAAGACATACACCATCTTTTACATTTATAACACTTTTGTCTCTTAGCTCCTCAAGTTTGCATACCATAAAAGTGCCCCCTCAAAATAACAGTACTTAAGATATGAATATGCATACTTAAATATTGTTATGAAGGGACAATATCTGTTTTAAAATTAGCTATTAACTATTTCAAAGCCTTCTAAAATAAGCTCTTTTTTAATTATTTCAATATGTTTATGATCACGAGTTTCAAGAACAAGATCAAGAAAGCAATCGTCTATTGGCATATTTTCATCTGCGCGGTTATGGTATATTGATATAACATTTGCATTTAAATTTGCTATTATTCTTGAAACGTCACGGAGCTGACCAGGTCTATCTGTAAGAGCAATTTTTAAATTAGCAGTTCTTCCAGCTTTTAACAAACCTCTATTAATAACACGGGATAAAATAGTAACATCTATATTTCCACCAGACACCAAACAGACAACATTTTTATTTTTTAGTGGTATTTTATCAAACAAAACTGCGGCTATAGCTACAGCTCCAGCACCTTCAGAAATTATCTTTTGTTTTTCTATTAATGTTAATATCGCAGTTGAGATTTCATCATCTGATACAATGAATATATCGTCAACATATTTGGTACAAATATCATATGTAAATATTCCAGGTTTTTTTACAGCTATACCATCAGCAATTGTGCTAACTGAACTTAGTTCGGAAATTTCTTTGTTTTTTATGGAATTATACATACTAGGAGCACCACTTGCTTGTACACCGTAAACTTTTATTCCAGGTTTTAGGTTTTTTAGTGTATAGGCTATACCAGATATTAAACCTCCGCCCCCTATCGGTACAACTACAGCATCTATTTCTGGTAACTGTTCAAAAATTTCAAGGCCTACAGTTCCTTGACCAGCAATAATTTCTATATCATCGAATGGATGTATAAATGTTCTGCCAGTTTGCTGCTGTATTTCAAGAGCACGATTGTAAGCATCATCATAAACACCATTAACTCTTACAATATTAGCGCCATATTTTTTTGTAGCTTCTATTTTTGAAATTGGTGCGATATCAGGCAAACAAATTATAGATGATATTCCTTCATGTTCAGCAGCAAGAGCTACTCCTTGGGCATGATTACCTGCTGAGCAAGCAATAACACCTTTAGATTTTTCTTCATCAGTTAACTTAGATATTTTACAATAAGCACCTCTAATTTTAAACGAGCCTGTTCGTTGTAAATTTTCAGTTTTTAAATAGATCTTATTTTTGCTACTAAGTGCTGGTGCTTCAATCATGTCTGTAGCCCTAGTAATATCTTTGAGAATATTAGCGCAGTCTTTTATCTTATCCAAGCTTAACATGAATATTGCACCCTTTCTTCAGATTTAAATTAAAAATAAAATAGCATTTAATAAAAAACAAAAAAATAATGATTAAATTTGTTTCAATAATAGAATATTTACAGGTATTTGTCAAGCTTTAATCTGGTATATATTAAAAAAACTAAAGAGTCAAATAATAGTTTTTAGATATGGGATATATAAATGTAAGTTGACAATAGCAACTAAAATTTATTTTATAAAAAATAATCATTTTATTATTCATTTTAATTATATTTTTAAATTTTCTACAATTAAAATCCTATAAACAAAACATACACTAATATTCGAAACGTGTTGTTTCATTATATAGGATTTATCAAATGTAATTTTATTTATTATTTACTGTTTATATAATGGAAATCTTTTTTGCTACATACAATAATTTTTTTTGTAATTTTAAATTCCTTTGTATTTTTTTCTAGTAGCAATACCTCCACGAATATGACGTTCTTGTTTATTAACTTCTAAAATTTCATGTACTTCTTTGTAAAGTTGAGGATTAAGTTTTTTTAAGCGAACACTAACATCTTTATGTACTGTACTTTTAGATACACCAAATTCTTTTGCTGTGGCTCTAACCGTACTTGCGTTTTCAACAATATATTCTCCAAGTTTTATGCATCTATTATCTATTTGATTTCTCACCTATAACACCTCACATATAGATTTCTATTAATCAATCTATATGCAAGAAAGTCAAAAGTGATACAAAAATATTAAGTTAAGTTTTAGGACTTTATATAAAACAAAAACACACTCAAAAAATCATCAAGTGCGTTTTGGAGCGGGTTACGAGGCTCGAACTCGCTACCTCCACCTTGGCAAGGTGGCGCTCTACCAGATGAGCTAAACCCGCAAACATCCCTAAAAAGGAATGGTGCCTCCGGACGGAATCGAACCATCGACACGAGGATTTTCAGTCCTCTGCTCTACCGACTGAGCTACAGAGGCATGCTAAAATAAAAAGGTGGCGACCCTGAACAGACTTGAACTGTCGACCTCCTGCGTGACAGGCAGGCGTTCTAACCAACTGAACTACAGGGCCATAAAATGGTGGGAACTACAGGGCTCGAACCTGTGACCCCCTGCTTGTAAGGCAGATGCTCTCCCAGCTGAGCTAAGCTCCCATTTTATTTTAGCAACGATTATTATTATACACATATGCTCTCAATTTGTCAATAAATTTTTTTAAATAACCACGTCATTTTTTGTAAATGTATTTTGTTTTAAAAATTAAAACTATTTTACATCAATTAATATTTCCCAAATTTTTAATTAAGACTTTTTTTATATCGTCAAAATTTTCAAATTTATAATAACTCATTAAAAACAAATCAAATATGCGAGAAAGTGTGTTTTTTGCAAAACGAATATCACATAGTTTACATGCATCAAAATCGACCCTAGAATCTCCGACGTAGGCAATGGTCTTATAATATTTTTTGAAATGCTTAACAACTTTTGTTTTATCAATGCCAAACATATCACAAAAAAACTCATTATTCGGATCTCTTATAAGCTTTATGCCACCGTCTTTATAAATGCCTTTGTTGCTAATTATGTCTATGTCGTCTAATCCAACCATTGCTAACTTGCGCTTTATATAATATGTTGAGCCTGCACTTAAAACAACTACATCGCCACCAAACTCTTTTATAGTTTTTATTGTATCAACAAAAAAGGGATCCAATGGTATGTACTCTATTTCTTTTTGAAGCTGTTGTTCTGTAATTTTGATATTGCCCAATATATCTGATAAAAAATCAAAACTGTTGCTTGGACGTTTTGAAAAAATTTTTTTATGTTTATATCTGTACATTATCTGCAAAAAGAAATCCTGTGCTGTTGCCGTACCATCAAAATCAGTTATAAATAAAAAGCGCTTCATATATTTTACCTCTTATCAATGAAGAATAAATCAAAATATCCATATTTAATAAAACTATTAAAATCATTTATATAAAAATCTGCTTGTTTTTTAAGTTGCTTTTTAATTTCAGGTGTCTGTTTTATATCATCCACCGCAAAATAGCCCATATCATAAGCTTTGACAGAATTTAACGGTGCTATAATGTCTTCAAAAACCGCACAACACTTTGGTGAAATTTTCATTTGTTCTGCACAAGCAAGATATAAATCAGCTGATTTTTTATTTACACCTAATTTATCGCAATATAAAAAATGATTAAACTTATCATAAATATTGTTCTTTTTAAGAGAAAGTTCGCTAAGTTCTACATAACAGGAAGTAGCTAAACAAATTTTTATATTATTCTTAACCATCACTTCAAGCAACTTTGAAGCTCCCGGTTTTAATTTTACTTCTTTTTCATATAAATCTTTTGCTATATCATACCATATCTTCTTAACTTCATCAGGTGTGTTTGATAATTTATACTTATTTATAGTATAAATTGCACACTCAGTAGGTGGCATATGCATTATTTCTTCAGAATATCCTACGTCGGCTTTTATATTCATCATTTTGTGGAATTTGGCATCTACTTTATCCCAAACCCACGATGAGTCAAGCAAAGTGCCATCCATGTCAAAAATTGCTGCTTTGTAAGACATAAAATGTTATTTCTCCTTGATAATATTAAATAATTTGTGTAAAATTAAACTTATAGCAAATATATATGATTGGAGCAATTAGAGTGAAAACTGTAATAGTTTCAGGGGGAACAGTTGAAAATATAGATTTGATAAAAAAATACATTAAGACTGCTTCATATATAATATGTGCAGATAGTGGTTTTGATGTGGTGAATAAAATAGGAATTAAACCAAATCTCTGTATAGGCGATATGGATTCGGTAAAATCCAACCTCGACAAACAAAATGTTAAAATATATCCTCAAAACAAAGACTACACCGATACAGAGCTTGCCGTTAATATAGCAATTGAAAAAGGATCTGATGAAATTATAATGTTAGGGTGTACGGGTACAAGGCTTGACCATACACTCGCTAATATAATGCTGCTTAAAACTTTGATAGACAAAAAAATTAAATGTTTAATAGTCGATTCACACAACAAAATAACCCTTTGCAACTCTCATATTAGCCTATCAGGTAAAAAAGGTAATTTGTGTTCACTGATTCCTATAACTAAATGTATTAGTATTACAACAACAGGTCTTTTATATCCTTTAAAAAATGAGTGCTTATTACCCGGCAGTTCTAGGGGAATCAGCAATATTTTTAATTCAACTAATGCCAAAATAGAACTAAAATCTGGTTATTTGCTCGTGATTAGATCTTGCGATTAATTTTAATATCTTTTTTTATGCTGTATATGATAAATTGCCATAAGCTGTTGTTTTATAGGAAGTAATTTAGAAAATACATATGATAGTTTCATCATCATTCCAGGAATTATGAGCAGTTGCTTTTTAAACATCTTTTCTACAGATATTTTTGCAACCTCTTTGCTTGAAAGCGGTTTTATAGAAAAATTAACTCCTGCGCGATTATTAAATTTTGTTTTGACAGGTCCCGGACACAATACACTTATTGATACTTTGCTTTTACATTTTCGTATCTCTTCATAAATTGCAAGAGATAAACTTAAAATATAAGATTTAGTTGCATAATATGTTGCCATAAGTGGCCCACCGGGCATAAATCCGGCTAATGAAGAAACGTTAAGAATGAAACCATGGTCGTTTTTGAGAAAGTCTTTTAAAAACAGTTTAGTTAATATATGAACGCAACAAATGTTAAGATCTATCATATTTAAATCTGTTTTTAAATCGGAATCTGAAAATCTACCAAAATCACCAAACCCAGCATTGTTTACTAAAACACTGATTTTTTTATCTTTTAACATTTCATGAAGCTTATAACAATTTTCTTTAATTGATAAATCAAGAGGTATTACTTTTGTCTTCACATTAAGAGTTTTTGCAAATTCATTTAATTTTTCTTTGTTTCTCGATACTAAAACCAAATCAAAATTTCTTTTAGCAAGCTCTTTTGCTATATCTTGCCCTATTCCGGAACTAGCACCTGTTACAATAGCAATCATAACTTAAACCCTTTTCATATTAAAATTAAAAGCTATTTCTGTTCAAAGAAGGCCAATATTGCTCTATAATTTTCAAATACATCAATTTTAGAAGATATTTCAAATGGCGAGTGCATTGATAAAATAGGTACTCCAACATCAACGACATCCATATTTAATTTGGCAAGAAACATTGCAACCGTTCCGCCTCCGCCACCGTCTATTTTCCCAAGTTCACCTGTTTGCCATACAATATTATTTTTATCTAAAATTCTTGTTATTTTATCAACAAATTCAGCAGATGCATCTGATGTGCTTGCCTTTCCTCTAGATCCTGTATATTTAGTTATGATTGTGCCAAAGCCACACATAGCTGAATTTCTGCGTTCATGCACATCCGCATAGTTAGGATCAAAAGCAGCGCCGACATCTGCTGACATACATTCCGAATTTGAGAATACTGTTCTCCCATTTGCTCCAAAGGTATTTGCAAGATCTTCAATAAAATATTCAAAAAAGCAGGAATTCATTCCTGTGTTTCCATCACTTCCAACCTCTTCTTTGTCAGCAAGCATTGTAACTACTGTATAATCAACATCTTTACAATCAATAATTGCTCTTAATGAGTTATAAGCACAAACTTTGTCATCTTGACCATAAGCACCAATCATGCTGCGATCCAATCCTACATCTGATGGATTAAACGCGGGAACAATTTCTAGCTCTGCTGAAATAAAGTCTCTTTCAACAATTCCATACTTTTTGTTTAATATATTCATTATGTTCAATTTGACAAGTTCGCTTTCGTCGTCATCCTTGAAAGGTCTTGAACCAACTATGATATTTAAATCCTCACCATAAATGATATCTTTAGCTGGGCGCTTCATTTGTGCCTCTGAAAGATGAGGAAGTAGATCATTCACACAAAATACAGGATCACCTTCGTCTTCACCTATGTTAATTTCAACCTTTTCACCATTTGATTTTATCACTACACCATGAAGTGAAAGCGGTATTGCCGTCCACTGATATTTTTTAATGCCACCGTAATAATGTGTTTTTAAAAACGCAAGCTCACTGTCTTCATATAGCGGATTCGGCTTTAAGTCGAGTCTTGGCGAATCAATATGTGCAACAGCTAACTTCATACCTTCCTCAATCGGTCTCTTGCCAATCACAGCGAGTACTATATTTTTATCTCTATTTACCAAATAAACCTTATCTCCCGGTTTATAGTTGGAGTTTTTTGAAAAAGGCACAAAACCATTTTCTTCGGCAATCTTCATAGAATTTTTACAAAATTCCCTTTCAGTTTTTGATATGCCCAAAAACTCTTTATAGGGTTCGCAGTAGCTATCTGCTTTTTTGATTAAATCATCAGACAGAATTTTAACCGAATTTTTTTTGTTGTAAAATAGCTCTTCTTTCAATTGTTTTGCGTTCATATAAATCTTCCTTTCATGTTCACTTAATTATTTTGAATATATAATTTTTCATACATATTTTTTGCGTCAATGACTTTGTTTACATATGAATCGGTAATAGGAAACTTATACTTATCTATCTCCAAACTTTCTTCTTGTGTGCTATCATCATTTGTGAGCCATTTTTTAACAATACCTCTTCCCGCATGATATGCGGCTGCGACTGTTTTTTCGTCTTTAAACTCAGAAAATAAAATTGATAAAATATATGTTCCATATTTAATATTAACATTTGGATCAAAAATATTTTCATATGTAGACCCATCATCAACTCTCATTTTATTTTTAGCCCATTTATAAGTGTCTTCTGTAATTTGCATAAGTCCCTTTGCTCCGGCATTTGTAACAGCATTTTCATCAAAATGAGACTCTGTACGAATGATTGCATAAATAAAATTTTCATCAACATTATATTCACGCGAATAAGCATTTACATATTGCGAATAATTTTTGGGAAATAAATAAGTTCTTGCAAAATATGGGTAAATAATAACTGCTGTTATAGACAATATTAAAATAAACAAAAATATCTTAAAAACAGTCTTTTTGCAACTGCGCATTTTTTTCATTAAATTTATCTCCTTAGATAATTTTTAGAGATATTATAATTTTAATTTAAGTTAATCCACGCATTTATAGCACTATCTAACTCACTTTTTAGTTTATCTATTGAGCTGTCGTTTCTTATAGTTATGCTAGCGTGTTTTATATAAAAATCATCTTTTGGCTGTGAGCTAATTCTAAAAATAGAATCTGCTTTTGACAAACCATCTCTTGAAATTATTCTATTTAATCTTATTTTTTCATTGCATATAAAAGCAATTGTTTTATCACATAAACTATCTGCGCCGCTTTCAAACAAGGTTGGCGCGTCCAATATAATATTTTCAAATTTAAACTTTTTTATCTTCTGGCGTAATTGGTCAATTATATATGGATTTACAACTTTATTTAATTTTTGAAGTTGTTTTTTATCAGAAAACACAATGCCAGCAAGTTTTTTTCTGTCAACAATGCCATCTTTAATAACACTTGGAAAATTTAGGCCAATTGCTTTAATGCAAATATCACAGTTAATATACATATCATGAACCAGTCTATCAGCATCTATTATAACAAAGCCCTTGGATTTTAAATAGTTGCTGGCTTCCGATTTTCCTGCACCTGTTGGGCCAGTAAGTCCTATTACCATTAAAAGCCACCGCCATTATAATTTTACCAAGTTAAAACCAGATGCCCTTAAAAGTCTATTGTATACCGCAAGGCCTATATCTGTTTTTTGCGGACATCTGATAAAAACAGTATTTGCTTTTAAATCGTCAACTTTGCGTAATACGGAGAATATATTATGAGCTTGGCTGAGAGAATCTTTTCCATAAGTTAAAACATTATTTTTAAAATGTGCTTGGTCCTCATCAAACACTACGCAAAAGGTATTATTATCCAGTTTGTCAGATATATATTTTTTAAATTGGCTCAAACTTCCATCAACAAGTATAACATTTGCTTTTGGAGAATAGTGTTTATATTTAACACCTGGTGAAATTACTTTAATATTTTCATCCGGCTTATTAAATATAGTAATATCAGCGGTAACATTTTTGCAAACTTTCTGCAGCATTTTAATGGTAATCGCGCCTGGTCTTAATAATTTAATTTCATTGTCGTCAACTTTTATTATAGTTGATTCCACACCTATTTTGCAAGTTCCACCATCAAGTATCGCTTTAATTTTTCCTTTTAAATCATCATAAACATGAGCGGCTGTTGTAGGACTAGGGGTACCTGACAAATTTGCGGACGGAGCTACAAGTGGAAATCCACACTCATTTATTAATTTTTGCGCTACAATATGAGAAGGAAATCTTATAGCTACGGTATCAAGACCTGCAGTAACAATATCTAAAACACAATCACTTCTTGGCACAATTACCGTAAGCGGGCCCGGCCAAAATCTTTCTGCAATCCTATATAACAAATTCGACATTTTGCAAGTTAAATTCAAAAGCATATCAAAGTTGCTAATATGGCAAATTAAAGGATTATCTTGTGGTCTGCCTTTTGCATCAAAAATTTTGGCAACAGCATTTTTATCATAAGCACTTGCAGCCAAACCATATACAGTTTCGGTGGGCATTGCCACAATGTCAGATGACTTAATTAGACTTGCACAACAACTAATATTCTCATCAGTTGGCTTTAAAATTTTTGTATAAATCAATTGTCGCCCTCCGAAGATAATTTAAGGGCTTGATCTTCTGTAATTAGAGCATCTATTATTTCGTCAATATCTCCATTCATTATTTGATCTAAATGATACAAAGTAAGGCCTATGCGATGATCTGTCACTCTTCCTTGTGGAAAATTATAAGTTCTAATTCTTTCAGAGCGATCTCCTGTTCCAACCTGCACTTTTCTTTCATCAGCAATCTTTTCTTCGGCTTCTTTTTGTGCCTGTTCGTAAAGACGACTTCGAAGTATTTTCATAGCTTTATCTTTATTTTTAAATTGACTTCTTTCATCCTGGCACTCAACGACCAATCCCGTAGGTATATATGTTAATCGTATAGCAGATTCTGTTTTATTAACATGCTGCCCTCCTGCCCCGCTTGATCTGAATGTATCCACTTGTATATCATTTGGATTTATATTGAATTCGACCTCTTCTGCTTCAGGCAATACGGCAACTGTCACGGTAGAAGTGTGTATTCTGCCTTGCGTCTCGGTTTCTGGCACACGTTGAACTCTGTGAACCCCGCTTTCAAATTTTAGCTTAGAATATGCACCTTCTCCGCTTATTTCAAAACTTACTTCTTTAAACCCACCTATTCCCGTTTCACTCGCATTTAAAAGTTCAGTTTTCCAGCCTTTTTTTTCCGCATACATATTGTACATTCTATATAAATCGCCGGCAAATAAAGCTGCTTCATCTCCTCCTGCACCACCTCTGATTTCAACTATAACATTTTTATCATCATTAGGATCTTTTGGAAGAAGCAAAATTTTAAGTTGATTAGATATGTCTTCCATCTTTTTTTCATTATCATCATATTGTTGCTTGACTATTTCGCGAAAATCCTTATCAAGCCCACCTTCTTTAAGTATATCTCTTGCCTCATTAAATTCGTCTTTTGCCTTTTGATATTTATCGTAACTATCAACAATAGGAGTCAAATTTTTAATTTCTTTCATTAAATTTTTATATACATTTTGATTGTTTATTATGCTAGGGTCTGTAAGTTTGTTATTAATTTCTTCAAGCCGCCGTTTTGCAGCATCTAATTTATCAAACATATCAGCCATTATTTATATTTCCCTTCTTAAATATAATCTTATTTATATAAAATTAATATTTCTCTATTTAAAAATTATAACATGACTATAACTATAAGCGCAACAAAAACAAACAACTCAAAATTTGTTTTAGCTAAGTTAAGTTATTTTAGCGATAAGAAATTTTATAGGTATACCCATCTCGTTAAACATTATTTCATGCTTTGTCGGCAAATTATTTTTTAAAAATTCACTATTATATAAATCATGAGTTATGCACTTTATTTTAAAGCCATTATCTTTTAAATATCTTTGACTATCCGCAAACAATTGGTCGTGGTCAGTTTTAAAATATATTTCACCATTATAGTTTAAAAATTCTTTATACTGAACAAGTTGTCTTGAATGGGTAAGTCGTCTTTTGTGGTGTTTTCCTCTTGGCCAAGGGTTGCAAAAGCATATATAAATTTTATGTATATCATCTGATTCATCAAATATCTTGCTGCAATATTGAATATCAAATCTTGTTAATGCAATATTATCAATTTCTTTATCGCCAAAAGTTTCTTCAATATTTCTTCTGGCAACTCCCAAAACATCATCACTAATATCTATACCAATATAATTAATATTAGAATTTTTAAAAGCAAGATTTGAAATAAAGCTGCCTTTTCCGCATCCAAATTCAACATGTAAAGGGTTTTGATTTTTAAAAATGCTTTTCCAGTTTCCTTTAAGCTCAGTTGGATCTTTAATATAATACTTACATTTGTTTAGTTCAGGTCTTGCCCAAACTTTTTTTCTCATTCTCATATTTACCACCTTTAAAACTTATTAAATTAATAATAAAATATTTTCTAATTAAATACAATACGCCATCATTAATTAAAATAACAGCGCATTATATAAAAATTTTAAATGTTATTAATCTTCGCTAGCAGAGTTAGTGCTTTTTTCGTTTAAAAACTTATTTGCCAATTGTTTTAAATGTTCTACCGAATCTATCTCTATTCCGCTTTGCATTATTGATTCTTGAGCAATAGAGGGTAGTTTGTTAAAACATTCTGCTATTTTAGGATCATTTTTAAATTTAGGCTCTTGCATAATCCACCTCCGCTTTAAGCATTGACACAATTATAAAAAATATACAAAGTATAAGTTTTAGATATACAAAACTAAAAATATATCAAATATAACTAACGAACAGCACAAATAATTTACACTAGCAATGAGTCAAATTGGGCAAAACCACCTATAATAAACTAACAGTTTATCAATTTTTTCTGGATATTAAAAACTTATAATTTTACCACGAAACATTAATCAAAATTTTAAAAAATCAGCTTTTTATGTTTACAAACCAAACTTTTGAAAAATTGCATAATAATTAAATATAAAAGCAAAAAAAAAGCAATTATAATAAAAAGTGCAAAAAATGATTGATAAAACTTTTTAATATATTATTGTATTTTAATTTTAATATGTTATTATTGTAATTAATAATTATAATATATAGGTTAAAATATTTTATGAAAGAAGGCTAGGTATGAAACATAATAAAATTATCAAAAACTTTTTACACGGAGTTTGTATGGGAACATTCGAAGTTGTTCCAGGTATTAGCGGTGGGACACTGGCTGTACTTTTAAATATATATGATAAATTAATAATATCTGTAAGCCATATAAGATCGGATTTTAAAAATAGCATTAGATATTTAACACCTTTGGTGCTTGGTATGGTTTTCGGCATATTTACTTTTAGTTATGTAGTTTTATTTTTCAAAGAAAATTATCCTATGGAAACTGATTTTTTCCTTTTAGGCCTTGTTTTAGGTCTTACACCTATGCTGTTAACAAGAGCAGTGGGTTCTAAATTTAAACTTTCAAATACTATATCATTATTTTTAATGCTTATTTTTATGTTCGCAATAGTTTATTTTTCTATAATAAAAGGAACAGGCACAGAAACAATTGAAAGCTTTTCTTTATTCACCTTTTTTAAATTTATGGCTGTTGGTTGTCTATCATCGGTATGTTTAATACTCCCGGGGTGCAGCGGTACTATGGTAATGCTCGTTTTTGGAATATATTACACAGTGATGGAAGCTATACACTCTTTAAATATTTTAATTTTACTACCTTTAGGAATAGGTATTGTCATAGGCCTTTTATTTGGCGCTAAAGTTGTAGAGTATTTCTTTAAAAAATTCCCTGAAGCAACTTATTTCGGTATTTTAGGATTGATTATAGGATCTTCATTACCACTTTACAATGATCATTTAAATGCCATAATAAACTATATAATAGGAATAGTTAATAAAACAGGCATAACAAACTATCAAGCAAATGAATTAAATCATTTGTTTTGGCATGGTATAATTTCAATTATTGTGTTGGTAATCGGTCTGATATTTTCTTTTTTATTTACAAGAAAAACTAAAGAAATAGATATGAAAAAGGAATTTAATTAATATATAAAATTAATACAATAAAATTTTAGCATACACTTTATTTTTACATGATTTATTGCATAGACTCACACTTGTTTAAAAATTTAACAAAATATTCTGGAAGTTTGCTATCAAAATTTATATGCTTATTCAAAGTAGGATGATTTAGTCCTATGGTTTTTGCATGTAAACACTGCCCTTTTAACTCTTTAATTCGATTTTTTGGACCATAAACAACATCTCCTGCCAACGGATGCCCCAAATATGACATATGCACACGGATTTGGTGAGTCCTACCTGTCTCAAGTTTAAGCCTTATATGACTAAATTCTCTATACTTCTTAATAACTTTATAATTAGTTATTGCTTCCCTGCTTGTTTTAGCGTTAACCGCCATTTTTTTCCTATCTCTATCGCTACGTCCAATAGGCAGGTCAATTGTCCCCTCTTCATCCTTAAATCCACCATATACGACAGCTTCATAAAACCTGTCAATAGAATGTTCTTTTAACTGTTTTGCAAGGCTTATATGTGCATTATTAGTTTTTGCAACAACCAATAATCCACTTGTGTCTTTATCTATTCTGTGAACAATTCCGGGCCTTAATACCCCACCAATTTCTGATAGATTTTCTTTACAATGCCACATAAGTGCGTTTACCAACGTGTTGCAGTAATTTCCCGGCGCAGGATGAACAACCATACCTTTTGGTTTGTTTACGATTATAATTTGATCATCTTCAAATACAATATCAAGTGGTATATTTTGAGCAATTAAATCTAATTTCTCAGGATCAGGAAAAATTATTTTTATCTTGTCGCCAAGTTTAACTTTATAATGTTTTAAAACCAACTTATCATTCACAAAAACTAATTTCTTAGGAAATAATTTTTGTATATAACTTCTTGTTATTTCAGGATATGCCGCACAAATTAAAATATCAACTCGTTTACCAACTAAAGTTTTATCAACAAATATCTCTTCAGTTTTTGGCATTTTCATTTTCCTTATTATTTTTTTGTTCTTTTTTATTAACAATTTCATCTTTTATTAATTTAATCAGCAATATTATTGAACCTACAACAACTAAGCAATCTGCAAAATTAAATATGGAGAAATTTTGCATAGGCCAAAAAATCGTATCAATATAGTCAATTACATATCCCCTTATTAATCTATCCAATAAATTTCCAAAGCCACCGGATACTATCATTGTAATTGGAATTAGATACATTATATCTTGAAGTTTATTTTTAACGACAAATCCTATTAAAAAAGCAATAACCGCTAAAGTAAAAATAATTAAAAATATTTTATGACCCGACATAAAATTAAACGCTGCACCATAATTTTGTAAATATGTAACCCGAAGCAAATATGGAATAAAATCTAAACTATCATATACTTGCAAATTTTGTTGTACAATCACCTTAATGATCTGATCTATAGCTACCAAAACTATAATGGCGCAAAGAAAAAAATAAATTTTTTTGTGTTTTTTAATATTATTACATAACTTATAACCAAAATCATTCATGATTAAATTCCTTTTTCATTTATACATTTTAAAAATCGAGCGTTATCTCTGAAGATAAACACTCGCTTTTAATTTATTCAAAATTATATATTTTTAACAACGTCTACACATCTATCGCAAAGGGTGGGATGTTCGATATCTTTTCCTACAGACTCACTATAAGTCCAACACCTTTCACACTTAGCTCCGTTTGACTTTACTATATCTATTGAAATGCCTAACTTTTCAAAATCATATTCTCCAGTTCCACCACTTTCCAACTTAACATTTGATACCAAAAATACAGTGGGAAGCTGGTCTAAAACATCTTTGATAAAATCATATATATGTCCGGTGCAATATAAAATAACCGTAGCATCAAGAGAAGAACCTATAATCTTTGCAGTTCTTTTTTCTTCAAGAGCCTTTTTGACCGCATCTCTAATATCATGAATATTATTCCACTTATCATAAAAATCATCATCGAACTTAATATTCACTTTTTCATACATATCATTATATAAAACAGATCTTTTATCATCTTTATTTTTGTGCGGCATATATGACCATATTTCCTCAGAAGTAAATGAAAGAATAGGTGCTATCATTCTCGTAAATGCATCTAAAATTATAAACATTGTCGTTTGTGCAGCTTTTCTTTTAATTCCACCTTTAAGCTCACAATAAAGCCTGTCTTTTACAACATCCAAGTAAAAATTGGACATATCTATAACGCAGAAATTGTGTATATCGTGATATAAGCTATAAAATTCAAATTTATCATAGGCGTTTCTTGCTTTTTCTAGAAGCATATTAAGCTTAACAAGAGCCCAAAGGTCTATTTCATAAAGGTCAGAAAAATCAACCATATCTGTGTTTGGATTAAAGTCGCTTATGTTTCCAAGTATAAATCTTGCAGTGTTTCTTATTTTGCGATAGGTTTCTGTAAGCTGCTTTAATATCTCAGGCGATATACGAATATCTGCATGGTAATCTGATGATGCCACCCAAAGTCTTAATATGTCAGATCCATATTGCTCTATAATTTTTTCGGGAGCTACACCATTTGATAGTGATTTAGACATCTTTCTTCCATCACCGTCAACAACCCAACCATGAGTGCAAACATTTTTGTAAGGTGCCTCTCCTTTAGTTGCAACAGCGGTAAGAAGAGAAGACTGGAACCAACCTCTATATTGATCAGCCCCCTCAAGGTAAAGATCTGCCGGCCAGTTTAGTTTTGAATTATCTTGAAGCACAGATGCGTGACTGCAACCACTGTCAAACCAAACATCCATAATATCGGTTTCTTTGTGAAAACTTTTCCCACCGCATTCGGAACAAGAAAAATCATCTGGCAAAAACTCTGATGGCTCTTTTATAAACCAAGAGTCTGAACCTTCTTTTTTAAACATCTCAGAAATACATTTAATTGTTTCTTTGTTTATAATAGGCTTTTTGCACTCATCACAATAAATAATAGGAATTGGAACACCCCAAATACGCTGGCGTGAAATACACCAATCACTTCTATCCTTTATCATATTTTCAATTCTTCCTTCGCCCCATGAAGGAATCCAATTTACACTTTTAACGGCTTTTATTGCTTCTTCTTTAAAGCCATCAATTGAACAAAACCATTGTTTAGTAGCTCTAAACAAAATAGGTTTTTTACAGCGCCAGCAATGAGGATATTGATGCCTAATTTTCTTCATTGCAAACAAATATCCCATATTCTCCAGCTTTTTAGCAATTGCTTTATTCGCATCATCTGTGTTAAGTCCTGCAAATTCACCGGCCTCTTCAGTCAAAATGCCTTTATCATCAACCGGAACTATTATAGGAATTTCGGTATATTTTTTACAAACTTCAAAGTCATCTACCCCATGTCCCGGAGCAGTGTGTACACAACCTGTTCCACTTTCAAGCGTTACATGATCGCCATTTATAACCATAGAATCACGATCTAAAAACGGATGCTTCACCGTCATATATTCAAAATCTGAACCCAAAAAAGTGCCTATTGTTTTATAATTTTCAATGTTTGCTGCATCCATGGAACTTTTTACTAGATCTTTAGCCATAATATAATATTCATCCGCATTTTTTACAATTGTATATTCATATTTAGGTCCAAGGCATATAGCTACATTACCCGGCAAAGTCCAAGTAGTGGTAGTCCAAATAACGAAATAAACTTTATTTTTGTCAATGCCTTCTTTTGCAAAAAATCCTTTGTCATCATTAACTTGAAATTTTACATATATTGAATAACATGGGTCATCATCATACTCAATTTCTGCTTCAGCAAGGGCGGTGCCACACTCAGTACACCAATATACCGGCTTTAATCCTTTATATATAAAGCCTTTTTCAGCCATTGTAGCAAAAATTTCTACCTGTTTTGCTTCAAACTCAGATTTAAGAGTAAAATATGGGTTATCATAATCGCCAATTACTCCCAGACTTTTAAACTGCTCCTTTTGATAGTTGACGTGGTTAAGTGCAAATTCTTTACACATTTTGCGCAATTCTATAGCTGATATCTTATTCTTGTCAGCACCGGCAGATTTTAAAGCTTTTAGCTCTATTGGAAGACCGTGTGTATCCCAACCAGGAATAAAAGGCGCTTGAAAACCGCACATATTCTTTTGTTTAACAATAAAATCTTTTAAAATCTTATTAAGAGCTGTTCCCAAATGAATTTTTCCGTTTGCATAAGGCGGACCATCATGAAGAGTATAAACAGGTTTGCCTTCGTTTTTTTCAATCAAATTATAATATAACCGCTCGTTATCTAAGCGGTTATAGAGCTCTGGTTCTCTATTAGGTAAATTGCCTCTCATAGGAAAATCTGTTTTTGGAAGGTTTAATGTATTATTATAATATTGGGACATTATTATATCGCTCCTTAACAAAATATTGTCATATCATTTATCATTTAACTTATTTTCTCCAAATTTTAGTTCACCAAAACGAGATTTAAAACTATTTCTTTGG
This sequence comes from uncultured Oscillospiraceae bacterium, assembly GCA_910577565.1. GTDB lineage: Bacteria > Bacillota > Clostridia > Oscillospirales > Ruminococcaceae > RUG12519. The sequence continues at coordinate 50,133 of CAJTNJ010000002.1, read as the reverse complement.
TCTAAAAAACCATTTTTGGCTTCTTGTGCAGCCTTATTTTCAGTAATGGTTATCTTAAAAGTAGGATTTTTTTCTTTTTTGTCATCTAAGTTTTTCTCTTTGTTGTCATTTACTTCTTCATTAACTATAACATTCATATTATTAGGCTTTTTATCTTCCTTAGTCAAATCAACAATTTTTGCCGGTTCTCTATCAACAGATTCATTTTTCAATTCCGGTTTTGACACCCGCTTGGAAGTGTCTTCTTTTTCTTCGACTGTTTCATTACATTCGGGCATTTTAGTAATTATGTCTAAATGAGATTTATATAAATTAAGAAGTCTTGCTTTAAATTCAGATACTTCTTTTTTTATAGCTTTAAGCTGCTTGGTTTCACTATCTAATTTTCTGTGGATATCTTTTGTCATATTTTCAGATTTATAAACAGCATCTGCAATCATTTTGTCAGCTTTTTGTTTTGCATCAGCCATTAATGTATCAGTTTTCATAGCCATTTCTGAATCAAAATCTGCCTTTTTTCTTTCTGCTTTTTCCAAAATATCCTTAGCCTTTGATTTTGCTTCATCAATAACATCTGAGCTGAATTTTTGGGCTTTAACAATGATTTCTTTAACATTGTCTTCAAATCCCTTAGTTTTATCATCAGCCTCTTTGAGTTTGTTAATCTCTATTTTGTAATTATTAATTTGACTTTCAAGCGATATGACATATTCTGAAATATCATTCAAACATGCTTTAACATCTTCTACTTTATATCCAAAAGCACCTTTATCAAAAGTGTAATTTCTAATATCTATTCCATTCATAATTAACCCCCTTTATGAATATTTATGCGTTTTGTTTATATAATCTTCTCTTTTTGAGTATAATTTGATTTTTATAATTTTAAAAATATCAATTAATTAAATTTAAAACACATATTAAACTAAGAGTTTATATTTAAAATAAAAATATAAAAGCAATACGCATAAAAAACAATTATCTGTAACAAAAAACTATAACTAACATTATGATATTAGTTATATAATTTTTTATAATATTATAAGAAGTTATTTAAAAAAACACGCCATTGTTTTCTAATTCATCAAGCAGGTCTCCCATAACATCAACATTATAGGGCGTAATTATAAAAGTGCTATTTGCAACACGCTTAATTTGGCCATTATTTGCATAGGCAACACCGCTTAAAAAATCAACCAATCTACGTGCAATTTCCTTGTTGGTTGACTCTAAATTAAGAACAACCGTTCTTTTTTCATTTAGATGATCAGCTATAGCGCTTGCATCTTCAAAATGCTCGGGTTTAACAAGAACAACCTTTAACTGCGTAGTAGCATTGATATTTACCACTTTATTGTTTGAATTAATCTTGGATTGCTTTCTGTCATCTTCCTTATTTATAAAATCATTTTCATAATCGTCATCATAATAATCATCATCTGCACCAACTATACCTTTAATTTTATCCATCAAACTCATATTGATAAATCCTCCTATTTTATATTTATAAATATAATAAAGATTTCATTTTCTTTAAAATACCCTTTTGCCAAAAATTAAGCTTCCTATCCTAACAATATTAGCTCCAAAAGCTATGGCGGTTTCAAAATCACCGCTCATACCCATTGATAAAAAACTCATATCTACATTATCTATTTTTTTTTGCGAAATGTCAATATATATTTCGCGCATTTTTTCAAAATAATACTTTATATTATCTTTTGGTGGTATTGTCATCAATCCTTTAATTTTTACACCGGGAACTTGTGCAATAGTTTTTGCAGCATCTTTTACTTTTTTAGGATTAAATCCAGTTTTCGTTTCTTGAAAGCCAATATTCACCTCCAAAAGTATTGGCATAACTTTATCTGCTTTTATCGCTTGTTTTCCGATCTCTCTTGCTAAAGATTCGCTGTCAACTGACTCTATCATAGATACTTTATCAATTATGCTCTTAACTTTATTGCGCTGTAAATGGCCTATAAAATGTATCTTTATACTATCATCAAGATTATAATTATTATATTTAGAATTTAATTCCTGCGCTTTGTTCTCACCCAAAAGATTAATACCTTCGTTAATGGCAATATTTACATATTCAGGCGGAACTGTTTTTGTAACTGCCATTAAATTAATATCACTCACTTTTCTTTTTGCCAAAATGGCAGCTTGTTCAATTCTGTTTTTTATGTCTTTAATGCTCTCCTTAATTTTTATAACTCGCTTATTATCTAATGGGTTTGTTGTCATAAAGATCCCTTCCCTTTACTATTACGTTATCATATTCTCTTACATATTCATTAGTATCTTCATTATTTATCTTGCAAAGCAGATAATTTTCATCTTCAAATAGGACATCAATCTTTTTAAACTTCATTGACATATTATTCACGGTATAAACTCCAACTTCTCCATTGTCGTTACTTCTTACTGCCGTTTTTGGTATCTTAATTCCTTCATATGTCTTAAAAATTATATCCGCCTTACTTTTTCTAAGAGATGATAGCCTTTTAGTCATTATATTAATTGAAAAAGTTGCCAAAGCTTTATCAGAATCTCTTTCAATTTTTACATCTTCAAAGGTAGCATTAATCTCTTCACCAATCTCATCAAACTTTATTTTGCATTCTGTTTTAAATTTGATGTCTAAAACCACCTTTGCAGGTAAGGAAACCTTATATAAAAGCTTGGGATTGGTAATAATTTTTCCTATGCCGCTATTAATGTTGCTATCTGTTTTTAAATTAAATAGGTCATCAATCTTATCTAAAGTTATATCATTTGCTTTATTTAAAGAACAGTTTTCCTCATATCCATCGACGCTGTCTACAAAATAACCCGATTTAGGAGTTTTTACTGAACTTGGCCTTGAATTAATAGACTCTTCAATTGTTTTCTTTTCAAGAATAAGTTTGTTAATTGAGTCGTTAAAATCACTTATTTGATTTGTTATTATCTGTCTTTTGTTAAAAAGCGCTGTTATGCGTTCTTTTTCATCTATAACACCTGTTAAATTGCCGCTTTTTATGTTAGTCATTAAATTATAATATCGCGAATTAATTTGCTTTTGAATGCTTTTAATATTTGTATCTTGCAAAACACCAGGACTTTGATCTTCTTTAAGAGATGCTATTTCTTTTTCCAAAATATCTATCTTATGCATTTTCAGCACATCTTCTTGAGTTTTATAAATTTTTGCAACTTCTGATTTTGCTGCAACCCTTGAGCCATTTGAATATAGATTTCTTACAACACCATCATAATTTTGATAATCTAGCACAATCTCATCTTTAAAAATTACACCATTGCCACTAGCTGTTTTGTCAATGGTAGAGCTATATACAACTAATGTATCATATGGAAATAATATCTTTAAATATATTTGGTGTATTATACCTATTAATAAGCAACAAGCAAATAAACCAACCAAAATTTTCAAAATAATCGGTTTCATATATAACTACGGTTTTTCCGTATCCTCCATATTAAAATTGCCGCATTTTAAATTATAAAAACACCTACATTATAACATAAAATGATATAAAACATAACAAATATTTAAAAAAAACAAACTAAATGTTTAAATTGCATTTTACAATATTTAACAATTTGCTTTTAACTGATTTTCCATCCATTTCATCGAGATAAATCCAATTAATATCATCGTGTTTTCTAAACCATGTCAACTGTCTTTTTGCATATTTTCTAGTTTTCTGTTTGATTTGTGAAATTGTTTCGTCAATTCCCTGTTGACCGGCAAAATATGGTATGAATTCCTTATAACCTATAGCTTGCATTGCAGTATTTGAGCATTTACCAAATTTAATTATTTCTTTTGCCTCATCAATTAGTCCCTTTGCAATCATTTCATCAACTCTCGCATTTATTCTGTCGTATAAATTTTCTCTATTTGAAAAATTAAGTCCTATTTTACATGCGTTAAATCTTGAGCCATTAATTTTACTGGCTTTTAGATTTTCACTCATCGTTATACCGGTTTTTTCATATATCTCTATTCCCCTAAGCACTCTCTTTGTGTTATTTGGATGTAGCGTTTTTGCATATTTTGGATCGATTTTTTTTAGCTTATCTAACATGTAATCTGGGCCAAAAAATGATAATTCATTATAAAGCTGTTTTCTAATATTCATATCTTCTTTTTGATCACGAAAAGTTATGCCATAGATTAAAGAATCAACATATAATCCCGTTCCTCCAACTAAGATTGGAATAGTATCTCGTTTAATTATATCACATGCAACATTTGTTGAAATTTTTACATAATCAGCAACCGAAAACGACTGGCTTTTGTTAATTAAATTTATCATGTGATGAGGAACTTGAGATAGTTCTTCAGTGGTTGGCTTGGCGGTTCCAATATCCATTCCTTTGTAAATTTGCATTGAATCAGCAGATATTATTTCTCCGCCAATTTGTTTTGCAAGCCAAATTGCAAGTTTGCTTTTCCCGGAAGCTGTAGGCCCAACTATAACAACTATTGGAATTTTGTTATTGTATTCTTCCAAATTTTTTATCAAACCTTTCTTTTTTAAAAGTCAATATAACCGGTCTGCCGTGTGGACAAGTTCTTATATTTTCATCATAATATACCCTATCCATCAAAGCCTTAAGTTCTATTATGTCATTGTCATCATTTGCTTTTATTGCCGCTCTACATGCGATTGTGTGATACATATTATCGAGCGTGTGTGGTGTAATATCCTGCTTTTTATTTACTAAATTTTCAACAATTTCCTCAAAAACCTCTTTGCAGTCTCTATCATCTAAAACGGCCGGTATCTCTCTTATCAACACAGAATGCCCACCAAAATCTTCTATGCAAAAGCCAAATTCAACAAGTGTTTCACTGTTATCTAAAACAAGCTCATGTTCTTCATTTGACGACATTGTGACTGGAATAGGCAAAAGCAAGATTTGCCGCTCTAAATTTTTTGCCTCTTTTTTCAACTTTTCATATAAAATACGCTCATGTGCAGCATGTTTATCAACTACAATGAAGTTATCATCTATCTCTGCAAGAATATAAGTTCGAAAAACCTCACCTATTATTCTCAATTCGCCATGATCATCAACAAACTTAGCCGTTTTATCATCTAAAATTTCATCTGTTTTTTCATTATAGCTATTCTCATTTTCATCTATATCTTTTTCTTTATGTAAGTCTTCATTCTTATTTTCATAAGAATAAGGCTTATTCGTCGCATCTTTTTTATTGCCAATTTTTGAATTAGATAAAAATTTATACCCCAAGAATTTATCTGTTTCATTCATTTTATATGGCGATTTTTCAGACGAAAAGCCATTTGAATTTAAAGGAAACTTTGAATTAACTTCTGATTTTTCTTGAATGCTTTTAACATCAAACTCACTATTTAACTTTTCCGGGATAATTTTAGTTTGCAGGGAATTTTCATTGTCGGAAAAATAGTTTCTATTTAAGTTTTGTTTATTATCCGATTTTGGAAGTGCATTATATTTTGATATAGCATCTTTTGTTGCATTATATACTGCTTTTAGAACTTCCCTTTCATCAGAAAATCTAACTTCTATCTTTGCAGGATGTACGTTTACATCTAAATTTTTTGGATCCATATTTATGTGTAATATAAATGCGGGAAATTTGCCTATCATAGAAAAACCTTTAAAAGCTTCTTCAACAGCTACAACACATGTTTTTGATTTAACATATCTATCATTAATAAAGCAATTTTGCATACTGCGATTAGATCTGCACTGCATTGGCACACTCACAAAACCTTCAACATATATGTTATTGTAATTATATTTAACCGGTATAAGTGATTTATAAAATTCTCGTCCAAAAACTGCATATACGGTATCTGCAAACGATCCATTAACCGGAGTCTGAAAAATCTGTTTGCCATCTTTTTTCAAATTAAATGAAATGTTATGGTTGCTAATTGCAAGTTTTTCCAATATATCTTGAATTGCATTGCCTTCCGTAGAATCCTTCTTTAAAAATTTAAGTCTTGCAGGAACGTTATAAAAAATTTGATTTATTGAAATTGTCGTACCGTTTGAACATCCTATAGGCTCTATTCCCTTTTCTTCACCACCTTCAATAACATACCTTGTACCTAAGCCATCTTCTTTCCTTTTGGTTAAAAGCTCAACTTTTGAAACAGCACAAATTGAAGCCAGTGCTTCGCCACGAAATCCTAAAGTATTTATATTATCCAAATCATCTTTAGTTGACACCTTACTGGTGGCATGACGCAAAAAAGCCAATTTGCAATCTTGCTCATCCATGCCAATTCCGTTATCAACAACTCTAATGACACTTTTTCCACCATGTTTAATATCAACATTAATCACAGTTGCTTTGGCATCTATCGCATTTTCTACAAGCTCTTTAACAATTGATGCTGGCCGCTCTATTACTTCGCCCGCTGCTATTAATTCATACAAACTTTTTTCCAACAAACGAATTTTTGCCACAATTTATCCCCCTACCCCAAGTCTTGTTTTAAATTATACAACACATTCATCGCTTCAATAGGTGTTAAAGTATCAAGTGAAAGATCTTTTAACTTTTTAATTACCTTTTCATCACCACTCGATAACAAAGGAATTTGGTCTAAGTTTTCATCTGTTTTTGACTGTTCATTTTTAATATAACCGATTTTTTCACTCTCTAATTCTTTTAAAATTACGTTTGCTCTTTTTATAACGCTATCTGGAATACCTGCAAGCTTTGCAACAGCTATACCATAGCTGTCGTCAACTCCACCTTTTACTATCTTCCTTAAAAATGTAATATCATCTCCACGCTTTTTAACTGCTATATTATAATTTACCACGCCATTTAATTCTTGCTCCAATGATGTCAGTTCGTGGTAGTGTGTAGCAAAAAGTGTCTTGCTGCCAAGCTCTTTTGAATTAATTATATATTCTGCCACAGCTTTTGCTATGCTCATGCCATCAAAAGTAGATGTACCACGCCCTATTTCATCAAGTATTATAAGGCTGTTTGAAGTTGCATTTTTCAATATCTTTGCAACTTCGCTCATTTCAACCATAAATGTGGACTGCCCAGCTGTTAAGTCATCAGATGCTCCTACACGTGTAAATATTTTGTCTACAATTCCAATTTTTGCAAATTCTGCCGGAACAAAACTACCTATTTGAGCCATTAGTACAATCAACGCCACTTGCCTCATATAAGTCGATTTTCCCGCCATATTTGGACCTGTTATGACCATCATCTTGTTATCTGCAACGTTGATTGTTGTATCATTGGGAACAAAAGGCAGATCGATTACAGCTTCAACTACAGGGTGCCTTCCTTCTTTTATTATAATTTCTCCATCAGTAGTAATCTGTGGCTTTGTGTATCTGTTTTGTTGTGCCACAAGTGAAAATGAACAAAGCACATCCACCATTGAAACAGCCTCAGCGGTAGATTGAATTATTATTAATCTCTCTGCTACAAATCTTCGCATTTCTTCAAATATATCTTGTTCAATCGTTATACTTCTTTCACTTGCGGTAAGAATTTTTTCTTCATACTCTTTGAGTTCCTGTGTAATAAAACGCTCGCTAGAAGTGAGTGTTTGTTTTCTGATATAATTATCAGGTACTTTATCAAGAAACGACTTTGTAATTTCTATATAATAGCCAAATACGCGATTATAATTAATTCTTAGCTTGCTAATTCCGGTCCTTTCGCGCTCTTGAGCTTCAATTTGCAAAAGCATATCCTTGCCGTTTTCTCTGATATTTCTTAATTCATCAAGTTCTTTATTAAAACCTTTACAAATTACACCGCCTTCTTTGATAGTAACAGGAGGCTCTTCAACAAGCACACTTTCCAAAAGCTCGTGAATATCGGTCATATCGTTTATATTTTTATTAATGCTTTGAATAAGTGGATCATTAATCATATTTAAATATTCTTTAAGCTGCGGCAATTCTCCGATGGTATATGACAAAGATTTAAATTCTCTTGGATTAATTGAGCCATAAATTACTTTTGTCATAAGCCTTTCAAGATCATATATTTTTGACAACACATCAAATATATCATCCCTTAATGCAGGTTTTTGAGTCAAAGCTTCAACTGCATCGTGGCGTCTTTTAATTTGTATGGGATTAATTAGAGGCTGCTCTATAAGCTTTCTTATAAGTCTTTTGCCCATAGCGGTTTTTGTTTTGTCAAGCACCCAAAGCAAACTTCCACGTTTTTGACCGGTTCTCATAGTTTGAGTCAGTTCTAAGTTCCTTCTGACAGTTGCATCCAAACCCATATATTGACAATCGTTATAATATCTTAAATCAACAAGCCTTTTTGCCCCCTCTTTTTGAGTATCCTTTAAGTAAGAAACCAAAGCTCCGAGCGAATAAATGCAAAAATTCGAATGAATTATATCTTTTGGAATTTTTGAAAATTGACCATTTATTATCTTTTCAAATTCATTTATATTATATTTATTGTCATCTAAAAGTTCGCCTATGCATTTAAGACGTTTAGCAAGATATTTACTAACTTCTTTTAAATTTGCAACATCATTATTATATAAAATTTCAGACGGCATAAAACGCTCAAATTCATTTATCAAAGATAGTGTCACATTTTCCGAATTCACTTGCGTTACATGCACAGCGCCAGTAGATATGTCAGCAAAACATATGCCAAAATCATTTCCTTTTAAAAATACAGAACAAATGTAGTTGTTTATTCCGTCTTCAAGCATACTAGACTCGGATATAGTACCTGGAGTTATTATTCTAACCACATCACGCTTAACGATACCTTTTTTTAAATCCATCTTATCAGTTTGTTCACATATCGCAATTTTGAAACCTTTGCTTATTAACTTTTTTATGTATGTATCAACACTGTGATAAGGAATGCCGCACATAGGAGCGCGCTCAGCAAGTCCACATTCTTTGCCTGTTAGCGTAATTTCAAGCTCCTTTGATGCAACAATGGCATCTTCAAAAAACAGCTCATAAAAATCTCCTAATCTAAAAAACAATAAATGGTTTTTATGCTGATTTTTTATCTCCATATACTGCTGCATCATTGGAGACAATTTTTTCATGTCTATAGATTCATTCATTATACATCCACCTCTTATTACTCATTATCGTCTAAAAATTTAATTACATCCAGAAGAACATCTACTACATTGGCCGTTACATGCTGTTTGCAAAGTGTCAGAACAAGTCATAGGGTCTTCGCCATTAACAGCTGCGGTAAGAATTCTGTTTATTTTATTCATCATGTCATTTATTTCTTTGCTTGCTTTGTTAAAAGCTATCATATTTTCATTTTGCATTATTTTTTCATATAATTTAGATAGTTTTTCATTTTCTTTTTCAATATCTACCTTATTTTTTTCATCCATGTCATTTGAAAGATGTTGAATTTTTAGTTTAACCAAATTGAATTTTCCAATAAGGTCTGCAAGCTCACTGTCATTATCATTGTCTTGCTTAGCTTTTGTCAAGTTTATATATTCAGTTGTATTTTGTATTTCTTTGCCTAAATTACGCGCCATTTTAATAATATCCATGTACAATTCTCCATTTTTAATTATTTTGTTGTTAACTCACCTATCAAAGCCATGCGATGCGCTTTTGTGATAAGAACATCTGCAAACTCGCCTACTTTTATTTTATCACATTTACATTCAACTACCAAATGACTATCTGTCCATCCACTGAGCATGCCCTCATTAGTTTTTGATATATCGTCAAACAAAACTTTTTCAATATTTCCGACATATTCATCATGTGCCATTTCACTTATATCATTTTGGCAATCAATAAGCTCCATAAGCCATTTGGACTTTTCTTCTTTTGGGATAAAATCATCCATCAACTCTGCTTTTGTACCTTTTCGCGGAGAATATATAAACATAAATAGCGATGAATATTTTACTTTTTTAACAAGCTCTAAAGTCAGTTTAAAATCTTCATATGTTTCACCCGGAAAACCAACTATAATATCTGAGGTAAATGATATATTCGGCATTTTTTCTCTTGCATAATTTACAATTTCCATATATTGCTTAGTGTTATATTTCCTATTCATCGCTTTAAGTATTTTATCACTTCCGCATTGAACGGGAAGATGAAGGTGTTTGCAAACTTTTTCGCAACTTGCCATTGTGTCAATCAATTCTTTAGTTGCATCTTTAGGATGAGACGTCATAAATCTGATTCTAAAGTCACCATCAATGTCATTAATCTCTCTAAGAAGCTTTGAAAAGTTAACGTTAGAGTCTAGATCATTTCCATAGGAGTTTACATTTTGTCCAAGCAATGTGATTTCTTTGCAGCCACTTTTAACCAAATCTTTAACTTCATTATAAACAACATCCATATCACGGCTTCTTTCACGGCCTCTAACATAAGGAACAATGCAATAAGTGCAAAAATTATTGCAACCATAGCTAATTGGAACTGACGCTTTAAACTTGCTGTCGCGAACTATAGGTAGGCCTTCAGCTATAACACCATCAGATTCGGTTGTGTCATAAACTCTTTTCTGACCTTCCAATATTTTATAAACCATTTCCGGTAATTTATGTAATACGTGTGTTCCAAAAACAAGATTAACACCTAAAAAACGCTTTTTAATTTTATTTGCCACATGCTCTTGCTGAACCATACACCCACAAAGTCCAATTATCATATTCGGATTTTTATCTTTATAATGTATAAGCATGCCCAAATTTCCCAAAACCCTGTTCTGTGCTTTTTCTCTAACAGCGCATGTGTTGAAAATGACCATATCTGACCCTTCGGCTTTGTCACTAAAACCATATCCCATTTTAGAAAGCATGCCTTTTATCTTTTCGCCATCTGCAACATTGCCCTGACACCCATAAGAATGAACATAGCAAACGGGATTTTTATGAACAAACTGCTTTTGAAGCAAATTTTTACACTTTAATATATATTGCTCTTGCTCCAAAATTTCTTGTTTTAACACCAATTTACTCATCAAGCATTTTCTCCCTTTGTTTGCAGTCTGTTAAGCAGTTTTTTATATCGTCTTTAAAAAACTTATATTTTTTGTTGCAAAAATGGCACTGTATCTCAACAGGCTTGTTCTCTTCAATCATTTTCTCAAGTTCTGTTCTTCCTAAACTAATCAACACTTTTTCAACCCGCAATTTATTGCAATCGCAGTTATATTTAACTTCACCTTCATAAAGCAACTTAGGATTTGTTCCATTAAGAAGCTTAAGTGCAAGCTCACTTGAAGTTATACCATCATCATAAAGTTTTGAAACTGCGTTTAGCTTGGAAATATTTTCTTCAATTATATTTATTACACTATCGTCGGCAAAAGGCAAAAGCTGAATTAAAAAGCCGCCGGCAGCTTTTATTGTCAAATTTTTATTTACAAGTACACCCAGCGCACAAACGGTTGGGATTTGTTCACTTTTTGCAAAATAATTTGTAATATCTTCCGCAATCTCGCCCGAAACCAACGGAATTTGACTGCTATATGGTTCTTTTAGTCCCAAATCTTTTATAACACTTAGCGTGCCATTTTCACCAACTGCTCCTTTAACGTCAAGTTTGCCAATATCATTTAAGGGCATTTCTACAACTGGGTGATCTACATAAGCCTTTACATTGCCTTTTCCATTTGCTACTGCTATCAAGCTACCTGCTGGTCCATCTCCCTTTACACGAAGCGTTATGCTGTCCCTTTCATTTTTTAAAAGCGAACCAATAAGTGCAGACGATATTGCAAGTCTACCAAGCGCTGCTGAAATGACAGCTGATGTTTTATGATTCTTTTCTATTGCTGATACAATATTTTTTGCATCTATTGCAACTGCAAATGCAGAACCATCTTTTGTAATGGCTCTTGCTAAATTTGGCATTAGATTCATTCCTTCCTGGTTACATACACAACTCTTTGCGTCTCTTCATCTGGTGGCAAAAAAGTATCTGATTTATAAATATGTAACAATAAAAGACTGGCTTTATCAAGCATATCTTTTATTTCATAATCAAAATAAGCTCGCTCATTAAAACTTTCAGTAAATTTTTCATATAGTTTATTCTTTTTCTTAAAAATATCCAGTTCTATATTTACAATATTATCTTCAAGCAAATTATTTTTCCATACCAAATATACATCATCAAAATCATAGCAAAATATATTGTTTGCTAAAATGTGATTATGCTTATAAATTGTATTCAAATCAAAAATAAACACACTACCTTTATTTAAAAATGATGATATTTTATAAAAAGCTTTTTGTAAATCTTCGCTGTCAGTTATATGATTTAAACTATCCTGCATGCAAACAGCAGCATCTATGTTGTCACACAAATCAAGATCTTGTAGTTTTTGATTTATAAATGTTATTGGATAATTATATTTTTGTGCCTTAAAAGAAGCAATACTTAGCATTTCACATGAGCTATCACAACCCAAAACATCCCAATGCTTTTTGGTCATTTCAATTGAAAGATTTCCCGTCCCACAAGCGGCATCTAACAAAATGCCCTTATTTTTCACACCATTTTCAAGCAAAATAGAGTTAAAATATTCTGCTTTTCTTTTATAATCAATTTCATTATTAAGATAGTCATAAACTTTTGCAAATTCATAATAGCCACACATATGCTAATCCTCAAGATTACAAATAGCTTTTTTGTAGCCACCATTACCATAATAAATGCATTTGTTAACCCTGCTGATTGTTGCAGTACTTGCACCGGTTTTTTGGGAAATTTCATGATAAACGACCTTATCATTTAACATTTTTGCAACTTCCAAACGCTGAGCCATTGCTTTTAATTCGGAGACTGTGCAAAGATCCTCAAAAAATTTTTTACAATCATCCTTAGTCTTAAGCGTTGCTATACATTTATAAAGATTATCCATATTTTTATCGCCAAAAATATTTTTCAAAAAGCTCACGCCCTTAATTTTTAATTCCAAAAATTAATCATTATCTAACTAAATATCATTTCTAACCAAATCTTTCAATGTTTCTCTTTTTACCACTACCCTACTCTTACCACCACTTACCATGACAATAGGCGGTTTTAAAATTCTATTGTAATTAGATGACATGGAATAGTTATACGCGCCGGTAGCACAAATAGCAATTATGTCTCCAGCTTCTGCATGTTGAAGTTTAATGTTTTCACCTATTAAATCACCACTTTCACAGCATTTACCCGCAATAGTTACAACATCTGTTTTTTCAAGATTAGCTTTGTTTGCAACCAAAGCATCATATTTTGATTTATATAGTGCATATCTCGGATTGTCCGTCATGCCTCCATCAACCGAAATATATGTTCTAATATTTGGTATTTCCTTTCTCGCACCAACTTTATATAAAGTAATTCCTGCAGGACCGATTAAAGACCTACCGGGTTCTATAACTATAAATGGTGTTTTTATTCCATAATCACTACACTTTTTATTTAAAACTTCCGATACCGGTTCCATATAATTCTCATAGTCAACAGGGTCATCATTTGAAGTATATTTTATTCCAAACCCACCACCGAGATTGAGTTCAGACATTGTGACAGATGTACTATTTTTAACATCATTTATGTAATCGATCATAACTTCGGCAGCAAGCATAAAAGGGTCAACATCAAGTATTTGTGAACCTATGTGGCAATGGGCTCCAACTAAATTTATATTTTTAGAATCAACCACACACTTTGCGGCTTCTAACGCCTCGTTTGTTTCGATTGCAAAACCAAACTTAGAATCAATTTGACCGGTTCTAATGAAATCATGCGTATGTGCATCAATTCCAGGTTTTACTCTAAGCATTATAGACGCAACTACTCCAAGTTTTACAGCAAGCTCACTCAAACGCTTTAGCTCTTGCAAGTTGTCAACAACAATCCTTCCAATTTTATTTTCAAGAGCAAATTTGAGTTCCTCATCAGCTTTATTATTTCCATGAAAATAAATTTTTTCTGCAGGAAAGCCAACCGAAAGAGCAGTATACATCTCGCCAATGGATACGGTATCAACTCCAAGCCCTTCATCTTTCATAATCCTATATATTTCCTTACAAGAAAGCGCTTTGCTTGCATAACAAACAAGACCGTTACCATCATAATGCTTATTTATTGACTTAACGAATTTCTTGCAGTTCTTCCTGATTAAATCTTTATCCAAAACATATAATGGTGTGCCATATTGGTTTACCAAATCTATAGTATCAACTCCACCAATCGTCAAGTTACCTTTTTCATTAACACTTAAATTTTCTGAAACAAACATTTGTTTTAAACCTCCGATTTTATTCAATTTTAATCTTATTCATCATTGCAAACATAATCAATCAATTCGCGAAGCTTGTCTACACCTTCACCAGTCTGTGACGAAAATGGAATCTGCTCAATTTGATCTGAAAACGGCAGCTCACTTTTTATAATTTTTAGCATTTTATCTCTTTGACTTTTTTTTATTTTATCTGACTTTGTTAACAATATTATAAAAGGAAGCTCAGCATCAACAAAGAAATTCACCATTTTCAAATCAAGTGTACTGGGACCGTGTCTCATATCTATAAGCAATATTATAAGACCTATATTTCTGTTTGCTTTAAAATAATCTTCTATTAGTTTTTTAAAGCGTTTTTGTTCAGACTTTGACACTTTTGCATAACCATAGCCGGGTAAATCTACAAAATTAACATCATCAACCGCATAAAAATTTATAGTAGCAGTTTTACCTGGAACAGAACTGACTCTTGCAAGATTTTTTTTATTAAATAATTTATTTATCATAGAAGACTTGCCAACATTAGATCTTCCGGCAAACACTATTTCTATATTGTCAGATTGCGGCATTTGCTCAATAAACGCATATGAAGTAATAAATTTAGCATTAAAATAGCGCATAATTAAACTAACTCCATTCTTGTTGCTCGCTATCAACTTTTGCCCGTTTATTTACTGAAGCAATAGACTTATTCTCTCTCATTTTTGAAGTTTTTCTTTTAATTAAAGCATAATCTAAAACCTGATCTGCCGTTTTGCAGGGTATAAAGTTTATAGCTTTTCTTACAGATTCATCTATTTCATCCAAATCTCTCACATTATCTTGAGGTATAAGTACAGTAGTTACACCAGACTTAAAAGCTGCTATTGCCTTTTCTTTTAACCCTCCAATTGCAAGGTCTCTACCTCTTAAACTTATTTCTCCTGTCATTGCAATATCATGTCTTATAGGCGTATTGGAAAGTGCCGAAACAAGTACAGTTGCAATTGCCACACCGGCAGAAGGACCGTCTTTTGGCACAGCTCCTTCGGGTACGTGTATGTGAATATCTTTATTTTTATAAAAATCATTTGGAATATTATATTTAGAAGCAACTGATCTAACATAACTAAGTGCTGTATTTGCCGATTCTTTCATTACATCGCCAAGATTTCCAGTAAGCTGCAATGTTCCCTTTCCATCCATAATGCCTGCTTCTATCTGCATTAGTTCTCCGCCAACACTTGTCCATGCAAGACCGTTGACAAGACCTATCTCATCGCTATTTCCAATTTTTTCTGTTATATATTTTCTAGCACCCAAATAATTTGAAACGTTTTTTTCATCGAACTTAATCATCTTGCTTTTACCACTAAGCAATTTTTTAGCGGCTTTTCTAAGAAGCGATGCTATTGTCCTTTCAAGCTTCCTGACGCCAGCTTCACGAGTATATCCTTCAATTATTTCATATATTGCTTCATCCGTTATTTTTATTTTTTTGGAACTAAGACCATTTTGATCAAGCTGTTTTTCAAAAAGATACTCTTTTGCAATGTGAAACTTTTCTTCTAAAGTATAACTTGAAAGTTCTATAACTTCCATTCTGTCAAGAAGTGGTGTGGGAATAGATGATGTTGAATTAGCAGTTGTTATGAAAAAACATTCTGAAAGATCAAATGGAATTTCAATATAATGATCGGTGAACGTATTATTTTGTTCACCATCTAAAACTTCAAGCATTGCAGCTGATGGATCGCCTTTAAAGCTTGACCCCATCTTATCTATTTCATCAAGCAAAACCAATGGGTTTTTAACTTTGGCCTTAATCATACCATTTATTATTCTACCGGGCATTGCTCCGATATAAGTTTTTCGGTGACCTCTAATATCAGATTCGTCATTAACACCACCAAGAGAAATTCTAACAAAGTTGCGTCCGATGGCATTTGCAATTGAATGGCCAATTGAAGTTTTACCAACTCCGGGAGGTCCAACTAAGCACAATATTTGCCCTTTAATTTTAGAGTTAAAACTCCTTACGGCCAAATTCTCAAGTATTCTTTCTTTTACTTTTTTTAGGCCATAATGATCTGCATCAAGCATTCTTTCTGCAATATCTAAATCTATATATTCATCTGTTTTCTCATCCCATGGAAGATTTAACACAGTGTCAAGGTAATTGGTAATTACATATGACTCATGAGAAGACTCAGGCATACGCTCAAGTCTTTTTGCTTCATTTATAAGCTTTTCACGAGAATCTTCAGGTATATTTTTAATTTCAAGAATCTTTTCTAAATACTCTCCCTCATTGTTATTATCAAGAGGTATATTTTCATTTAATTCTTCCTGAATAATTTTTACCTGCTCTCTTAAAAAATAATCTCTTTGATTTTGATCAATCCGCCTTTCTACTTTCTCTATCATTTTTCTTTCCATGACGGCAATTTCAGCTTCTTGTGCCAAAACACTTAAAAGCAACTCAAGTTTTTTAAACAAATTGGACTCTTCAAGCATTTCTTGTTTAAGCTGATAGTTAAACGGCATCATACATGCGATGGTAGTAAAAAGTGTGAAAGGATCTGTTTCTTTTTCAACTAAAAGCATATAATCTCTGTTTATGTGTTTAACAGCAAATCCATATTGAGCAAACTTTTTTTTGATTGCTCTCATAATTGCAGTAACTTCTTTATCCGATTCTTTAAATATTGATCTTTCGGGAATGCGCTTTATTTTAGCTGAAAACATTACCTCATCCGAATAACATTCAATAATTTTTGCTTTATATTTACCAAGTGCTGTAAGCCTGAAATCACCCTCGGCATATTTTTGAAACTGCCTAATTTCGCATACGGTGCCTACATTATATAAATCTGACTCAACAGGAGACTCTGCATCAATATAGCTTTGTGCGACTATAAAAATTTTCTTATCACCTTTGATTGCATCTTGAATTGCAGCTATTGATTTTTGTCTAGCCACATCTATATTTATTATTCCCTTAGGGAAAGCCACAGCACCTCTTGATACTACCAACGGTATTATTTTATCTTTATTATTTTCTGCCATTTATTTTAAACTCCTTTTAAATCAAGAACTCATATTTTATGGTTTTCATTTATAATTATGTGATTATTATTATAATAAAAAACCTGGTAATTTGCAACACTGCCACACAATAGCAAGCAGCAGTTGCAAAATGTAGCTACCCTTTATAAATTTTAATTAAATCAAACCAATTATGTGATTCTAACAAAAACAATAATAACCAGAAACTATTCAGTGTTTGGAAAAATATATAACAATTATGAAATTATAATAACACAAATTAATTGGCTTTTTATCGTGCTTTTTTACAATTTAAATCCTAATTTTGGTACCTTCTAAACAATAATGATATATCTGTTTCATAAAAACAAAAGATATAAGTTCATAAATAAAAAAGTCAGTCACTCCAATTGTATGATTACATAAAGTAATGTATAATGACATCAACAAATTGGATTTTAAAAGGAATTGAATATATGAATTTAGAAGAAATTAAAGATCGTTCAATAAAAATAAAAAAGTTATATCATAATCTGGGGAAAAAACATCATAGTTCAAAATGGTCGATTGAGGAAGATGCTTTAGCTTTTTTGACAGATGCTGGGTTGGTAGGAAGATTAACAATGGATAATCAAAATAGTAAAGATGGCCAAATGATACTAAGAATACGTTAGAACATGAAATAAGTGAATGTATATAGTACTATCAGATGGAATGAATATCAACTATTAAAAAAAGTCTTAATGAACTTTTAACCGATAAAGAAAATTACTTAAATTAACCAATTTCAGCTTGTCTTTAAATAATGCTTTACTTAGCAGATTTTCTAACTAAATTTCACAGTCAATATGTTAAAAAATCTACATAATAAAAACCAGTATCTTATAATAGACACCGGTAATTAATCTTTATTAATTTATTATAATACTTAGGCATTTTTTGCTTTTTTGACTTTAATAGGCGGTTGTCCCGATTCAATCATTTCAGCAGTTACTGTAACGCTTTCTACGTCTTCAGAAGGCAACTCAAACATAAGTTTAGATAAATTTTCTTCTAAAATGCCACGCAATCCCCTTGCGCCGGTTTTCTTTTCAATGGCCTTTTTAGCTATGAGATGTAACGCCTCATCGGTAAATTCAAGTCTTATGCCATCATATAAAAACAGCCTTTGAAATTGTTTTATAAGAGCATTTTTTGGCTCAATCAAAATCTTTACTAATGCGCTCTCATCTAAGTTGTCCAAAGCTGTAACAATAGGAATTCTACCCACAAGTTCCGGGATCATACCAAATTTAACTAAATCTCTTGGCTCAATTTGCTTAAATATATTGTGCATTGTTAAATTTTTATAATTCTTTAAATTTGAGCCAAATCCTATAGATGAATCTCCAAGCCGCCTCCCTATTAATTTATCAAGTCCTTCAAAGGCACCACCACATATAAATAAAATATTTTTGGTGTCAATTTGAATAAATTCCTGATTGGGATGTTTTCTGCCACCTTGTGGCGGAATATTAGAAACAGTTCCTTCTAAAATTTTCAGCAGTGATTGCTGAACACCTTCACCACTTACATCTCTTGTAATGGATGCATTTTCAGACTTTCTGGTAATCTTATCAATTTCATCTATATATACAATGCCTCTTTGAGCAGCTTCAATGTCAAAATCAGCAGACTGAATAAGCCTTAACAAAACATTTTCTACATCTTCACCGACATACCCTGCTTCAGTAAGTGTTGTCGCATCGGCAATAGCAAAAGGCACATCGAGAACTTTTGCAAGTGTTTGGGCAAGAAGCGTTTTACCAACACCGGTTGGTCCAAGAAGAAGTACATTGCTCTTTTGAATTTCAACATCATCACTTTCCGATGACGAAATTCTCTTGTAGTGATTATAAACCGCAACAGACAATATAATCTTTGCATCATCCTGACCAACCACATATTGATCCAATATTTCTTTTATTTCTTTTGGTTTAAGAAAAACCTTTTCTTCTTTACCCTTCTTTTTGGCTTTTAATTTGTTCATATTGCTATTTAAAACAGGAAATAATCCATCCTCAATAAGCATCCCATAACAAAGTGCTACACATTCATCACATATATAAGCACTGTCTCCATATAACAATCTTTCTACCTGATGTTCCGGCTTGCCGCAAAAACTGCAACGAAGTAATCCCTTAGATTCTATTGCCATAATTCCTCCCAAAAGGTTTATCTATTTTTTATCACCTTATCTATTAAACCATATTCTTTTGCTTCATTTGCAGTCATAAAATTATCTCTTTCAGTATCTTCTGAAATTTTCTCAATAGTTTGACCGGTAGCTTCGGAAAGCATATGATTTAATCTTGATTTTATCTCTACAATCCAATCAGCGTGTATCTTAATATCCGTCGCTTGTCCTTTAAACTGTCCAAGCGGTTGGTGAATCATTATCGTGCTGTTACATAAAGCAATTCGTTTGCCTTTGGTGCCGGCACTCAAAAGAAATGCTCCCATAGATGCTGCCATACCAATACAGATGGTGGAAACATCGCACTTTATATATTGAATTGTATCATAAATTGCAAAACCGGAAGTTACAGAGCCTCCAGGGCTATTTATGTAAAGTTGTATATCCTTTTCCGGATCTTGAGCTTCTAAAAACAGTAATTGCGATACAACGAGACTTGCAGTTGTATCATTAATTTCATCAGATAACATTATTATTCTGTCATTTAAAAGACGAGAAAAAATGTCATATGCGCGTTCACCGTGCCCTGTAGGTTCGATAACGGTTGGTACAAGTGCCATGTTAAAAACTCCCTTAAATATAGTTTACATTTTCATTCTTTAATCATATCTTAATAAATTAACATCATAATTATAATATGCCGTTTCTATTTAACTATAACTAAAAATTGGCTGAAGAATTAAAATTTAATTCTAAAAGTCACATATAGATAATATAATAATATGATTTAATAATATGTCCTATTTTGTCACTTAGTTCTCGACAATTTTTTCTGTAATTTTTGCATTATCTCTAACAAGCTTCATAGCTTTCTCAACAGCTATATCCATTTTTAAACTTTCGGCTGACACCATATTTTTAACTTTATCTAATTCCAGTTCATATTTATCGGCCAGCTTTTTAAATTCATTCTCAAGTTCTTCATCACTAACTTCAATATTTTCGGATGATACTATTTCTTCAAGAGCTAACCTTGTCTTAACCTGATCTTCTGCTCTTTCTCTAAACTGATTTCTCAGGCCATTCTCATCAGAACCTGTATATTTAAAATACATATCAAGCGTTAAACCTTGGACAGATATTTGTTGTTCAAAATCACGTATCAAATCATTAACACGGTTTTCGAACATAACTTCAGGTATATCAACTTTCATATTTTCAATAAGTTTATTTGTAAGTTCTGAGTCAACTGACATGTCAGCTGCATTTTTTGATTCTGCTTCTAGCTTGTTTTTAATATCTTCTCTTAGTTCTTTAAGAGTGTCAAACTCACTAACATCTTTAGCAAACTCATCATCCTCTTCTGGCAGTTCTATCATCTTAATTTCGTGCAATTTGCATTTAAATATAGCTTGTTTACCTTTTAAATTTTTGGCATGATAATCTTTTGGGAAAGTAACGTCAACATCAAATTCGTCCCCAATATTTTTGCCAATAATTTGATATTCAAAACCAGGTATAAAACTTTTAGAACCTAATTTTAAGGTGTGTTTCTCAGCTTTTCCACCTTTAAACGGGACATCATCAATAAATCCTTCAAAATCAATAACTACAGTATCGCCATCTCGAGCAGCACGGTCTTCAACAGTAATTAAACGTCCAGCACGCTCGCGCATATTTTGCAGTCTTTTATCAACTGCTTTTTCATCTATCATTTTAATTGGTCTTTCAACTTCAATGCCCTTATATTCTTTAAGTTCAACTTTGGGTTTTAAAATGCATACTGCTTTAAAAGAAAACCCTTTTTGTGCGCTAACTTCTATAAGCTTTAAAGAATCAATGGCAACAACATCAAGTTCTGCTTCTTTGATTGCTTCATCCAAAGCTTTTGGATAAACTAATTCTATAGCGTCATTATAAAAAACATCTTCGCCATATTTTCTTTCAATTATTTTTCTAGGCGCTTTTCCTGATCTGAATCCAGGAACAGTTAGCTTTTTTGAATTTCTTTTATAAACATTATTTACAGCTTCATCAAATGTTTTGGCATCAACTAAAACCTCTATCTCATTTTTGTTTGCTTCTATATTCTCATTTTTAATTAATTCCATTATTTTCCCTCCATAAGTGATTTTTATAATAGCGAGATTAATTATAACATATCTCTTATCAATTGTTAAGCAAATAATTTTGCATTTTTAATTTTCTTCATAATCTACGAAATTTTATCATTATAACAACCTTTTATCTACAACATGTAATATATTTTTTTATTATTATAAAACTTTAAAAAGTTTGAAATTAAGATAATCGCTTGAAATAAGTTTATAAAAAATACCATCAACTTCTCCTTGGACGGCATATTTACAAGATCTGCCATGGAGATGACCATAATAAACCTGTTTTATTTCATATTTATGTAACACGTTCAATATCTCCTGCGTTCTGCTATCGCCAAATATGGGAGGATAATGCAAAAATACTATCGGTGTTTTTTTAGCAAAATCAAGAGACAATTTAAGCCTTCCCGCTTCTCTCTCAAGAATTTTTTTGTCTGCAGTTTTTCCAGGTTCATTTACCCATCCCCTAGTACCACAAATTGAATAATCCCCATATTCATAACAATTATTAAATAAAAACTTTAATGTTTTAAAATCATTCTCTTTAAAAAACATGTCTATTTTATTCTTAGTAGCAAAATAATAATCGTGGTTGCCCTTTAAAAGTATCTTTTTGCCAGGAAGTTTATCAATAAAATCAAAATCTTTCTTTGACTGTTCTAAATTTATCCCCCAAGATATATCACCGGCAATTACTACGGTATCATTTGACCCTACAACAGCTTTCCAATTTTCTTCTAGCCTTTGAACATAATTATCCCATCCATTAAAAACATCCATCGGCTTGTTTGTACCCAGCGACAAATGCAAATCCGCAATTGCATATAAACTCATTTTAACCTCTTAACCTATTTTGACGTAAATTTTTGCAAAACATAATTTTTCATGTCATCTTTATCTATAGCATTTTTAAACCTAATCTTGGCATCTTTCAGATTTAAAAGCTGTTTTGGGGCAGTTGTATCCGTCATTTTTGACAATTCATCAAGCTGTGCAAAATCATCACAATCTGTTTTGCCGCTAATTGAACTGAGAACATCCTTTGTAAATTTATAAGGACTGGCTGTTGAAGCTATAATTGTCTTTGTTTCATCACCTGTCTCTTTTTTATAGTCGTTATAAACACTAACAGCAACAGCTGTATGGGTATCGCACAAATATTTGTATTTTTTGAATATATGACATATAGTTTTCTTGGTTTGTCCGTCATCGCAAAATCCGCCATAAAACTGACTTTTAATTTTGAATTTAACATTATCATCTATTGTAAATTTACCATATTTTGCAAGATCGCTGTAAAGTTTTTTTATAGCTTCATCGCTATCATATATGTCATAAAGCAATCTTTCTAAATTACTTGAAATGAGTATGTCCATTGAAGGAGAAATTGTTTGATAGAATGAACGGTTTTTATCATAGATACCGGTATTAATAAAGTCAGTAAGTATATTGTTTTTATTTGATGCACATATAAAGGTTTTAATTGGAAGTCCCATCTTTTTTCCATAATAAGCTGAGAGTATATTTCCAAAATTACCGGTTGGCACAACGACATTTACCTCTTCGCCAAGGGTAATATCGAATTTTTTCAGAATGTCGCAATAAGCCGAGAAATAATATACAATTTGTGGTACAAGCCTACCCCAGTTTATAGAGTTTGCGCTTGAAAATAAGACGTTGTTTTTAAAAAGCTCATCAATAATAACACTATCGGTAAATATTGCTTTCACACCATTTTGAGCATCGTCAAAATTACCTTTTATGGCACAAACATCAACATTGTCTCCCAATTGTGTTACCATCTGCAGTTTTTGCATTAACGACACGCCATCTTGCGGATAAAAAACTATTATATTGGTGCCTTCTACATTTTTAAATCCTTCAAGCGCTGCTTTTCCTGTGTCGCCAGAAGTTGCAACTAAAATAGCAATTTGCTTGCCGTCTGCTTGCTTTTTCATAGAAACTTTCATCAAATGCGGTAGCAATTGCAAAGCCATATCTTTAAAAGCACAAGTCGGTCCATGCCACAATTCCAACATATAGATCTGCTCATCTAATTTTAAAACCTTGGCAATATCTTTGGAAGAAAATTTAATGTTAGAATATGCGCCTTTTACACAATCTATAATCTCTTGTTCGGTGAAATCGGTTAAAAATTTGCTTAAAATAAAAACAGCACGCTCTATATAGTTCTTGTCTTTTAGCATATTTAAATCATCTAACGAGATTTTAGGTAAACTGCAAGGAACAAATAATCCTCCATCATCCGATATGCCTTTAACTATTGCTTTCGCAGCGCTAACTTCTTTTTTGCTGTTCCTGGTACTTTTGTACAGCATGCCTCACTTTCCTTTCAATAAAAATTTATTATAACATTAGCTAAAAATTTAATTGAAAGTTTTTTCAAAAAATTTAGCTGCATTATCAAACATAATCTTGTTCGTTATATTCTCACCATAATATTGTAACATATAATGTCTAAGTTTAACAAGCGCAGTAATATCCTTAAAATCATTTGGCATGCACGCTCCATCAAAATCACTTCCTATTGCAAGCATATCTTCACAACCTAATTTTAAAAAGTGATCTATATGTTTAGACAACTCATATATGCCATCTTTGCAATCATTGGAAAGGAACAATTTATAAAAATTTAAACCTATAATTCCTCTTGCATGCTTTATCGCTTTAATCTGATCGTCTTTTAAATTCCTTCTGTGTGAACAAACAGAAAATGCATTCGAATGAGTAGCCACAAATGGCTTCTTTGCAATTTTTGCTACATCCCAAAAAGATTCTTCGTTAAGATGAGATACATCAATTACAATATTATCTTCTTCAAGTTTAGCTATAAGCTTTTTGCCAAAACTTTTCAAACCGCCAACTGCCTCAGCGCCGGAAGCTATCTCATTCTCACCATTCCACGTTAAAGTGAATAACTTTATATTGCGTTTTTTTAACTCATTAACTCTATCAATATTTCTACCTAATAAAGAACCGCCCTCGACCATTAAAATTGTGCAAAAATCTAAATTATTATTTTTTTCATACGAAGGAAGATTAAAGCTTTTAAAATAATCATATTGTTTTAAAAATAGTCTATAGGCACTGTCTGAATCGATATTATCCGGAATCCAAAACGCAAATGTTTGGACCCATTTATCAAAAGTTGCTTTGCCACGATTAACATCTATTGCAAACTCATTTTCAAGTATACTTTGATTTTTTTGATAACATTCTGTTATAGTATCACAATGCAAATCGAAAAAGTTCATATTCATCCATCACTCCAAATGCATTATCTATCATATTAATCTCAAAATTTTTATAATCAAAGCTTTTAACTTCTACCACATCAAATCTAGGCTGATATTCATTGGGATGTTTTTGCATAAATTCCATAGCTGTTTTTATGATCTTTTTTTGTTTTGATTTTGTAACTGCTTCTTTAGGAGCATACAAATAATTTAAATTTCTCAACTTAACTTCTATAAAACATATATATTTATCTTTTATAGCAATTAGATCTATCTCACCATATTCCGATTTATAATTTTTAGCTATCACATCATAGCCGTGATTACAAAGCCAGCCATATGATAATTTTTCGCCCATCTTCCCGCCCAAAAATTGAACAGTATGATGTTTCTCTCTCATTTTTTTCAGAAAACTCATTCTATGAATGGGAGTCACACCATATTTTATTATATTTTCATAATGTTCAGAAGTACCGTAACCTTTATGTTTTTTAAAACCATATTCAGGATATGTATCATCTAATTCTATCATCATTCTGTCTCTAGTTACCTTTGCAATTATAGAAGCAGCAGCTACACTAGCGCTTTTTGAATCTCCTTTAACCAAACACTTTGACTGTACACTTAAATTTTTAGGCAATTTGTTGCCATCGACCAAAACAAATTCCGGTTTAATATCTAATGCTTCAACTGCACGGCTCATAGCCAAAAAAGTTGCTTGTAAAATATTAATTTTTTCAATTTCCTCAACATCTGATATTCCAACTGCCCAAGACTTTGAACTATCAAGAATTTTGTTATATAACGCTTCCCTTTTCTTTTCACTTAACTTTTTGCTATCATTAACCTCGGGTATTAATTTATAAGCATCATCTTTTAAAATAACAGCAGCGGCAACCACAGGACCAGCTAAAGGTCCTCTGCCTGCTTCATCGACTCCGCAAAGCAAATTTTGATTTAAATTTTTATCAAACTCAAAAAGAGTCATTTGTTTTCCTCCTAATTATTATATAAATTAGGTTAATATATTATATCATCATTTGGCATTTCCAGAGTGATTCGTCCTAACTTGCCGGATCTATATTCAAACAATAAAGCATTAGCAGCTCTTAGAGTATCAATTTCTCCACCCTTGATAATCATTCCTCTTGCTCTTCCTAAATCTTCAAGCTTCTCATAAGGTTCTTTGTTATCTGCAAATTCAATTTTAAACCTTTCTTTTAATAAATCAGGATAGTTTTTGCTCAAATAATCCAATAGTTGCATAGCTATATATTCCACATCATAAACATCATCTTTTATCGAACCAATGAAAGCAAGGTGAAGTCCGATGAGTAGATTATCAAATTTTGGCCATAAAGTGCCCGGCGTATCAAGCAAATCTATATTACCGTCTACATGAATCCATTGTTTATCCATTGTAACACCCGGTCTATCTTCTGTTTTTACTTTATATCGACCAACAAGGCTATTAATAAAAGTAGATTTCCCTACATTTGGTATTCCTACTACCATTATTCTAATTATTTTCCCAGAAATACCCTTTTGCGATCGCAGCGCTATCAAATCAGCCAATGTTTCGCGTATTAAATGTACAACATTTTTAACTATTTTTTTATTTTTACAGTCAACCATCATTGCAGAAATATCTTTATCTTTAAAGTGTTTTATCCACTGTCTATTTGCATTTGAGTCTGAAAGATCGCTCTTAGCAAGTAGTAATACTCTAGGTTTACTTTTTATTAAATTGTTTAGCATGGGATTTTGACTGCTAATAGGAGCTCTTGAATCAATTAACTCAACAACCAAATCGACCAATGAGATATTATCTTTAATCAAACGCTCAGTTTTTTTCATATGCCCAGGAAACCACTGGATATTATACTGTTCCATTTCAAAAACGCTTTCCTTTTGCTATTTTAACTTATATAACTACAAAACGCCTATTCTATTAAACGGTAAAAATCTAAAAACGGCTTTCCCCATAATATTTTTAACATTCACACATCCAACATCTCGGCTATCTTTTGAATTGTTTCTATTATCACCCATTATGAATATATGCCCTTGTGGCACCACAAAAGGATATTTATTATGGAGTTTTTTATTAGTTTTGTTATGAATATACGGTTCGTCAATTTTTACTCCATCAATATAAACGTCGCCTTTATCATTTATGTTAATTGTCTGACCTTCAGTTGCAATTACACGTTTTATTATTGGTTTGTCAAAAATTTCTGGAATACTTAAAACTACAATATCGCCATTTTTAGGCTCATAGAATAAATTGCTTATTATAAGTCTATCTTGATTATAGAGAGTATATATCATAGATTCACCTTGAACACCGGCCATTTTAAAGAAAAAAGTAAATGTAATAGTAACAATTACAAGTGCATAAACTATCATTTCAACCAAATCAAACACTTCTCTTTTTAAACTTGTTTTTTTATCCGGTTGCTTTATATACTTATATTTAATTCTTGATTCATTTGCTTTAACCATATCTATTCACCGACTTCTTTTTTATTAATTTATTAAACCATATTTATGATATCACAAATAAATATTATTGTAAACGATATATTTATACCAAAATAAAAATTTCCCGAACAAGTATTCGTTCAGGAATCAAACATTATATTTTTTGTTTAACTTTTGCGGCTTTTCCAACTCTTCCTCTTATATAATAAAGCTTGGCACGTCTTACCTTACCACTTCTTACTACTTCTACATTAGCAATATGAGGCGAATGAATTGGGAACACTCTTTCAATGCCAACACCATAAGAAAGTCTTCTAACAGTAAATGTCTCAGAAATGCCTCCATTTTTCTTAGCTATTACAGTTCCTTCAAAGACCTGAATTCTTTCTTTGTCGCCTTCTTTAATAAGTACGTCAACTTTGACAACATCACCAATATTAACAACTGGTAGTTCTTTCTTCATACTAGATTGATTGATAATTTTTATTGCATCCATTATTATCCTCCTAAAATTTACGGATATTCTTGCATTTCTTGCAGAGGATTATCCAAATATTAATGCTATTTTAATAACATTAACTCTCGTCCAAACAGAAAATTTAATCCAGACGGTAAACAATGCTTAAATATTATAACAAACTATTTATAAAATTGCAAGAACTTTTTGAGCTTTAGATTGACATATTTGTAGGTGTTACAATGATATGTGACAAAATGGAAAAAAGATATCAAATAAGAGCAACCTGTGTTAAGGTTAAGTTGCTAATAAAAACGAAAGATGAGTATCCTTTTCACTATGAATAAGATAACACAAACCATGCTTTATCGTCAATCTTTAATTTTTTATGCTAAAAAGTAGGGTGTTTATAAAGTGGCTATCAACTATCGTACCAACCGACAGTATATTTATTGCTGGTTAAAAAGATATGACGGTTTATTACATCCTCTTACTGACAAGTCTCATAAGCCTCATAATCATCTCAATCAACATACTGAGCAAGAACACTTACATTGATTTGTAATATGCGACGAACAAAACCCAATACTGGTTTAATTGTTTTATGGGTAAAATTGCGGCAGCGTGGATATATTCGATCTATCTCTTGACTTTATTGTGTTTTGATCTTCAGCGGTCAAATGGCTGTAAAACTACCAACATCCAAAGTATATACCAAAGTTTTATCAACAAATGAAATATCCTGGTCAGCGTGTACAAATAGATGTGAATTTATCCTATCAGTTTGCCTAATAAGCAATGCGAAAGGCAAGAAATTTTATCGAATACAACAGATATCGCTATTTAAAAGCTTTTGAAGAACATAGTACCTATTCTTCTGAAATGTTATTAGAACATTTAGTTGAATCATCTCCATATACTATTGAGTGCATTCAAACAGACAATGGTTTTGAATTTACTAATAGTTTAAACTCACGAATATCTAAAAAAACCTTATTTGAAGTTACACTTGCAAAGTTAGGAATAAAGCACAAACTGATAAGGCCATATACACCAAGATATAATGGCAAAGTAGAATGTTATCATCGCAAAGATAATGAAAAATTTTATACTTCACATACATTTTATTCCTTCGATGATTTCAAAAAAGCAATTAGTGGTTAGAGGACGTCAATACAATAAATTTCCAATGCATCTCTAAATTGGCAGTCTCCTAAACATACCATTTTCTATTTCCTAATATGTAACACATTTTGTTAAACCTACACTTTTTAAAATTTTATTTATAATTACTTATTGATTTGCAATTTAAATATGTATTATGAAAATAAGAAATTAAATACTGAAATTTTGTGTCAAAAGTCGTATTAAAAAATTTTGGAAATATTAATAAAATTATATAAAAATATTTGTATATGAGAGCGTATTTAAAATAATTTGTAAAATTAAATATGTAAAGCACTAATTTTATTCTATTTTAATACCACAAAAAAAGTTTTTAATAATAGATAATAATGTAAAACTAAAATTAATGTTTGGTACATCTTCAGTTACTATCAAATTTTGTGATGATATTTCTTCATCATTTAACATATAAGAAATTTTTCCAACACACCTACCTTTTTCAACCGGTGCCTCAATTGACTCTTCCATTTCTATTTTCTTTTCAATTTTTGAAGCGCTTCCTTTAGGTAATAACATAGCACAATTATCAGAATCAGTTTCTACTTGTGCTGTGTCTTTTTGACCATTAATAATATTTATTGAATGCTTTTCGATATCTTCAATTTCAGGAGTTACTAAACTCCACGAAGAAAAGCCATAATCAAGCAAAGATCTGCAGGTATTAAATCTATCTTTTGAGTTTGCAGAACCCATAGATACTGCAATTAATGTCATACCGTCTCTAACTACCGTACAAGATAAACATGATCCCGCATCATCTGTAGTACCTGTTTTGAGGCCATTACAACCTTCATAAAATCTAACCATTTTGTTAGTGTTTACAAGCTCTGTTTTGCCTCCTCTTAGGCTATCCATATATATTGACGTATATTTTGTGATTGTAGGATGTTTTAAAAGCTCTTTGCTCATAATAGCTATGTCTCTTGCAGTTGATAAATGTCCATCAGCGTCCAAGCCGCTTGCATTGCAAAAATGAGTATTTTTCATTCCAAGCTCTTCTGCTCTTTGATTCATAAGTTCTGCAAATTGATCTTCCGTGCCAGCAATATATTCAGCAATAGCTACAGCTGCATCATTTGCCGAGTTTACTGCTATTGCTTTTAAAAGATCTGCAACTGACATTTGTTCTCCAATTTCAAGCCATATTTGTGTTCCTCCCATAGAATTTGCATGCTCACTGGTGTTTACCATATCATCTATAGATATTTCTCCAACATCTATTCTTTCCATTAATAACAGCATTGTCATAATTTTTGTAATTGATGCAGGCGGCATTTTTTCATCTGCATTATTTTCTTTTAGCACCTGTCCTGTTGACATTTCCATTAAAAAATAAGATTTTGCCGGTAACTCTTGCAAAGATTTTGATGAATCAGTTTCAGCATATATGTTAATTGTAAATAAAAAAGTTATTGATAATAATAAACAAATTAATTGCTTTGCATGCATAATAACACCTCTTAAGATTTTCAAATTTACTGAAATTGTATGTTTGTTCTGCTATAATATATTCCAGTATTTGCTCGTTGATGTTATTTCGATAAATAACTAAATTTTTACAAAAAATATATAATATAATTAAAATCTGTAAAAATATTTTATACATACAATACAAAAATTTATCTAATGTATTATAGGTTAAAAAATCAAGTGATTAAAAATAAAAAACTTTTAAAATTATTTTAATAAAAGTTCCATAAGTGTCGCAATCGATTGGAAAATATTTTGTCAAAATAAGACGCTTTTAAAAATCTTTAATTGTTAGGATAAACTTTATATTTAAATTACAAAAATACCAAATAATTATTTTTCAAATTTAGTATGATTTGGTATAATTTTTATCTATATTGTTGTCTGCTTTCTCATAAATAAATTAAAAGCCAAGTGCTTTAATTAAATCTTCTTTTGATTTTACACCAACAAAATTTTCTTTTTCCTCACCATTTTTAAATATAATCATATTTGGTATGGACATAACGCCGTAATCAGAGGCAATATCAGGATTATCATCTACGTTTACCTTAACAATTTTTGCTTTACCAGAAAGTTCAGTTGCGATCTCTTCAAGAACAGGCCCCATCATTTGGCACGGTCCGCACCAGTCGGCAAAAAAGTCAACCAAAACTGGTATTTTCGACTCAAGCACTACCTCTTTAAAATTTTCACTATCAGCTATTAAAATATTCATAATTTCCTCCATTCTTAAATTTCAACTGTGTATTTTAATTTCATTAGAATTATCAGTATTCATTGCATACAGTTTTCCCGTAAATGCTATATCCATACAATCAAAAAATTGTTTTGTGCATTTATTTAGAAATTTAAAAATATTATCATCATTTGAGCCGCAGGTTACTACTAAAGATCCTTTTCGGATTTTTAAGTTTTTAAATTTACCTCTTGCTATCTTTTTATTATAATTTTGCTGCGTTCTATCAATTAATGCTTTTAGTGGTGCAGGAAAGCCTGAAAAATAAACAGGAGATGCTATTATAACATGGTCTGACTTTTTTATTTGATCAAAAATTGAAGCAACATCATCTTGTTTATTTTTTGGACAAAAACCATTTTTTCTGCAAACATTACATCCAATGCATGGAGAAATATGCTGTTTATATATTGGTAAAATGTTAACTTCAAATTTGTCATGAAATTGATTTGTATATTGTTCTAAGTAAAGATTTAAAAGTGCAGCTGTGTTACCTTGATTATTTGGTGAAGCAAACAAAACTAAAACTTTTTGCATCATTTTACCCTTGAGTCACAATATTCACAAATATATTCATTATTGCTTTTTAAAAATGACTTAGGCAGATATTTTTCTGTATTTGTAATGCAACGCTTGTTAGAACATGACATATTAAGTTTTTGACCTTTCACACTAACGTTTTTGCAATTTTGTTGAGAAAATATATGTAAAATCAAAGCCATTCTAGCATAAATTCCATTAGCAGCTTGTTTAAAATAAAAAGCTCTTGGATCATCGTCGACACAACCCTCAATCTCATCTACCCTTGGGAGAGGGTGCATAACAACTAAACTTTTTCTTGCAAGTTTCATTTTGCCACAATCTAGTTTAAATATATCTTTTTGAGCGTCATACTCTTCTCCTGAGCAAAACCGTTCTTTTTGAATACGAGTCATATATAAAACATCTAAGTTACCAATAGATTTTTCTAAAGATGAACATTCTTCATATTCACCACCTAATTTAACTATCATATTCTTTAAATATTCAGGGACACTTAACTCTTTTGTTGATATAAATATGAATTTATTGCCTTTATATTTTAACATCATCTTTACAAACGAGTGAACTGTTCTGCCAAACTTTAAGTCACCACAAAGGCCTATGGTCAAATTTTCAAAATTGCCTTTTTGCTCTTTTAACGTAACGAGATCTGTCAAAGTTTGTGTAGGGTGCAAATGACCTCCATCACCGGCATTTATTATTGGACAACTCGAAAAAAGAGATGCCGCTTTTGCCGCCCCCTCAATTGGGTGACGTATGGCAATTATGTCAGTATATCCACTTATAATTTTTATTGTATCTTTTAGGTTTTCTCCTTTAGCTACAGATGAGTTTATGGGATTGTCAAAACCAACGAACTGTCCACCAAGTCTTAGCATAGCAGTTTGAAACGATATTTGAGTTCTGGTTGAAGGTTCATAAAATAATGTGCCTATAATCTTACCCTTCATTTTTTCTTGAAATTTTGACGGGTTGGTTTTTATCTCAATAGCCTTTTTAATTATAGAATCTATATCTTCTAAAGAAAAATCATCAAGATCTATTAAATGTTTCATTAAATCCTCCAATTTATTATCGTTTTAATTAAATAGCTAATTTAGATTATTTACTTTTGTTTACAATTTCATCTAAGAAGTATTTGTGAACTGTAGTATTATTTGTAAGTTCAGGGTGAAAAGCAGTTACCAATTGATTTTGTTGTCTTGCAGCAACTATTTTTCCATTAACTTCAGCTAAAACTTCAACACCTTTTTTTACACCTTGAATGTAAGGAGCTCTTATAAATACCATTGAAATTTCACCTAAATTAGCAAACTTAGATTTAGCGCTAAAACTTCCCAATTGTCTGCCATAAGCATTTCTTTTGCACTTAATATCCATTGTCAAAAGGCCACGTGAACTATCATTTACAACATCTTTTGCAAGCAGTATTAAACCTGCACATGTTCCAAAAACCGGGAGGCCTTTTAAAATTCTCTTTTTTAAAATATCAATCATTTTAAGGTCAACTAAAAGTTTGCGCATTGTTGTGCTTTCGCCGCCAGGTATTATAAGACCATCGTAATTTTTCGATAAATCATCTGCATTTCGTATTTCAAAATTTAAAACACCGAGTTTGTCCAACATTTTGCCATGCTCAACAAATGCACCTTGAATAGCTAAAATGCCTATTTTCATTATTGCCCACGCTCTGCCATCAATACTTTGATTTCTTGCTCGTTAATTCCAACCATAGCCTCTCCAAGATCCTCAGATAATTTAGCAAGCATATCCGGGTTATTGTAATTTGTAACTGCTTTAACTATGGCAGTTGCGCGTTTTTCAGGATTATCGGACTTAAATATACCAGAACCAACAAAGACACCCTCAGCACCAAGATGCATCATTAAAGCAGCATCAGCCGGTGTAGCAACACCGCCTGCTGAAAAGTTAACTACAGGAAGCTTTTTATTTTTATGAACATATTTTATCAGTTCATATGGCACTTGCATTTCTTTAGCTTCTACAAACAATTCATCTTCGCACATTGAAGAAATGCGTCTGATATCGCTTGCAATAGCGCGCATATGAGAAACAGCTTGAACTATATTACCTGTTCCGGCCTCACCTTTTGATCTGATCATTGAAGCACCCTCAGCAATTCTGCGAAGAGCCTCACTTAAGTTTCGAGCTCCACAAACAAATGGTACATTAAATTTAGTTTTATCAATATGATTTTTATTATCTGCAGGAGTTAAAACTTCACTTTCATCTATATAATCAATTTCAAGTGATTGTAAAATTTGAGCTTCAACAAAATGACCTATGCGACACTTTGCCATTACAGGAATTGATACAACACTTTGAATTCCATTAATCATTTTAGGGTCGCTCATTCTTGAAACTCCGCCAGCACTTCTTATGTCAGCTGGTATACGCTCTAGAGCCATAACTGCGCAGGCACCTGAAGCTTCAGCAATTTTTGCCTGTTCAGGTGTTGTAACATCCATTATTACTCCGCCTTTTAACATCTGAGCTAAATTTTTATTAAGTTCATAACGATCTGACATTTTTAATTGCTCCTTACTAATTATGAAATTAATTTTATTTATTATATTTTCTAATTCATCTATATAGTATATCAATTTTTGTGTTGTTTTGCAATACTTAAATGCCAAATATATAAATGTAAGCACTGTAGAAAGAAATATATCAAATTCAAAACTGGATAAAAAAATATACGAAGAAAATAAAAAAAGAAAAAAGGGCAAATAGTAGGATATGATGTAGCATATTACAAAAGTATTGAAATTATACAAAGGCTTTTAGACAAATCTCCAAAGGCAGAACATTATTATTTTTATGCATATTCTGCATACTCTATGCTATTATGGAGCTCATATGCCACTAAAAAACAAAAGTGAGACTTACACCGTAGAAGGAGTAAATTCAGACTTAAAGCACTATATAGTACCTTTGCATAGGAAATCCAAATGTTTCTTTCAATTAATAGATACTACTAAAGATGTTTTTAAAATATTTGTTTATACTTTTGATAAATTTGCTCTAACTAAGTTCTTCTACTCTTCACTTAAATCTGTTTTTTCTTTCTTCTTTTCTATTAACTTATTTAAGGCACTCCTCTGTTTCATATAACGTTGACATATATATGGTGCGTATGATATAATACAAGATAATCGTTAATTTTAAAATAATTAAACTCATAAAAAACAAAGTGGATTTTGATAAAATATAATTAGAAAAAAATAAACCTCAAATTGGAATTTATTTTACAATACAGAATTTAAAATTCACTTGGAGGTTTTATATTGAATTTATATTTAGATATAACCGGAAACATCTCTTATAGTACAAATGAGTGTATTTATTATTGAATTTGTAAAATAAATTTAAGTGGTACCATGAAAAAGCTCTTTCGTTCTATAAAGCGAAAGGGCTATTATTGTAAATGAAGAAAGGAGAACAAAATGGAAGAAAATCTAAATAAAATTAAAGAAAGGTTAGAATTTCAAATTTCAAAAATTGATGATATAAATAATTTAGAAAAATTTAAAAGTGAAATTTTGGGTAAAAAAGGTAAGATTACACAGATTTTAAAAAATTTGAAAAATTATGATGAAAATGAACGACCTAAAATAGGTAAAGCAGTTAATGACGTGAAAAAAATAATAGAAATTCAAATTGAAAAGAAAAAAGAAATATTAAAGACAAAAGAATTAAATAAAAACTTACAAAATATAGAAAAAATAGATTTTTCGCTGCCAACAAAAGATGAATTAGGTTCATTACATCCTGTAACAATAGTTCAAAGAGAAATTGAAGAAATATTTAAGACCATGGGATTTACAATAGAAGACGGAAATGAAGTAGAAACGGAGTACAATAATTTTGAAGCTGTTAATGTTCATAAATATCATCCAGCAAGGGATATGCAAGATACATATTGGTTGGAAAATGGACAATTATTAAAGACTCAAACATCAGCAGCTCAAAATAAGATAATGAAAAAGTATGGAGCACCATTAAAAGCAATTTTCCCTGGCAGATGTTTTAGAAATGAGAGTTTAGACGCATCTCATGAGAATACTTTTTTTCAATTAGAAGGAATGATTATAGATGAAAATATATCAGTTGCTAATTTGATATATTTCATGAAGACAACTTTATCTGAAATATTCAAAAAAGATTTAAACATAAGATTAAGACCAGGTTTTTTCCCTTTTGTTGAACCAGGGTTTGAATTGGATGTCAGCTGTATGTATTGCAATGGTAAAGGCTGTAAAGTATGCAAACAAGGAGGATGGATAGAATTATGTCCTTGTGGGTTAATTCATCCTAAAGTTCTAGAATTTGGAGGAATCAATCCAGAAAAATATTCAGGAGTTGCTTTTGGATTAGGGTTATCAAGATTAGCTATGATGAAATATGGAATTAACGATTTGAGATTATTAAACTCTGGAGATTTGAGAGTATTAAAACAAATAGGAGTTAAATAAGGAGAAAAAAATGTATATTTCAATAAATTGGATTAAAGATTTTGTTGATTTAAATGGAATCGATTTAGAAAAATTAATTAATAGATTTACATTATCTGTAGCAGAAGTAGAAGGAATAATAAAATATGGACAAAATATTAAAGATGTTACTACGGCTAAAATTGTTGAAATAGAAAAAATACTAAATTCTAATAAATTAAGGTTAATTAAAGTAGACAACGGAAACGAAATAATAACATGTTTATGTGGAGCAAAAAATATTCAAATTGGAGATATAGTGCCATTTGCAAAAATAGGAAGTGTAGTTAACGGAATAAAAATAAAACAAGTTGAAATGGTTGGGAAATTAAGCAATGGAATGTGTTTATCAGAAAAAGAACTTGGAATTTCTGAAGATAATACAGGAGTAATGATTTTAGATAAAAATACAAAGATTGGAACTGACATAAAGGAATTAATGAATATTGATGACATTGTATTTGAAATAGACAATAAATCCTTGACCAATAGGCCAGATCTTTGGGGCCATTATGGTATTGCAAGAGAAATAGCAGCAATAACAGGAAGAAAATTAAAAAATATAGAAATAGCAAATTTAGAAAAATATAATAATCTTAAAGCTGTTAATATAAATGTAGAAGATGTTGAAAAATGTTATAGATATACAACAATAGAAATTGAAAATGTAAAAAAGAAAAAATTAGAAATCAATAAAAGAATTAGGTTATATTATTGTGGAATAAGATCTATAAATCTTCTTGTAGATTTAACAAATTACATAATGTTAGAACTAGGTCAACCAATGCATGCATATGATAAAAAGCTAGTTAATAATATAAACATAAAAAGCATTGATAAAAACATACACTTCATGACATTAGATGGAACACTAAGAAATATAAACAAGGGAACTTTAATGATATGTAATAATGATTTTCCGATTGCTATTGCAGGAATTATGGGTGGGAAAAATTCCGAAATAACAGACCACACCAGTTCATTGGTGCTTGAATCTGCTAATTTTAATTGTGTAAGTATAAGAAAAAGTGCAATGGATATAAAGTTAAGAACAGATGCGAGTACTCATTATGAAAAAAGTTTAGACCCCACTATGACAGATATAGCAATAAAAAGATATATTAAATTATTAAGAGAAAATGATGATAATATAAAAATAATATCTAAATTAACTGATATATACACAAAAAAATTTCCTGAAATAATTATTGAAATTACTAAAGAATATATAAATAATAGAATAGGCGTAGAATTTTCATTAAATAGAATAAAAGAAATATTAAGATCATTAGAATTCGAGGTTGAAAATAATAATAATAATATATTAAAGATAAAAGTTCCTACGTTTAGAGCAACTAAAGATATAAGCATAAAAGCCGATTTAGTAGAAGAAATAGCAAGAATATATGGATATGATAATATAAAGCCACAAACAAAATCACAACCATTAAAAATTGTAGAAATGGAAGAAGATAAAAAAGTTGAAAATAATATAAAAGACCTATTAGCAATTAAATATGGCTTATCAGAGATTCACACATATATTTGGTATGATCGAAAAAAAAATAAAGAATTAAACATAAAAATAAATGAGAATAATATAAAACTTACTAATAGTTTAAATGCTAATTTTAATATTTTAAGGGAGTCTATAATTCCATCTTTACTTTATACATTAAATGAGAATATAAAATATTATTCAAATGTTAATATTTTTGAGTGTGGGAGAACATTTGAATATCCACATCCAGGAAAAGAATGTATAGAAAAAAAGAACTTAGGAATTATTTTATGCAGCAAAAATAAGAATACTAAAGGATTAGTAAATAAAGGAATAGAAATAGTTAATGATATCGCTAAACTAAATAAAAATATAGAAATTGAAATGCAAGACATTGAAAATATTAAATATAATTGGATAAGTCCAATAAATTCTGCTAAAATCATTTATGAAAACATATGTATAGGTTATATTTCAGAATTAAATATTAATATTAAGGATAATATAGATAAAAAAGCTAATATAGTAGTGTTAGAGATAAGTTTAGATAATTTTAATAAAATAAATGCAAAAAAAATAATATACAAGGAAATCTCAAAGTATCAATCAGTAAACATTGATATAAGCATATTAACAGATAAAGAAGAAAAATATTCATCTTTAGAAAAGTGCATTAGTGACGTAAATATAAATAATTTATACAAATATGAGTTGATAGATATTTTTGAAGATGATAAAAAAATTAAAGATAAAAAAAGTGTAACAATAAGATTTACACTTTTATCTTCAGATCATACATTATCGAGCGGTGAAATTAATGCAGATTTGGAGCAACTTATTAATAGATTTGAAGCAAATGGTTATATTATAAAAAGATAATTAAAAATACCTACAATTTTAAACCATCAGCGGAGCATATTCTCAGGTGACCAAAGGTCTTGTTAAAGAAGCGCTTTATTTTGTACAACGTTTGAAGTTGCGAATAAATAGATATTGTCAATTAGGAACTGTTGAAACATCCGAAGAGAGATAACACTTATGTATCCAGAACAAATGCCCAAATAACAATTATTCTAAACTTACCCTTTAGACATCAATATATGTATTAATCAAGGGTTTGTTGGCAAAATTTACCTACAAGTTTTGTATATTATCATAAAAATATATTATTTTATAGAAATTTTTTCACATTTAATAACAGTATGATGATAATTAATAATAGGTTTAACATATCCAAACTTTTCTATACTTCTTTATTATTTTCCTATATTTTTCATCACTTTTTATAAGATTCTTTTTAGATTATATTCTGTTTGGTTTAGTTAGTTTATATTAATTTGCATTACATTTATATTTATACTTTGGCCCTATCTTTCTTATGAAACACCCTTTTATAAAAACAAGCACCCTTTTAAAAAAGGGTGTATTTTTATTTTAATCTAGCATTTAGAACATAAAAATTTATGTATAATTTATTAACAACATTAAAGAAAGCCCATAAATGAGGACTTTCTTTTTTATAATTTATAGTGCTTAGATGGTACGAGTAGTTATAAATGACATGAAGAAACCCAGTAATAATGCAGGTTTATGCCAATTACAATGTTTACGAAATATAGTGTTTGACACAATTTGATAAATCTTACACTTCTAGTATATTACAAAAATTAAAATATTCAATATAAATCGTCTTGAAATGTTAAAGGCGATTTTGTTATTAACAAAAAAGGAGAAAAAATGCAAATATTTTTATTATCAATAATCTTAATTTTAGTCGCAATAGTGGTACACCAAGGAAAAGAAATTCGTGAACTTGAAAGAAAAACTCTTGAGGCTTTCAGAGTTGTATGTCAAAAAATTAGGGATGACGATCAAATTTGCAGGAGTTATTTTGAGAAAAAGTATGCTGACATTCCTGAAACAAAAATAACGATAAAAGAGACCCAATTATGAAAACAACAAAAATATACAGTGACGAAAAAGAAGTATATAGCGGGATTTGCTATGTTAATACCGTGATTTTCAGAGGTAGAATTTATGGGGATATGGGGATTTTAAAGAAGTCAATAAAGGTGGAGTGAAATTTTCGTTAAAATTAAGCAATGGAAAAGATGAAAAAAGTGGTGAATGGAATAGACCTACATTTGCAAATTGCACAGCATTTGGAGAAGTTTCAGAGGAGATTCTAAAAGACTACAAGCCAAAAGACGAGATCTGGCTTATCCTAAAATATTACTCAAGACAAGTTGACGAGAAATATTACAATGGCTTTATTGTGCGCAAAATAATCACAGATAAAGAGATTGAAAAAGCTGATGAAACACTGCTTAACGACGACATTTCATTTTAGGGAGAAATTTTAATGAATTCAGATATTAAAAAATCATATTATGCTGTTATTCCTGCAACTGTACGATATGACAACAATATAATCCCAAGCGCGAAACTTTTGTACGGAGAAATAACAGCACTTTGCAACGAAAAATGTTATTGCTGGGCAACAAATAATTATTTCAGCTGACTTTATTTAGTAAGCAAAAGAACAATTTTAACTTGAATAAAATCACTTTGTGATGCCGGATATATTTCATCGACATTTGTTATGAATGATAACAGCAAAAAAGTAAAAATTAGGTGCTTAAAAGTGGAAGCAAATTTCTATACCCACTTGATGAAAACTTCCATACCCTCACGAAGGAAAGTTCTAGACCCCCATGAAGAAAACTTCGCAGAGAATAATACAATTAATAATATATCTTTGTCACAGATTTTTGATGCTACATCCACAGATGCAATTAACGAACAAATTAAAGGAGAAAAACCAAGCACTATTTGTACAACAAAAAATTGCGACAGTGGAGTTAAAAACAAAAAAATTTTTAGTGCTGATAGTGACCCATATCTGCTGGCTCTATTTTTAGAAAATAATATTTTAAAAAACAACCCTAAGTTCCCACAAAGCGAATCTGGACACCAGCGATGGGCAAAAGATTTGGACTTAATGATTCGCAGAGATAAAATCGACGCAGACGATATAGCCGAAGTAATTGAGTGGTGTCAAAAAGACAAATTCTGGCGAAGCAACATATTGTCTGGCAAGAAGCTTAGAGACAAATATCAACAGCTAAGAATGAAAATGATAAGCGGGTGATTTTGTTGGAAACGAAAAGTGAAATAGCTCAAAGCGCAGAAATGTGCGTTATTGGTTCCATTTTAATTTACAAAACAACCCTGTCAACAAACTTCGGAAACTTGCTAATCTAAAAGAAATTTAAATCTAATCAAAACTTCGAAACGTGTAAATTTACTTAAACTTTGTACTGATGGAACGCCGTATGAGTTCGAAAGTCTCACGTACGATGTGGAGCAAGGGAAAACTCAGCGATCACTTCAAAGAGTTACCTATTGCTATAAAGACTGCATTTGAACTGGGAATTGCCTTGAATGTAGCAAAAACAGTAGCTTTTTATTCTATGGAAATGGAAGGTGCAGAGATTTATGAAAGGCTGCTTTCAAACGTGTTAAAAGTCCCAATGAACACACTAATTGACAGACATTTTCAAGATAAGAGAAGGCCTAAAGCTATTAGAGATGAAAAACTTTTAAGGATAGAAAAAGTAACGCAGCACTTAAAAAAGTTACCACTGAAAATAAACGATAAACCACATATTTCAGTTAATGAAATTAGAGCATAGTGCAGAATGATTAAAAATTTAGGTTTAATCGTAGTTGATTATTTGCAGCTAATGAAATCCTCTAAAAAGCACGATAACCGCAATCAAGAAGTAGGAGCAATTAGCCGAGAGCTTAAAATTTTAGCGTTAGAGCTAGGTGTACCGGTTTTGTGTTTATCACAATTAAATCGAACTAATAGATGAAGAAAAGAAACTTTCACCTTGCGATTTAAGGGATAGCGGAGAAATAGAGCAAAATTGTTCAAAGCTGATTTTGATGTGGTGTGTTGAGAAGAACTTTAATGAAGCAGGAGCGATTCAGTCAAAAACAATAGAAATAGATGTAGCTTTAAACAGACTAGGAAGTTCAGGAACCATATTGATGAATTTTAACGGAAACCATATGAGTTTTATAGAACTTAACCGCAAGTATGAAAAACCAACAATAAAAAGTGGTTGGAGACCACCAATTCACAGATAGAAATCATAAGACCAGAGGAGGAAAATGATATGGAATTAAGACAAGTAAAAATGCAACTTGGAAAAAAGAGAAAGTTAGAGGTGATTTAAATGACTAAAAAAGAGCTATCACAACTTTATTATTTAAAAAAAGAAATAAAACAGCAACAGAAAATGCTTGAAGAACTTGAAGCTTTGGCAACATCTTGCACATCTAAGATAACATGGTTTCCACATGGGCCAGGCATAGATGACAAAATAGGAAATTATGTCGCTCAAATAGCAGACTTAAAGACGCTTATAGAATTAAACCTGAATAAATGTTTGCGTCAACTTAATAGGCTCAATCAATATATCCAAAGTGTGGATGACCCATTAATTAAGCAAATTATTTTATACCGTTTTGAAAATCATGTGAGCTGAAGTCAAATTGAGAGAACTATAGGAGGAAATAATAATTCAGAAAGCCTCAGAAAAAAACTTTATAGATATTTGAAAAAAATTAAAATTGTCCCGGTTTGTCCGGTTTATATGTGCTACAATGATATTGTGAGATAATAATCTCATAACATTTCTCCATATATGGGCGTCTGAAACATAGGCGTCCTATAATTTATATTCAAAAGAGAGTCTTAATATATTAAGAAATCATGCATGTATTGTGGTAGAATACACGATGAAAACTACATATACAACAAGAAGCCTATCAAAAAGAAAAAGATAGATGACATTGTAAGGTTAAGAAGTAGTACTAAATGGCATAAGAAAAGACAACACATTAAAGAACGTGATAACTATCTATGCCAAATATATATCAAAGAATTGTATGGAACCAAACGGAAATATAACTACAAATGTTTGCAAGTTCATCATGCAATACCCATTAAATCAAGTGAAGAAATTAAACTAAATGATGATAATCTAATAACGCTATGTTCTATGCACCATGCAATGTGCGACAGAGGAGAAATTCCATATATCAAGGTAAGGGAAATAATTAAAGAACAAGAGAAATCCCCCCGGCCTATGGGTGAAAAAGCCGGGAAATAGCTGTACACCGACTGCCCACTAAATTTACACCGAAAGCAGCAAATATAAATTTTTGGATTATAAAAACATAGGAGAGTTGAAAAGAAAAAATCTTGTGGCAAAGTATATATTGTAGTTGTATTAATCAATGCAGTTTATCTTTTGCAACAAGACATAATTTTTGATGATAGTGCCCAGTTTTGAGTACTACAACTCAGGTTCTGGACCCATACTAGTGGGTACCGTTGTCTGTTTTTTTAAATTGGATTCTTTATTTTTAAATATTAATCTAAAAACTGTTCTGACAATTGGCTGAACGAAAAATAACTCTACAAAAAAAGCAAATGGAAAATTGAAAACTAATTTTTGCATCCAATTTGCGAAAAATTCTGCATTAATACCGTTGTAAAGAACAGTTGCAACAAAAGACATCATAGGACACATAAGACAAATTGTGACACAAATTATTGCTGTTGTAACAACATATGGCTTATCTTTTACGGGATTCACCTTTTTAAAAGCTATTTTTAATGAAAGAGGCTCTGCTATAAGTATTTCCAAAGCAAACGCAAAAACAAATTCTATCAAAATAACGTTCTTAGTCGCTAAAAATACACTATTTGACATACCTCCCATTTCAATTGCTATGTTGTAAAATACAAAACAATGTACACTAATGATCACGGACAAAAAAGCGAAAATAATTTTTTGAAATTTAGTAGTTGGCATAAAAATTAACACTCCTATTTATATTAAAAATTAGTAATAAAAAAATACACATAGCGCTTCGTACCGTAATCAGATTTACGTGCGTAGCACTACATGTGTCGTAATTGAATGATATCATATTTCAAAAAATATATCAAATACATTATTGAGAAGAAAGTTAATAAATGGAGATGACCTATGAAAATATTTAATCGTGAGAAACGAAGCCAGTATGATAGGTTAAGTTATATGGCACCTTACTTAAAGGATTTTCGAGTGGATCTAAAATCGAGAGGTAGGAAGCTTTGAATATTCCCGCTATTTCTCAATGTGTGAATTTAATATCGGAAACGATATCTATGTTGCCGATAAAACTTTACCGTGAGGAAGTCGTAGATGGCAAGCGAAAAACCACGGAAGTTACTTACGATAAGTGTTGCGGACTTTTAAATGACTACACGAGTGACACTTTGGATGGAGTTCAATTTAAACGAGCGCTGGTACGTGATTATCATGCTTGATGGTAGTGCATATATGTACATAAATAAGCGGGCAAAACACTATAAAATCGCTGCATTACTTAGACTGCAACAACATTTTAATTGTGAAAAATATGCCCCCATTTTTAAAGATTATAACATATTAATTAACGGACAGAAATATAAACCGTTTGAATTTATAAAAATCTTACACTCAACGAAGAATG
The DNA here is from genome assembly GCA_910577565.1 of uncultured Oscillospiraceae bacterium. GTDB lineage: Bacteria > Bacillota > Clostridia > Oscillospirales > Ruminococcaceae > RUG12519. The sequence goes on along the minus strand of CAJTNJ010000002.1, from coordinate 5,803 downwards.
GCGCTAAAGGTGTTGGAATTACAGAGGAAAACAAAGAGCTTTTAAAAATTGCGTATTTAACACTAAAATTTGAACAAAGTCTCGTTTCAACAGGTGGAAGCAAAAAAGGATTTATAAAAACAGAAAAGAAAATCACAAAAGAAGCGATGGACAGCTTAAAGCGAGCGTGGCGTGAACTTTATTGCAATACCGAAAACAACGTGATTGTTTTAAATGACAACCTTGACTTCAAAGAAGCTAGCAATACATCAACTGAGATGCAGTTAAACGAAAACAAAAATTCACTTAACAATTCCATTTTAGATATTTTTGGCGTACCGAGTGAATTTAACTGGGAAACATTCATAAAAACTGCAGTTATGCCAATTTTAACGGCAATGGAGTGTGCATTAAACAGGGACTTACTTCTTGAAAAAGAGAAGAAGTCCTTATATTTTGCCTTTGATACAAAAGAAATCATAAAAGGCGATATAAAAACACGATTTGAAGCATATAAAACCGCGCTGGAATCTAACCTAATGCAAATTGACGAATGCAGATATTTAGAAAATCTTGAACCGTTAGGACTAGATTTCATAAAACTTGGACTACAAGACGTGTTATTCAATCCAAAGACAAAGGAGGTTTATACACCAAACACAAATCAAACAACAAACATTGAAAACAAAGAACAAATAACAAAGAACAGTGAACAATGGAGGAATAGTAAATGATTGCAAAGACCGATTGAAAAAAGATGGGGTCGTTAATAACGATACCGTCGATTTTTAAGACAAAGAACAGTGAACAATGGAAGAATAAGTAAATGATTGCAAAAAGAGACTAAAATCAAAGGGGGTAGTTATTACCGATACCCTTACGGAAGGTGGCATGCAGTCTATGATTTTCGTTCATGAGGCAAATTTATATAAATGCATATTTCAAAGTCGCAAACCTGAAGCAGAGAAGTTTCAAGACTGGGTAACAGAGGAGGTAATTCCAGAAATCCGTAAAACAGGTGGCTATTCACATATACCTAAAAGTTACTCTGAAGCTTTGCGACTATATGCTGATGAAGTTGAACGCAGAGAACTTGCAGAAAAAGAGATGCATAAAGCAATTCGCGAAAAAAGTTGGATTGGAAGTCATAGAGAGGCTACAGCGATGGCAACTGCAAGTGCAAAAGTTCGTGAAGCAAATAAATTCAAAGATAGAACTTGACCTTGAAATGTCATATGCAACGGTAAAAAAGTAGAGATTGCCACAGGAAGAAAATACAATTGGCAAAATCTAAAAAAATACTGTCAAAGCACCGGCCTTTGCTGGAATAAAGTGTTTGATGCTAATTATGGTGTTGTAAACAGCTACCCGGCAGAAGCATGGAAAAATGTGTATGGTGTTGATTTATAGACTAACTATAAAAATTCAATATAAAAAACGGCTGTTTAATAAAAACAACTGCTTATATATAGTTTTTAAAATGATACAACAAGCTGCATTTTGAATTTTTCTTCACCAAATACTGCGTGTGGTATATCTTTAGGCATAATTAAGGTTTCACCCTCGTTTAGAATGAAAGCATCATTATCAATAGTAAACTTTCCCGTACCTTCAAGCACTGTTACCATAGCGTCTCCACCCGAGGCGTGAGTTGAAATCTCCTCACCCTTATCAAATGAAAACAGCGTCATACTGACAACATCATTTTGAACAAGAGTTTTGCTTACTACCTGTCCGTCTTGATAATCAACTAAATCTTTAAGCTTCAGCTTTGTTCTTTTTTCAATATTTTTATACATAATAGTACCCCTCTTAAATTAATGTTATGAATAATATTATATCATGAAAAATATAAAAGGACAATTTACTAAAAGCAAAATCACTTAAAAACAAGATTTAATAATTAAGACCAACTGTAAAAAGTCAAGATGAAAGAAGTGAGGTGAATAAAAAATGATAATAGAAATTAGAAATGACAGCGTAACTTTATATGGTTATGTAAACGCAGTTGCAAGAGATTCAAGACCAATGCTTGATGAAAACGGAGAAAAATTCGTGGAACAAATAAGTCCGCATGCGTTTCAAAGAGCCATTGAAAAAGGTGATGATATTTTATGCCTTTTAAATCATGAAACATCAAGAGTTTTAGGGTCAACAAGACAAGGAAATATACAACTTTTCGAGGATAATATTGGACTTAGAGCAATTTGTAGAATAACAGACAATGAAGTAATTCAAAAAGCGAAAAGCAATAAACTTCGAGGCTGGAGTTTTGGTTTTGAGGCTGTAAAAGAACATGAAGAAGCAGCTGGAGGAAATTTAAAACGCAGATTTATTGATGAAATGAATTTGGCGGAAATCTCAATAATTGATGAACATAAAATTCCATGTTATGTCGGAACTTCAATTAAAACTAGGGCAGATAAACAATCTAAACTAGAATATCGAGGCGAAGATTTTAAAGCAAAAGTCATCGATGAAACTGAACTAAAGTCAGAAATTGATTATTATATTTATGAAAATCAAATTAAGGAAATTATGAAATGAGGTAATAAAAATGCAATTAAAATATTTAACAGAGCAAATGTCAGAAAACCAGGATAAAATGCAAGAAATTTTAAACACAGCAAAATCAGAAAAAAGAGCTTTGAACGAAGAAGAAATTTCAAAATTCAACCAACTTAAAAAGTTAATAGAAGAAATCGATGCAACAATCAAAGCTGAGGAGGAATCAAGGAAAATGGATATTGAAGAGAAAAAAGAAGATAAACTATCAGAATCTAACGAAAGCAAAAATGAGGAACGCGCTTTTGTGGATTATATAGTAAGTGGTGAAGAAAGAGCAACAAACCCAGGAATGAGTTATGGTAGCAACGGTGCCATTGTTCCTACAACAATTGCAAAGAAAATTATTGAGAAGGTGAAAGAGCTTTCACCTATTTACGAAAAAGTTGAGAAGTTTCACACAAAAGGTACCCTTGAAATACCAGTTTATGATAGTGATTCAAGCGTTGATAGTCCAACAGGAAATGTGAATGTTGCATATCAAGGAGATGAGTTTACTTCACTTGTAGCAGGTCAAGGGAAATTCACATCAGTAGAGCTTAAAGGTTATTCTCACGGTGCTTTGTCGGTGATTAGTCGCAAGCTATTAAACAATACAGACATCAACGTAACAACATTTTTAACAAACAAAATTGCTGAAGCTTTTGCACAGTTTTGGGAAAAAGAATTGCTCGTAGGTACGGGCTCAACAAACAACCACATGACAAGAGCAATTTCAACCACAAATTTAGTCGCAACCGGCAATACAACATACACTGTTGCAAATACTGCTAAAATTGATAACTTAATCAATCTACAGCTAAAAGTTCCACAGCAATATCAGAAAAATGCCATTTGGATTATGAATAAAGGTGTATTTACAGAAATTCGCAAACTTAAAGACGGAAATAGTAATTATTATATGACTTATGGGAAAGGCTTAACAGGCGGTTTTGATTGGGAACTGCTCGGCAAACCTGTCTATATTTCTGAAAATATGCCAGATGCAACAACAGCCGGTGATGTTCCTATTCTTTATGGTGATTTTTCAGGAATGGCAATGAAGATTTCTCAAGATTTAGAGATTCAGCTAATGCGTGAAAAGTATATTGACAAAAATGCAATTGGAATTGTAGTTTGGGCTGAATGTGACTCTAAGATTCAAAATAACCAGATGATTGCAGGACTTAAAATGGTAACATCAGTCTAATGAACAAAGAACAGTAAACAATGAAGGAATAGTAAATGATTGCAAAGACAGATTGAAAAAAGATGGGGTCGTTAATAACGATACCGTCGATTCTTAAAGACAAAGAACAAAGAACAATTTAGGCTACTGAAAGGTGCGATATAATGTCTTTTAATACAAAAAATTATAAAGAAAATGGAGATAAATTAATAATTGGCGGAACTTTGGAATTAAAAGATGGAGCTACACTTATTGGTTTCCCAAAAGCTGAAAATCAAGAGAATAGCGTAGCTACAACCATTGCAGATTTAAAAAATGATTTTAATAGCTTAATTGAAAATTTGAAAAATTCAGGTCTTATGGAATCTCATTAATAAAGTTCAAAATTTAATTTTGGAAAGGACGCGGGAAAATGATTATAATTTCAAATATAACTCCGTGTGCAACTCATTTGCGGGTGCTACTCAATTGAAAGTTAGCGAAATAACAGTTAAAAGTTTAGCAAATTACTTAAAATTGGATTATAGCAGTTTATCTGAAGAAGAAATTTTAGAATTAGCAATGTTATTGAAAACTTCTCAAGCTTTTGTCAAAGACTATACCGACTTAAACGATGAACAAATTGATGAGCATGAGACTTTTGCAATAGCAGTGTTTGTACTTATTCAAGATATGTATGATAACCGAAGTCTTTATATTGATAAAAACAATCTAAATCGCGTAGTTGATATGATTTTGGGCATGCACTCGATTAATTTATTGTAGGTGATGTCTTATGCAAATCAACCCAGGTAATTTTGATAAAAAGATTGAATTTTTAAGGTATAAAGTTGAAAAAGATTTTGACGGTTTTGAAGTCAAAACAGAGATTATAGTTTTAAAAATATGGGCTCAAGTTACAAACATTAGTGGTACAGAGGTTTTAAAAAATAACTCTGATTTTGAAGTGGTTAAAACGAGGTTTTTAATGCGAACACCAAAGATTAACATCAATAAAGACATGGTGATTAAATTCAATGATAACATTTACAATATCATATATATCAACGACTATTCTTACAACAAAAAGTACACAGAAATCATGACAGAGTTGGTGATTAAATAGTGGCTGACTTCAAATTTGAAATGGATATTGATGCTGTCTTGCCACGGGGGTTAAGTGATGAAAATATAGCACTCGATATGGTAAAAGCAGGACAACAAGTAATGCAAAAGTCAATTCAAAATGCAGCCTCAAAACACAGGAAAACAGGAAGCATGATAAGCTCTGTAAAATGTTCAAAAGCTACTCTTAATCGCAATGGCGATGCAATAGGACGAGTAAAATTTTACGGCAAAGATAAAAATGGTATGCAAAACTGGTACAAGGCAATTTATATCGAATATGGAACAAAACACCAGTCTGCACAACCATTTGTAAGACCAGCAATTAAAAGTTCAGAAGGTATCATTAGAGCCGCTATGCAGAAAGTTTTTGAAAGAGATGATAAATCAGAGATATGATAATCAAAGAGAGGTTAATCATGAATATAAATCCATTAATTGAAAATACTTTTTCAAACTTTATAGTTGCAGATAAATATATTTCTATAGCATTTTTAAGCTATACAGGAGATGCAGACACTTATCTCACATATTATACGTGGTATGAAAAACCTGAACTTTTCGCTGATGATGAGCATCATGCAGAGATTGCTTATGGAACTATTGACATATTTTCAAAAGGCAATTTTAAAGGAATTTTAAAACAATTAAAAAATAAATTAAAAGAAAGTGGGTTCACTTGGATTGATAATGGGCCAGAAAGTTTTGAAAAAGACACCGGCTTTTATCACGTGCCAGTGAATTTCTTTTATGAAGAACATTAAATAAATTTAGGAGGGAAAAACATGGCAGGAATAGGACTAAAAAACTTCAAATATGCAAAATTAAATGAAGATGGAAAAACATACGGTGAGGTTAAAACATTAGCTGGAGCAATAAAAGTAAAAGTAACACTTGATTTATCAGAAGCTACACTTTATTCTGATGACGTGCTCAAAGAACAAGTGTCACTTTTCAAAAGTGGAACTATGACCGCAGGAATTGATG
>CAJTNJ010000001.1 GCA_910577565.1 uncultured Oscillospiraceae bacterium | reverse complement strand
AACTGTAGAGTTCGTCCATTTCTATTACTTTTTCTCTCTCCTTTGCTGCATTTTTTTCTTCTATTTCATTCGCATATTTCTTTATCCAATATAGGCACATATTCTTTCCTATTTCTAATATTCTCCCTACTGCTCTTCCACTGTTTCCTTTCATATATAATTTTATCGCCTGTTTCTTTACATCTTCGCTATATCTCCTTCCTTTTTATTTTGGCGTATATACTTTTCCACAGTGTTTACATTTATACCTTTGGCTTCCTGCCTTTGTTTTTTCGGATTTTACTTGTTGTTTTTCTTTTTTACATTTTTCACATTTCATTTCTTTATTATATCTTTTTTATTTTCTTTTTGCATCTTATATACTCCTTTTGGGCACTCCCCAGAATAGTAATGCTTGACAAATCATTAAGATATATTATATAATAATGTTCTATTGTTATTATATAACTATTTATTCTTTGTTTTATTATATATGCGGAAGGAGGATTTGTGATATGAAGAGAACGTTCCAACCTAAGAAACGTCATAGGTCAAAAGTTCATGGCTTTCGCAAGAGGATGGCTACAAAGAATGGTCGTAAAGTTTTAGCAAGACGCCGCTTAAAAGGCAGAAAAAGACTTTCTTATTAATTTTGGGAGAGTTTTTAGCGCTTTACAGTGGATAAATAAACTTTGTTTTGTTTTTATAATTTTAATTAATTAAAATTTATAATTCTAAATATTTATATAGTTTTTAGTTTTTTTGTTTATATTATAATTATTAAATAGGTTTTTATGAGAAGATATTCTTTTTTAATATGATATTTTGGTGTATTTGTGATAATACAAATGGCTGCATGTTATAATTTTATGTAGTCATTTTATTATAAATAATTAGTTTTTGTTATTTTACTGAATTTTATGATTTTGGGATGGTACAAAGTGCTATGTTATATACAACATCTATAAATCAAAATACGGATTTTCGTCGTATGTATTATCGTGCAAAATCAAAAAATGGTTTTTTGACAGTTGTTTATCTAAAAAAAAATCGTTCAAATATGGCTAGAATTGGCATTACTGTAAGCAAAAAAATAGGTAACGCTGTAATTAGAAATAGAACAAGGCGAATAATTAAAGCGGCATATAGAAATTTGGAAAAAAAGCAGAATCTTCGTGGACTTGACGTGGTTATTATTGCAAAACGTCCATGTTCAAAAGTAAAAATGATTGACGTGTTTTATGAAATTAGAAAAAATATCAACTTTCTTATAAAAAGGTTTGGATTATAATGATAAAAAATTTGCTATTGGGTATGATATTTGTTTATCAAAAATTTATATCACCTTCTTATATGAGAAGGTGTAGGTATTATCCCACTTGTTCTGCGTATGCAAAAGAATCCATAATAGTTCATGGAACATTTAAAGGACTTTTATTTGCTATTTTTCGATTTTTAAGATGTAATCCTTTTTTTAAAGGAGGATATGACCCTGTGCCGTCTTTAAATAAAAATAAGCATATAAGTTAAAATATGCATTTATATATAATACTTTATTTTAAAATTAAAGTATATCGAACAACAAAAAATTTTATTATTTAAAAAATAAATAGTTAGTTTATTATATATGATAATAATTCTGTTCTGTTAAAAATTTTTATATTGTTTAGAAACATTCTATTAAACGTTTTCGCTTATAAAACTAATATTCATAATTTCACAAATTTTTAAAACTTGTTTTCGAAAAATAACATAGGTTGGAGATCTAAAAAATAGAAGCTTAAATAGAAAAAGAAAAAGAACGAATTTAATTTAAGGGTTAAAGAAATTAGCTAAAGTAAATTTATTAAAAGTATGAACAAAAATTTTAAAAAATGGATAGTGTGGAAAAATTCTGTAAAATCAGATCTTCTATGATAATTAACAGGACTTGTAGGCAAATTTTGCTAACAGTTCATTAATTAATACATATTAAAAATAAGTTGATATCTAAAGAGCGAACACGAGAATAATTGTTATTCGTGCATGAGTTCTGGATACATAATTGCTATATCTCATCGAATTTTTCCCAGTTCTAATTGGCAATATCTATTTATTTGCGACTTCAAATGTTGCCAAATAAAGCATTTAGCAAAGATTTTGAGCTCAAAAATATGCTGTCGCTGGTGGGGTTTAAACAGCGGATACGAGAAATTTAAAGATTCTATTGCATTGCTTGTGTAAATGGCTGTCCTAACATCTTTGGAAAATTTGAAAATCGGAGATATTGTATCTTAGTTGTCTTACCGACGCTTCATCGCATTAGAGATATTGTCTCTGCTTTTTTCTGTCACAGAATTTAGTTGCTGGAGGATAGCCTTTTCATTTCTGTTGCAAACGCTTTTTTCCCTTGCTTGCAACTTATTTAAGTGTGTTTCGCACCATGTTTACGAAACATCTTTATTGTTCTATCGATGTAAAAGTAACTGTAGTTGATTCTTTTATTCCTGTAAGGTGGGCCCATTGCAAAGAAAAATGAGAATGTCTTTAATACTATAATTTTTTAAACTGTTCATCCAATATTTACTATTCTCATCTTCACCGATCACAATTGTAAGAACATCCTTCTTTCAATTTTCGTTGATTCCTAGCACAACATATAATGACAGCTTTCGGATAAATGCTATCGTATCTGACTCAAAAATGGACTGACATCAATAAGCATATGATTGAATAAACCGGTAATAACGGCCGGTTCTACCATTTTGTTATCTTTGATAACAGTTTATATGTAATGTTGGAAACTATTTACTCACTAACATCAAAAGCCGTAGATATATTCAATTGTATCAGAAATCTGATTTGTTGTTATCCCTTTTTTGTATATTGAAATAATTCTACATTATTTTTTAAATATTTAATATCTCATATTTTTATTTCATTGTTTTTATTTTTTTATTGCGCGTTATATATTATTTTCATAGGCTCCAAAAAATTATTTAATATTTAAGAATTATTTTTAAATAAAATATGGAAGGTATCTCGGGTTCATTTGTGAAATTACATCCAACCATCTTAGAAAATAAACAGATTCTTAAGATTAAATAGCATTTTAAATAATTGTTGTTTTTTCTATCTTTGAACACTATAAACTTCTAATTTACTCATGCTTCTTTTTCATTTTTTAATATTTTACTGCCAAATAAGTCTCTTGAAAAATAAAGTCCTATTATCGTTGGCATATAAAATGTGTACATTCTCCATAAAAGCACAGCGGCACTTAAATAGCTATCTTGAAATATTCCTCCATATAATATATAATAAGACAGCTCAGCACCACCTGCCGCTCCTGGTAAAGGGACAAATGAACTGCTCATTTGAACACATGCGGCTCCTGCAATTATATTAAGACTAGAAACATAATTCAAATTAACCCCAAAACAAAATGCTATCGCTATGTTAATTGAATAGAATAATAAAAGTTGTAAGGTAGTTAATATAAGCATTACTAAAATCTTTTTTTTATGTTTTAATGCTGTAGCAAAACTTTTGTTAAACAATTCAACTTCATTGTCAACAAATTCAAGCTTTTTGTTTACATCTTTTACTAATTTTATTTTTCCAAATAATCTCACAAAAAAGTGCATTATAATAGCAGAAACCTTTTTATTAATACCTATTAATATAAGCATAAATGCAATGACTGTATTTATTGTAAAACCAATAAGCATTAAAACAGAAAAGCTTTGCACTTTAGCAGCAAATTCCTCATACTTAAATATTATAACTATAGTACATAGAATGGTTAAACTGAACTGAAAAGCAATAAATCTTAACAAAAGCGCACTTGTTGCCAGTCCATAACCAACTCCGCATTTGTTCATATAGTATGCTTGCATAGGTTGACCACCAGTAGCTGCTGGTGTAATATTGTTAAAAAACTGTCCTATCATACAATTTTTGGCACTATATTTAGCTTTTAGTTTTGGCCCAAATATTCCTACTCCGTAGTTTAAAACATGTCCTTCCAAATACCAATAGCCGATCATTATTAAAACTCCAACTATCAGCCAATATGGGTTACATGAAGCAAAAACATTTATAATATTATCAAGGCCGTCAACCATCATGATATATAAAAGTAATAAAACAACTGACAGTATTATTATTAATAAATTTATTAGTTTAGACTTCTTGCTCATTCAATCACTCCAAAAACCATTAATGGTGCGAGAAAACTCACACCATTATTCATGCTATACTTTATAATTATATCAACGAAAAGTATAATTAATATCCGATTTTAATTAACTATTTAGTCTCTGAATATTTATCTTCATCACTCCAAGAATACATTTCTCTAAGCTTGGCGCCAACTATTTCAAATGATTCTTTTGCAGCATTTCTTCTAAATGCATTCATTTGTGCTCTGCCGTTGTTATTTTCAGATATCCACTTAGTAGCAAATGTTCCGTCTTGAATCTCAGAAAGAATTTGTTTCATTTCTTTTTTGGTCTCGTCCGTAATTATACGTCTACCAGTAACATAATCACCATATTCAGCAGTATCTGAAATTGAATATCTCATAAAGCTAAATCCGCCACGATAAATTAAATCTATAATCAACTTCATTTCATGTATGCATTCAAAGTAAGCATTTTCCGGAGAATAACCGGCTTCAACCAAAGTTTCAAAACCGGCTTTCATCAAAGCGCAAACCCCTCCGCATAATACTACTTGTTCACCGAAAAGATCAGTTTCCGTTTCAGTAGCAAATGTTGTTTCCATAATAGCAGCTCTTGCAGAACCAATACCTGCGCCATATCCAAGAGCTATATCTTTGCAGCGGCCTGTAACATCTTGGTATACGGCAACCAAAGACGGTATGCCTTTGCCTTCAAGATATTCACTTCTGACAGTGTGACCCGGTCCTTTTGGCGCAATCATAAATACATCAATATTTTTATCAGGCTTAATTTGTTCAAAATGAATATTAAAGCCATGTGAAAAAGCAATTGCCTTTCCATCGCTTAAATTTGGTTCTATGTCTTTTTTATAAACACGAGCTTGAATTTCGTCAGGAATCAAAATCATTATTATGTCAGCAGCTTTTGTAGCATCTGCTGTATTCATAACTTTGAGTCCGGCTTCGGCTGCTTTTTTTGCACTTTTACTTCCTTCATATAGTCCAATTATAACATTCACACCGCTATCTCTTAAGTTTAAAGCTTGAGCATGTCCTTGACTTCCAAATCCTATAACCGCAACTGTTTTATTATCTAAAATTCCTATGTTACAATCGCTCTCATAATAAATTTTTGGCATTTTTATATTCCTCCTAAGAATAAATTTTGAAACTATAAAAATGTATTATTAATAAATTTGTGATCTTAAATATAATTTTTAACTGTTTCAATTAAACATATCATACTTAAACAGTTTTGTCAAATAATATAGTTATAAATTTTAGGCATTAAAATATAAAGAAAAGCAGATGAAATAATAAAGAAAAAAAGTGAATTTTAAAGTAGAATTAGGATACTTAGTTATAGCAAATTTATGTTGAGCACTAGCAAAAATATTAATGACTATTTTTGTAGTATAATAAAATGAAAAAATGTATAGTTTCTTTAAATAAAAGAAAATCTCTTTTTAATAAAATAAGTACAGGTTTGCTAGCTGTACAAAATAAAAGCAGTATCTATTTAATTAAAAATATAAGTATTATATAACTAAGTGTGAGTATAGTATAGTCTAATTGGAATTTAAAATATAAATAAAATATGGAAATATGAATTTTTGAAGCAGGACATAATTATATCAAAGTGAAAGCGATAGTAGTACATCAAGAATCAATTAAACAAGAATATGATGCAATGACATATAGGCTTTTAAGAATATATAGACACGTTTGCAGGTAGAAGGTTGTCTAAAGTTGATTCTTATAGAACAATTTGTGGTTGTCAGACTTTTCAATACTTTTTAAGATTATTAATAAAGTTTTTGAAAACTATTAATTTACACTGTTTTTTTGATTTTTATAAAATAAATTTATTTAGTAAAATTGATGTAATAACCCCTGGAATACCTGCGACGGTTGAAATGAAAATTGTAAATATATTAAAACTCAAAATATCTGTAGTAAAAATTCCTATAGCATATAATGATAAAATTCCTGATCCAGGTCCAAATAAAATTACTTTCCATATGTTTTTACATCTCATATAACAAGTTAACATAGTTACAAAAATAAATAGGGTTGTTATAAATGTCCACACTTTATATCACCCCAATCAATTAGCTAAGCAAAGATTATTTATGTTTTGTTTTAGTCCTTTTGCTCTAGCTTCTTTTATAAGATAATTATATTTAACTTCCAATGATTCGATTTGATAAATACATGACTCTATCAAGTCTAAATTAGTTTGTGTATCAAATAATAGTTGTGCATGTACAAGTTGATCTTGAACTTTAGCAATTTCCATTAAAATGCTATTATCATTTTTATTTTTTTTAAATATACGATCACGAATAATAGAAACTGCGTTATTTACTTTTTCTTTTATTTTCATAAATTACCACCTCGATAAATTTTAAACATTTACTTATTTATTATATGTGGTAGTATTGGCAAATTATGAGAATTTTAATACTAGTTAAAAATAAATTTTTGATATTATAGAAAAAACTTGTTAGTATTTTAATACCAACAAGTTTTTTAAATGCAATTTAAAGTATAATCGTTTTAAATGCTTTAACTTTATTTTATAGCATGATGTGTTATTTTTAATATGGTGAGCCACCGGAGATTCGAACTCCGGACCCTTTGATTAAAAGTCAAATGCTCTGCCAACTGAGCTAGTGGCTCATTAACATTAACGTATGTTATTATATCAGTCTATATTTTATTTGTCAATAGTTTTGGTATTAGGGAGTGCCACATAGAGAGGATTAAATAAAAAAGAAAGAAAAAAAATACGGATTTAAGTGAAGGATGCAAGAACTTATATAAGGTAAATTTATTAAAAGCATTAACAAATATTTTAAATACAGCTTTAGCAGTATTTATAAATCTAAATAAACATTTAGATTTCCTATGCAAAGGTGCTATATAACTCCTTAACTTTGAATTTATTCCTTCTACGGGGTAAGTTTGACTTTTGTTTTTTAGTGACATATGAGTTACATAATAGCATATTTCGGAATATGCAGAATAAACATCGGAATAATAAAAAATGCTCTGTATTTGGTGATTTGTCTACAAGTTTTTGTATTCTTTAATTACTTTTTTAATATTCTAAATCATATCCTACTATTTGTCTTTGTTCTCTATTTACTAACGTTATCAGATATATTTTGTTTTTTTCTTCTACTTTTTTCTTATCCAATTATATACTTTTGACCTATCTATTTTAATTATCTTTCCAACCGTATCATACTATTCCTTTATAAAATATTTGTATTGTCTTAATTTTAAATTCTTCATCATAATTTAATTCTGTTATGAACTTTATTTTGCACTGATACTACTGTTTCAATTTTGACTTTCCTGATTTCTATAATTTTTCGTTCACACATTACAGACATTTTATATTATATTATCTTTTATTTGGACACTTCCTTAAATGATTTACTATTGACAATGTGACATTATCTGTTTTTATTGAACTTAAGGGACGTTTTATATCATCAAATTTTAAATTAGCTATAATTTCTAATTTATCATATACATCACATTTTAAAATAAACGAGTTAAGCATTAAACCTGCAATATCATCAGGTGAACTAAAAGATCTTATACAACGGCCATATTCAGCGTTTTTAACCAATTCGAAATCTTTTTCAGCAAAACCATTTATACGTCTTTTTTCAATTTCACCATTTATCTTTTCTAAAACTTTTTTCGGATCGCCTGACTCACCTTGAAATAATAATGCAAAATAACCATCGCCGCAAAAAACCTCATAACTTATATTGCCTCCAGATATAAGACCGGTATCATAAAAATATTTATATAAATTTGAGCTTTCTCCAACTAACATCTCAATAATAACTTCATACTGAACCAAAGCTCTTAACATATCCACACCGCTTATGGGCTTTAGTTTATAACCTATACAAAATTGAGACTGCGAAACAGGAAGATTTATTTCAATAAGCGAATTAACAATATTTTCTGGCTCATCATCCAATTGTTTTTCAATTTTGACAGGTTTGCTGTATTTAATTTCTTTGTCAATTATTTCAAGCGCTGAGTCAATATCAAATGAACCTGCTATTACAAGTACCATATTATTCATGTTGTAAAAGGTGTTGTAACATCTGTAAAGTATATCTTTATCAATTTTTGCAATAGACTCTAAGGTACCAGCAATATTTACTTTTACAGCACTTTTTTCATACATGTTTTCAAGACAGTTAAAAAACACTCTCCAGTCAGGATTATCTTCATACATCTTAATCTCTTGACCTATAATCCCCTGCTCTTTTTGAATAGTTTCTTCAGTAAAATATGGTTCTTGAACATAGTTTAGTAAAATTTTTAAAGATTCGTTAAAATTATCAGTACAGGAAAAATAATATGCTGTTTTATCAAATGAGGTAAAGGCATTTACCGACGCACCGGTTTTTGCAAATAACTCAAAAGTATCTACACCATCTTCATTTTCAAACAATTTATGCTCAAGATAATGTGCAACTCCGTCAGGCACGGTTAAAAATTCATTCTCATTGCTTGTTTTAAAAGTTCTGTCTATTGATCCATATCTTGTTGCAAACATCGCAAACGAAGTTGAATATCCTTTCATTGGGTAAAGCAATATTGTAAGGCCGGTTTTATGTTTTAATTTTATATAGCTCTCATTTAATCTATCGCTTTTAATTATAGTTTTTTCCATTTATCTATCCTCCGCCGTAAAAACGTAGTCTATTACAAGAGAATATGATTTTGCAGCCCTACAAACTCCTTCTCTTGTTACCTTTTTAATATTCTCTATCTGCTCTTTGGGAGATTTAACTTTATCGCCGCAAAGCTGAGCTAAATAATAACTTTCAACACTGCTTGTGCTGTCTTTTACACTTTTTAACCCATTCATTATAAATAGCGCTGTTTGGTCTAATAACTCATCGCTAAAATTTCCATTTTTTAACTCATTAAGCTGTTCTAAAATAGCTTCTTTAGCAAGTTCAATATTATCATTTTCAACACCTGAATCAACCCAAATTATACCTTTTGAATTATCATATCTTGCAGCACAATAATAACACAAACTAAGTTTTTCACGAACATTAACGAACAACTTAGATATAGGAGTTCCGCCAAACAAAGCGGTCATAAGCATAATAGCATATTCATCTTCTAATTCCGATCTAATATTTGATGCAAATCCCATAACAAGTTTAGACTGACTTACCTTATCTGTTTGCAATTTTGACTTTGGCTTCTCATTTTGTTGAATATATTTATTCATTTGCGATTTATAGACATTTGATCGTTTAAATGAGTCAAATCTATCAGAAAATACATTCATAGAAGAATTAAAATTTCCTTTGCCTATAAACATAATTTGTATTTCAGCAGAATTTAATAAATTATTATATGCATCAAAAATTTGAAACTTGGTAAGCGGTTTTATTAAATCTACACATCCATATTTATTACAACCATATCCTTCGCCATCAAAAAGGTAGTACATTGCCTGATTTAAAGCATAAAGTCTTTTATCATTATATTCACTTTTAACCAATTCAATCAAATTTTCTTTTTCAATATTTACATCTTCTTCTAAAAAATTACCGTCATCAAGCATTGGCTCAAATACAACAGATGCTAAAAGTTTAGATGCTTGCTCGTTTAATCGTTCACCATTTAAAGCTAAACTATCATCAATAATAGATATTCCCAAAGTCATTATTTGGTTATCACCAATCTTTTTACACCCAGCAAATAAATCAGCGCCATAAAGTTCTTGCAGTTTTCTTCCCAAGTCTAACATGTTAGGATATTTTCTGCAACGTTTCCTAAGCAAAAATGGCACTATTGCATTTTGCGAAACAGTATATGAGTTCATACCAACTATAAAATTAATTGATATTTGATTTGCTTTAAATCTAGGGTCTATTATGCTGTTAAAATATACCCCTTTTGACAGTTCTTTTGTGCTTATAATTTCCAAATCTATTTCCTCGCTTTCACCTATTTTTACTATATATTATCTAAATTTTATCCGATTTAATTATGTTAACTAATTAATAAATTCACTTAACTTGAGTCCTTCATTGTGGTCAATTGCCCAATTTATCCCCCAATCGTTTGTGAAAAGAAGTGACATATTTCCTTTTAGATCGGTAACTATTTTCGTGTCGGATGTTAAATTAAGATCTTTTATTAAATCTGGCATTTTTTTAATCCAACGAATTTTTTCAAATGGTAAATGATCTATTATAATCTCGACATTATATTCATTATTAAGCCTATGTTCCAGCACCTCAAATTGAAGCACACCAACAACACCAACTATAAGTTCTTCCATTCCTGCTCTAGGTTGCTTAAATATCTGAATTGCTCCCTCTTGAGCTATTTGATTTATCCCTTTTACAAACTGTTTTCTTTTTAGTGTGTCTTTTTGAGAGACGCGTGCAAAATTCTCAGGAGCAAATGTTGGTATTCCATCAAACTCAACTTTCATCGATGGGTCACATATGGTGTCGCCAATTGAAAAAATACCAGGGTCAAAAACACCAATTATATCTCCCGCATATGCTTCATCAATAGTTTCTCTTTCTCTGGCCATGATATGTTGCGACTGTGCAAGTTTAATCTTTTTACCAAGCTTTACATGCAACACATCCATGCCTCTTTTAAATTTACCTGAGCAAACTCTAATAAAAGCAATTCTATCGCGATGTGCTTTGTTCATATTTGCTTGAATTTTAAACACAAAAGCCGAAAATTTCTCGTCGGTAGGTTTCACTATTCCTGCCTTGGTTTTTCTTGCAAGAGGTGGCCCTGCAAGCTTTAGAAAATTTTCAAGAAACATCTTTACTCCAAAACTATTAAGAGCTGAACCAAAAAACACAGGTGAAAGTTTCCCACTTTGAATTTTATTTAAGTCAAAATCACTTCCTGCTCCATCAATTAGCTCTACATCTTCTTCAAGTTTATTTTTTAAAACAGGTCCTAAAATATCATCTATTTCATTATCATTAACATCTATCTCTTTATATTCAACATCAGTCTGCAAATTATTACTTTTTGAAAAAGCAAGTATCTTGTTACTACCTCTTTTATAAACTCCTTTAAATTCTTTACCACAACCAATTGGCCAGTTGATCGGATATGTAGAGATTCCAAGTACTTTTTCTATTTCATCTATTAAATCATAAGGATCTTTTGCTTCCCTATCCATCTTATTTATAAAGGTGAATATCGGGATATTTCTCATTACACACACCTTAAATAATTTTTTTGTTTGTTTTTCAACACCTTTTGAAGCATCTATTACCATTACTGCCGAGTCTGCAGCCATAAGCGTCCTATAAGTATCCTCTGAAAAATCTTCATGTCCCGGTGTGTCTAATATGTTAATACATTTCCCATTATATTCAAACTGCATTACTGATGATGTTACAGAAATTCCACGTTGCTTTTCTATTTCCATCCAGTCAGACATCACATGTTTTGTATGTTTTTTCCCTTTAACAATTCCTGCGAGCTGAATTACACCGCCATAAAGCAAAAACTTCTCTGTCAGTGTGGTCTTTCCAGCATCAGGGTGGGATATTATTGCAAATGTTCTTCTTCTATTTATTTCTTCTTTCAAATCAAACAAGATATCGCCTCTAAATTATATTCATTAAATTTCTAACAATATATCATTAAAATAATATATTATATGATAAACTATATCAAATTAAATATCAAGTAAAATAACAAAAACAGGACTTATTTAATAATATAAGAAAGTAAAATTGTGCAGATAAAATATAAAATATATTAGATAATACTTAAAATACGCTATTTTAATATTCGTATTCATGTTCAAACTTATTTAAAGTATATCTTATTTTTAAATTAATTATGGAGGTTTATATGAACATTTATAATAGATTTTTAGAATTTAAACAGAATTTATTTCATTTAAAAACTTTTTTTATTAGTTTTTATTATATTTAATCTGAATGTACTGTTTTTAATTATTACTATTGATTTTTAATAATAATAAAACTATAATAGTTAATGTTGATATAAGTAAGAAAAGGGACGAGCTAACTATGGACGCTATTGAGTTTCAAGATTACAAAAGCAAAATATCTGAATATAATCCTAAAATTAAAAAATTAGGAGACTCTTTAAATATTGAGCTTTTAAAAAAGCAAGTAGCTGAGCTTGAAAATAAAGCTGCGGCACCTAATTTTTGGGACAATATGAATGAAGCTCAAAATATAATGAAAAAATGTAATCATTTAAAAGATAAGATAAATAAATTTAAAAATCTTAAAATATTAATAGAAGACAGCGAAATTTTGCTTGAAATGCTAAAAGAAGATGATGACAAAGAGCTATCTTTAGAGTTGAATAAAACACTTGAAAAAATTAACTATGAAATTAAAAACCAAACGCTTTCTACCTTGCTTATCGGAGAATATGACTCAAACAATGCAATTATTACATTACATGCAGGCGCTGGTGGCACCGAAGCAATGGACTGGGTTGAAATGCTGTTTAGAATGTACTCAAGATGGGCTGAACGTCATGGTTTTAAAGTTAAAACCCTCGATTATACTGCTGGCGAAGAAGCCGGAATTAAAAGTATATCATTGTTAATTGAAGGACTAAATGCTTACGGATATTTAAAAGTTGAGTCGGGAGTCCATAGGCTTGTAAGAGTTTCACCTTTTGATTCTTCTGGAAGGCGTCATACCTCTTTTGCCTCTAATGAAGTGCTGCCTGAAATAGACGAAAGCATGGAAGTCGAAATTCGCGAAGAAGACATTAAAATGGACGTCTTCAGATCAAGTGGAGCCGGCGGGCAACACGTAAACAAAACTTCATCGGCAGTCAGGTTAACGCATATCCCAACCGGCATAGTAACATCATGCCAGAATGAACGCAGTCAACTGCAAAATAAAACAATTGCGCTTAAAATGTTAAAATCAAAGCTTATTGAAATAAAAGAACGTGAACATCTTGAGAAAATTGAAGATATAAAAGGTGACCAAAAAGAAATAGCTTGGGGCTCTCAAATAAGATCATACATTTTTATGCCATATACTCTTGTAAAGGACCACAGAACAAATTATGAATGTGGTAACATATCAGCTGTAATGGATGGCGATATAGATAATTTTATCAATGTTTCTTTAACGAAGCAAAGTCCACAAAACCTCTAAACAAATAAGTTTTTTATAAATTCCCAAAATTCTATTGTTACAAATCTAACATCGAATTTTGATCCTGTTTCGACCAAATCTTTTTGTTGTTTATTTAATGTTTCATCAATTTTTTGTTCTGTTCCTTCTGCTGCCGGTACACATAGTGAAGGTACTAAAACACACCACCAATTATGACCTTTTGCTTCGCCGATTGTGATTCTTAACGCGTCATATTTGCCTGCAGGTATAGAAAATTTATCATACTCCCTAGTGTCAAAGTACATATTTGTAATTTCTGAATGAACATTGTAATTATATCCTTCATCATTAACTACTTTTTGTGCTAATTTTTCTATGTAGGGCAGCGATTGGCTAATTTGTTTTTCGGTTTCTTTTAAGTTATGTGAATCGTCAAAATTAAATTCACAAAGTATTGCATCTTTGACTTTTAATTTTAGCTGTTGATCTTCGCAGGAATCGGAATTTGGAACTATATGTAGTCTTAATATATGATCACTTATTCCCTCACTTTGACAAATAATTCCTAAAAAACATGCTAATGCTGCGATAAACAATCCTACAATCAACGATATCTCGACTGTATATATTTTAACATTATTTAATTTTATAAATTTCATAAAACCTCATCCTTAATTTATATTTCAACATTAAGAATGGGTAATTTAAATTTTTTTATTCAGTTAAAAGTTAAATAATTTTTATTATTCAATACACAAGAGTTAGATAAAATGAGAAGGCAGCAATTATTCTGAAAAATATAGTAAGTGCTAAAATTAAAAAAGAAAGAATTTTCAGAATAGTAAAATGTAATTTGATTTTCAAAAATGTTTCTATGGGTATGTACAAAAACATTATGTATAGACACAAAAAGATCAAGAAGTTTAAAAAAATTTAAGGCTTTTTGTAAAAATATATATTGCAGCATAAACAACGTGAAAATATAATTGCTTGGAGTTTCATATTTTTATAGTTTGTCCATTCTCATTTATTTATAATTCAAATCATTTTTAAACAGTTTTATAATTTTTTATTAAAGTGCATAAAAAGCTTTTTAAATTATATTTTTTAAATTTTTTATTTGCTTTATTTGCCTTGCTTTCATCATCATATATTCCAAACACAGCAGATCCGGAACCCGTCAAACAACTTCCAAGTGCGCCAAAAAGTAACATTTCATTTTTTATTTTATTTATTATAGGAATATTTGTTACCATTTCAAAGTCATTAAACATTTTAGCACAAAATGACTTAAGATTATGCGAATTAATACATTCTACAAGTTCGTCCATATTCTTAACTTTAGAATTAAAATTTTTATCATAGTTTGAATATGCTTTAGCAGTAGATATGTTCAAATCTGGTTTTACTACCAATATATAACAATCCATAAACGGTTTTAATTTACTAATTTTATCTCCTATACATTGTACCAGTGCTGTTCCTCCAAAAAGAGCAAAAGGAACATCAGCTCCAATTTTACTTGCTATTTTAATTAAATCATCTAAGTTTATTTTCGTCGAATAAAGCTCATTAAGTCCTTTTAAAACGGCAGCGGCATCAGCACTTCCTCCACCCATTCCAGCGCCAAATGGGATATTTTTTTTAATTGATATAATAGCTCCACCATCAATATTTACAAACTCAAAAAATTTTTTTGCTGCTTTAAAAGCAATGTTTCCTTCGCCTGATGGTATATTTTTATTGTCTGTGTTGCAGGTAATATTATCATATGATTTTTTTATAGTTACTTTATCAAACAAAGATATTGTCTGCATAATTGTGCTTAAATTATGATAGCCATCATCACGTTTACCTGTAATTGCAAGAGATAAATTTATTTTTGCGTAAGCTTTTAAAGTTATTTCATCCATGAACTTTTACCGCCTAATTTTAAGTTATTAACAAATCTATCAATTCTGCGCATAGCTTCTATAATATGATCCATTGAATAACAATATGATATTCTAACAAAGCCTTCTCCGCTATTTCCAAACGCATTACCTGGTACAACAGCCACTTTTTCAGATTCAAGCAACTTTTGACAAAACTTTTCAGAGCTCATATTTGTTGATTTTATATCTGGAAAAGCATAAAATCCACCAAGCGGCTCAAAACAATCAAGACCTATATCATTAAGTTTGTTAACAATATATTTGCGTCTAATATTATACTCTTCTCTCATGACAACTATTTCATCTTCACAATCTTGCAAAGCTTTAATGGCTCCCATTTGACTTATGATTGGGGCACACATGATAGCATATTGATGGAGTTTAAGCATTTGAGTGATTATATCGCGATGACCAACAGCATATCCGAGTCTCCAACCAGTCATAGCAAAAGCTTTTGAAAACCCGTTAATTATAATTGTGCGATCTTTCATTCCATCAATTTCTGTAATGGATACATGTCTAGATGAATATGTAAGTTCAGAGTATATTTCATCTGAGAGAACTATTATATTAGTTTCTTTTAAAATATTTGCAATAGTTTCTAAATCATCTCGATTCATAATTGCACCGGTTGGATTGTTTGGAAAAGGAAGTATTAAAAGTTTTGTTTTGTTTGTAATTGCTTCTTTGAGTTCCTCTGCTGTAAGTTTAAATTCATTTTCCTTTTTAGTAACAATATTAACTACCTTGCCTCCAGACATGTTTACAATAGGAGAGTAGCAAACAAAACTTGGTTCAACAACCAAAACTTCATCGCCTGGTTCAACAAGACAGCGAATGCACAAATCAATTCCTTCTGAGCCGCCAACAGTTACAAGCACTTCATCATTTGGATTGTAATCTACATTTATTTTTCTTTTTAGATATTTTGAAATTTCTTCTCTTAATTTAGCATCTCCAGCGTTAGAAGTATACCATGTATTACCTGTTTCTAATACATGTATAGTCTCTTTACGTATTTTTAATGGTGTTTTAAAATCCGGCTCTCCTACACCCAAAGATATTACATTATCCATGATGTTTGCAATTTCAAAAAATCTGCGTATCCCCGATGGCGGTATATTTTGTATAGATTTTGAAAGCATAGCTTTATAGTCAATCATATTGATATTCATTCTCCTAATTACCATGACTGCTGTCATAGATTATTATGTCAGACTTTTTGTAATTATAAAATATAACTTTTGTTTTTGCGAGTTTATTGATTTAAAAACAAACAATTTATAATATAAAATCCTGATAATGATTCTGGTTAACTTTGACTTAGATAAAAGCTACAATATATTTATCTTTAAGCTTTTAATGATATAAAATATTATAGTAGCTTTTTATAATTTATTTTTTATTTAAATATTTAGTAGATTTCTAAGTTTGTTTTGTAATTTTTTAGTGATAAAAAGTTTATTGTTAGTTAAACGTATATTTTCACATAGGCATTTTTTAATAGCTTATATAGTTATTTTATTTTTAATATTACAAAGTTAAAATATATATAACCATTTTAAGTTATAATATTATTCTATCACAATATATTATATTTTGTAAATATAGAAATTTTTAGGAAATTACCCTTTATAAAAGGTTAAATAAAAGAAAAAAGCAAATTTGAGCAAAGGCTGAAAGTTCTTGTATTCTACAGTTTTTATAAAAAGCTGCATTATATTAACTATCTATCGCTTTTCCTCGGCTTATTTGTTTGTCTTTTTATATTTTTTACATCTAATTTTTTTGTTATATCCACTATTCTTGTGTTGGATCACTATCAATTTAAATTCAGAATTTATACTTAAACTTTAATTTATAGTTAGCTATATTTAATAAAGAGATTTATTCTATTTTAATCTTTACATCTTATAAAAGTATGGTAAAATAAATATATCAATATTACTTTTATTAATTAACTTGGAGGATTATTAATGAGTATTGTTATGCCATTTCACGGTTTGTGTTACACTAATAAAGTTGCAAAATCAAATAATGTATCTAAAGTTGTTTGTCCACCATATGATATGATTTCTAATGAATTAAAATTAGAACTTGAATCAAAAAGTAAGTATAATGCGGTGAATCTTGAAGCGCCAGAATCTTATGAAGATGCAAAAGAATTGCTTGATAAATGGATTAAAGACGAAATATTGACTTTTTCTGAAAAGCCTTCACTATATCTTTATGAAGCTTATTATAAAATAGAAAATGAAACATATTGTATGAAAGGCATAATAGGTGGATTGAAACTTCCAAAAAACGATGAAGACTATATTCGCACTCATGAAAACACTTTTGAAAAACACAAGTCTGATCGCATGGAATTATTTAGCACTGCAAAATGTGAGTTCAGTCCAATTTGTGCTTTATATCAAGATGATGATAATTTAACCTCGGATATCATTTCAAGTATTGTCAGATCTCACTATATAGCTAAAGCAAAACAAAACAATGTAACCCACAAAATTTGGGAGATAAGCGATGAAGAAACAATTAAAAAATTAGAACAATTGTTTAATAACAAAACATACTACATAGCTGACGGACACCATCGTTTCGCTACAGCATGTGCTTATAGGGATAAATTAGAAAAAGATAAAGAAATTGAAAAAGACAATCCTGCCAATTATGTAATGGCTTTGCTTGTAAGACAAAATGATCCTGCTCTTACTGTCCTCCCAACTCACAGACTTGTTTCAAATATTGAAATGTTTGACAGCAATGAAATTTTAGAAAAAGCTGCAAAATACTTTGATATAATTAACTGTCAAACTTTAAAATCAATGCGAAATACTATGTTTGGATATCGCCGTGAGAATAAAAATGCTTTTGGAATATATATCGACGGTGAATATAAAGTTTTTGTTCTAGAAAATAACGAAATAATGAAAACAATATGTGATAAAAGTAGTGCTTATCGTAATCTTGATGTAACAGTTTTGCATGAACTGCTATTTAACAAAATATTATCTCTAAATCCAGAACAAATAAGCTATAATCAATCAGCTATCAAAACGCGTGATGCCGTTGATAATGGTGATGCTTGTTTTGCGGTGTTTTTAAGCGCTACCCGTATGAATGAAATTATAGAAGTTGCAGATAATAGAGAGAATATGCCTCACAAGAGCACTCTTTTCTTTCCAAAACCAACTACAGGCCTTGTGTTTTATCCATTGGAAATGAAGAAGTAAATGTTTAAATTTAAACTAACATTTATATTATAAATTTAATAGGGTTAACTTTATATTTGGTTAACCCTACTTATTCATTCAAAGTAATTTAAAAACGGAAAGGAGACTTGAGTTTTGAATAAAACAAATGAAAATAAAGGTTTGTCTGAATATGTAGTTCAAATGAATAATGTGACTAAAATTTATAACAATTTAACTGCTATAAAGGACATTTCGTTTTCTGTAAAAAAAGGAGAAATAGTAGGGTTTTTAGGTCCCAACGGCGCAGGGAAAACAACAACTATGAATATTTTAACAGGTTGTCTTTCTTCAACATGCGGCGAAGTTAAAATTGCCGGTAACGATATTCTTCATAATCCTGAAGCTGCAAAAAAATGCATTGGATATTTACCTGAACGGCCACCACTTTATGATAATATGACAGTTAAAGAATATCTAAAATTTGTTTGTGGTCTTAAAAAGATTAAAAATTATAAAGACCAAATACAAAATGTATGTGATTTGTGTCAGATTACTAATTACTCAAACAAATTAATCGGTCAGCTTTCAAAAGGATATCGACAAAGAGTGGGAATAGCCCAATCACTTTTAGGAGAGCCTGATGTATTGATACTTGACGAACCCACTTCTGGATTAGATCCTTCACAGATTGTTCAAACCAGAAATCTCATAAAATCATTTGCAAAAGATCGTACAGTAATTTTGTCTACTCACATTTTGTCCGAAATCCAAGCAATCTGCGATAGGATAATTATTATTAACAAGAGCAAGATCATAGCTGACGATACAGAAGAAAATCTTATTAAATCAACAACTAAAAATCTCAATTATACACTTCGCGTAAGTTGCGAAAGCGAGAAAGAAGTATTAAATTCTTTAAAAGATCTATCCGATAAATTATCCATTACAAAAATAACTACTACCTGTAAAGATATAATTGAGCTTGAAATTACTCCGCTTATCGATGATGATATAGCTTTAGATATCTCAAACGCTCTTATGAAAAATGAAATTCCTATTCTTTATTTTAAAGATAATGCTACAACACTTGAGCAAGTTTTCCTTAATTTAATAGAAAATTCCGAATCAATAGCAGTTAATTGATAACAAGGAGGGTATAAATGAATTCAGTATTACGCAAAGAAATTCGAAATTATTTCTTTACTCCGATAGGTTATATATTTTTAACCATTTTCATTGTAATTTCAGCTTTTTTCTTCTTTTCATCAGTGATAATCCAAAACACATCAAACATTTCAAATCTATTTCAATCAATATTTATGATAATTTTGCTTTTAACTCCTATTTTAACCATGAGGCTGTTTAGCGAAGAATATAAATCAAACACCGATCAATTGTTGTTTTCATCACCTACCACACTCTTTTCAATTGTGCTCGGCAAATACTTTTCAGCACTTTTAATGTATCTAATTACCATATCAATAACTTTAATATATATATTTGTTGTATCACTATTTGCAAGCGTTACGATTAGTTTGATTATTGGTTGTATGTTAGGTATTATTCTTTTGGGGGCTTCGTTAATTTCTATAGGCCTTTTCATTTCATCAATTACAAAAAGCCAAGTCATAGCTGCGTTTAGCTCATTTGGTGTTTTTTTACTATTCATATATATAAATACATTGTCAAATTATATGCCCTTTGATTGGTTAAAAACAATACTTAACAATCTATCTATGATTGAACGCTACAATAACCTTGTTTTAGGCATTTTGAATATATCTGACTTATTATATTTTTTAAGCATTATTGTAGTTTTCTTGTTTTTAACTATGCGCGTACTCGAAAAGAAACGTTGGAGTTGAGGTGAAGAAATGAAAAACATAAATAAAGAAAAATCTAAAAACAAAATTAAATCTTGTTTTGCAAAAAAACAATTTAAGTATGGAAGTTTATCAGCTATTTTTATTGCTGTTTTTATATCAATAGTTTTTCTTGTTAATATAGTAGCATCCATTTTAATCAACAGATATAATCTTCAAATAGATCTATCATATAATCAAATATACGATATTTCAGATCAAACAAAGTCATTTTTAAAAGACTATCAAAAACAGACAAAAATAATTCTGTTGGACAAAGAGGATTCATTAAAAAACAATTCTCCTTATTCAATACAAATATATAATGTTGCTAAAAATATAGCTGCTCAAAGTGAAAGTATAAAATTAGAATTTGTTGACTTAGATGAAAACCCAAACTTTGCTTCCACATATTCAAATCTATCAATTACTACGGGCGGTATATTGGTTGTTGACAATGAAAATAATGCTCAATTTCTTTCTCCATCTTCCATGTTTTCACAATCATACAACAACATGGGACAAACGACGCAAGTAACCTCTAATGTAGAATCGAGTATTGCACACGCACTGGAATTTATTTCCGGACAAAACCCCGTTAGAACTGCTGTAATTAACGGACACTCGGAGCTTGACATATCGTCAATAAGCAAATATCTTGAAGACAACGGATACAAGCTTAATAATATAAACTTAATAACAAATGGTATACCAGATGAAACTGAGCTTATAATGATAAACAGTCCAACTGTAGATTATACCGACGAAGATATCCAAAAATTGACTGCTTATTTAAACAAAGGTGGAGCTCTTGTTTATTTTGCTTCTTCAACTCAACCTTCACTTCCAAATCTTGAATCACTGTTAAAAAGTTACGGCATAGCGTTCACAAGTGGAACTGTCATTGAAACAAGTACAAATAATATAGCGGGAAATTCTATGTTGTCTTTCTACGCTTTTGCTGATGAATACAATGAATATACAGAAAATATATCTAATGATAAATTGCCAATAATAGTGAACGCATGCAGGCCGATGCATATTGAACAAGTAAATGACCTTAATCTTCAAACTGATATTTTTCAAACAAGCGATACATGTGCTCTTTGGCCATCGGATGATCCAAATTTTGATTATCACAGTGCTAAAAAATCTTCTTTTGCTCTTGCAATTGGAGCACAAAAAAAGGTAAATGATCAAAAAACCACAAAAGTAACTGCATTCTCTAATATTCAAATGCTTGCAGCTATTGATACGCCAACTTATGGAAACGGTGAATTAATATTGAGTGCTTTTGGTGAAACTGCTGACCATAAAAGCAAAATTACAATCCTGCCAAAATCAATGTCATATCCTCCGCTTGGAATTAATATGACACAGGCTGCTATTATTGGATTTTTGTTTATAGCCGTTATTCCAATTGCCATAGCTATTGTAGGTTTTGTTGTTTGTTATCGCAGAAAGCGTAGATAAATTGCTATGAATAATAAAAAAATAATAACGATTTCGCTTTTAATACTTCTATCAATGATTGCTTTGTTAATTTTCCTTATCTGTTTTCCAAAAGTTGAAGAAGATAAAACTATATATTATGAAAACCAAGAGATGCCGGTGAAAGTCACTGTCAAAAACGGAGCAAACAATTTTACGGTATATAAAGATTCAGATAAGTGGGTAGTAAGTAGTTTAGAAAATATTCCTATAAACGAGTCTTTTTGCTATTCACTATTCAGTGCAGCTAAAAGCCTTTTTGCAGAACATATTTTTGAGCCAAAAACTTCTTTGGATGATTATGGTTTAGAAAACCCGAGCATTGTTGTAACAAATGATTTTGGTGATAAGCAGACAACAATAAAAATTGGCAACGCTAACGTTAGCAATACGGCATATTATTGCTTAAAAGAAGATTCTAACCAAATAGGTCTAATTTCCATACCAAATGTTAATCCTTTTCTTAGGGGAATTTCTGATTATGCATCACTAATTCTTATACCATATTCTATGAGAACAATCGACGATGATGGCAACTGGATAAGTGGTGGCATAACCAGCTGCACTGTAAAAAGACAAGATTTAAGCGAGCCGATAGAACTAATAGCCGATGCAAACGGTGATTTAAATATAGTTAGTCCTTCTGAAGTTACCCTGAGTGCAGATGCAAAAAATCAACTCAAAAATGCTCCTTTTTCACTAGCAGCAGAAAGTCTTTATGAAGTTAACCCAACTGATGCTGCAATTGATTTGTGCAAATTAAATTCGCCTAAAGCTGAAATTAAATATGTAATTAATGGAGAAACATATGAATTCAAAATAGGTGATATATCAAACTCAAAACAATACGCGCACAATATATATGATGATAATGCACAAGACAGCACTGTAAATAAGTCTTACTATCTTATGATGAATGGCATACCTGCCATTTATACAGCAAATCAATCAGATATACCTTGGTTGAATATGGAATTTGTAAATAATTAATTAACTTATAATTTTTCAATTTGTTATAATAATAAAATAACAATAATTAAAACAAAAACTTGTAATAATTTTAAAAAAATTTTTAACAATCTATTGACATTAAATGAAAATAGTGGTATATTATATTTAGCACTCATGGATCATGAGTGCTAAAATGTTATAACTCGTCGTGAACTGAGGTGTTAAAATCTATGAAAAGCGACGAAAGGCGTTTGCAAATTCTAGAACACATAGTTGACTTATATATTAAAACCGGCGAACCTGTTGGAAGCGCTGCGGTTTGTTCAAATCTTAATAATGTGGTTTCTTCCGCAACAGTCAGAAACGATATGGCTGAGCTTGAAAAACTGGGATTTTTGGAACAACCACATACTTCTGCAGGAAGGATACCAACTTATATCGGCTTTAGAATGTATATAAATCGGCTTATGAAACCATCGGACTTAAGCGAGGAAATGAAAGAAAAAATAGATAATTTGATAAATGAAGACACAAGTTCAATTTCAGCTGTTATGGAAAATGCAGTGACTGCTTTGTCCGAAGTAACCGGTCTTGCAGCTGTTTCAACTCACAATCCAAAGTTTACTGTAATTTCAAAAGTAGAGGTAATTCCTACAGGCAGAAGATTATATGCCGTTTTGCTTATAACTTCTTCAGGAAAAATCAAAAACAAGATATGCCGCATGCAATTTGACATCACAGATGAGCAAATTGAATTTTTTGAGAATATCATAAATGAAAATCTTAAAGGTGTTGCTGTAGATTCATTAACACCAAAAACTCTTAAAAATCTATCAGCTGCCATGGGGAATTATATGTTAAGTCTTTCCCCACTTCTTTATACATTATATGAAATTTCAGACGAGATATCTCGCAAACAGGTTAATTTAAAAGGGGAGAATAAGCTATTAAAATATGATAGTTTAAGAGCTGAAGAACTAGTAGAGTTTTTATCAACCAAAGATCAACTGGAAAATATCCTATCCGGTGCATTTTCAGGGATAAATGTAGTGTTTGGTAAGGAAAATGATACTTTCGCCATCGGCAATTCAAGTCTTATAGTTTCAAAATATGGCAATGAAGAACCGTTTGGATCGTTTGGTGTAATTGGTCCAATTAGGCTTGACTATCAAAAAATTATACCTTATGTTTCATATTTTTCAAAAAGTGTAACTAATATAATTAACAATATGCTTAATGAAGTCAAGGAAGGGGAGTTTGACAATGAGTGAACAACAGACGATAAATGAGCAGAATGACGAGATTGAAAACATCGAAGAAGCACAAATTGACGATAATGCTGAGAATGAAGCTATAGAAGAAAACGAAAATGATAATTTGACTGAAATAGATAAACTCATAAATCAGATTGAAGAGCTTAACGAAAATATTGCCGATTTAAAAGATAAAGATCTTAGACTAAAAGCTGAATTTGACAACTACCGCAAACGCACAATTCGAGAAAAAGAAGAACTTTATGAGTCAGCCAAAGCTGATTGCATATTGCCTTTTCTTTCGATATTTGATAATCTTGAGCGCGCTTTGAAAGCGTCAGAAAATGAAGATAAACTAAGCGAAGGAGTTAAAATGATTGTTACTCAATTTACCGAAACATTAAATAAAATTGGGGTGACAGAAATAAAGAGCGAAGGTGAAACATTTGATCCGAATTGTCATAACGCCATTAATACCGTTGAAGATGATAATTATGGTCATAATATAATTTGTCAAGTGTTTCAAAAAGGTTATAAGCTTGGTGAAAATGTAATAAGGCATGCTATGGTTGTAGTCGCTAATCCTTGACAATAATTAATTTTTGGTTAAGGTTAGAATTTTAAAATATAAAATATACAAACTTTTAATATAATTTGGAGGTAATTTATCATGGGTAAAATAATAGGAATCGATCTTGGTACAACAAACTCTTGTGTATCTGTTATGGAAGGTGGCGAAGCGGTTGTAATTCCAAATGCCGAAGGATCTAGAACTACTGCTTCTGTTGTTGCTTTCTCTAAAACCGGTGAAAGAATGGTTGGTCAAGTTGCTAAAAGACAGGCAATCACTAACCCGGACAAAACAATTAGTTCTATAAAACGTCATATGGGTACAGATTACCGCGTAACAATAGATGGTAAGGATTATACACCGCAAGAAATATCGGCTATGATATTGCAAAAGCTTAAAGCGGATGCAGAGGCTTATTTAGGTGAGCCGGTTACTGAAGCTGTAATTACAGTGCCTGCTTATTTTTCAGACTCTCAGCGTCAAGCAACAAAAGATGCTGGTAAAATAGCCGGTCTTGATGTTAAAAGGATAATTAACGAGCCAACAGCTGCAGCTCTTGCTTATGGTGTTGACAAAGAGGATGACCAAAAGGTTATGGTTTATGACCTAGGTGGAGGAACTTTTGATGTTTCAATAATTGAAATGGGAGATGGAGTTCAAGAAGTTCTTGCAACTGCCGGCAACAACAAACTTGGTGGTGACGACTTCGACCAAAGAATCATTGACTGGATTATAGCAGAATTTAAAAAATCTGATGGAATAGACTTGTCTTCTGATAAAATGGCTATGCAAAGGTTAAAAGAAGCTGCCGAAAAAGCTAAAATTGAGCTTTCTTCAACCATGAGCACCAATATTAATCAACCGTTTATTACAGCTGATGCTGCAGGTCCTAAACATCTTGATCTAACTTTAAGCCGCTCTAAATTTAATGAGCTCACTGCTGACCTTGTTGAAGAAACTATGGGGCCTGTACAACAAGCTTTATCAGATGCAGGGCTATCGGCTTCAGATTTAGACAAGATTTTGATGGTTGGTGGCTCAACAAGAATTCCAGCTGTTTCTGAAGCTGTTGAGAAGAAACTCAATAAAGAACCTTTTAAAGGGATAAACCCGGATGAGTGTGTTGCTATTGGTGCAGCAATTCAAGGTGGTGTTCTGGGTGGAGACGTTAAAGGACTTTTACTACTTGATGTTACACCGTTGTCACTTGGACTTGAAACTCAAGGTGGTGTTATGGCAAAAATGATTGAGCGTAACACAACAATTCCAACCAAAAAAACTCAGATATTTACAACTGCTGCAGATGGTCAAACTTCTGTTGACATTGCAATATATCAAGGTGAGCGTGAGTTCTGCCGCGATAACAAACAGCTTGGAATGTTCAGACTTGATGGAATTGCTCCGGCTCCTCGTGGAATCCCACAGATTGAAGTTACTTTTGACATAGACGCTAACGGAATTGTTCATGTTTCCGCTAAAGATCTTGGTACTGGTAAAGCTCAAAACATTACCATTACTTCTTCAACCAACATGAGCGATGAAGAAATTGATAAAGCTGTTAAGGAAGCTGAGAAATTTGCTGCTGAAGATAAGAAGAAAAAAGAGGAAGTTGAAATTCGCAACAACGCAGATCAGTTGGTATATCAAAGTGAGAAAATTTTATCAGAATCCAAAGATAAACTCACAGATGATGAAACATCTTCAATTAAACCTAAGATAGACGCTCTAAAAGAAGCTCTTAAAGGAACTAATATTGATGATATAAAGAAAAAACAAGAGGAATTACAACAAGCAGTTTATTCTGTATCTGAAAAGATCTACAAACAAGCACAAGAACAACAAGCTCAAAATAGCACACAAAATGATTCAGCATCCAATGAATCGGATGATAAAGTGGTTGATGTAGACTACACTGATGTTGATGGAGATAACAAATAATAATAAATAATTTTATTAACTATACGCATCGGGAAACAATGGTAGTTTGCAATACCTTTGTTTCCTATTTGCGGTTTTGGAGGAATCGATTTTGGCAAATAAACGAGACTATTATGAGGTGCTTGGTCTTTCAAAGGGTGCCTCAGATGATGATATCAAAAAAGCATATCGTAAATTGGCTAAAAAATATCATCCTGACTTACATCCTAATGACAAAAATGCAGAGGCAAAATTTAAAGAAATAAGCGAAGCATATGATGTGCTCAGCGACAAAGATAAGCGAACCAATTATGACCAATTTGGCCATGCTGGAGTTGATCCTAACTTTAGTGGCGGAGCTGGTGGTGCTTATGGTGGAGCCGGATTTGACGTTGATCTTGGTGATATTTTTGACAGCGTATTTGGTGGGTTTGGTGGTACACGTCATTCTAACCCAAATACGCCAAGACGAGGTCATGACACATATGCTAGCGTTACCATTTCATTTTTGGAAGCTTGCAAAGGTGTAAGTAAAGAAATAAGCATTACAAAAAATGACGTATGTGATACTTGCCATGGCTCCGGTAGTGCTCCGGGTACAAAACTAATGACTTGTTCCGAATGTCATGGAACAGGACAGGTAAAAATGCAACAACGCACACCTTTTGGAATTATGACATCTGCAAGAACATGCTCAAAGTGTAAAGGAAAAGGTAAAATTATTGAAAGACCTTGTCCGGATTGTAGAGGAACAGGTAAAAAATCAAAGACAGAAAAAATAAAAATAGATATACCTGCAGGAATAGATGATGGTCAAACACTTTTAGTTTCCGGCAAAGGTAATGCAGGCTCTAATGGCGGTCCTTATGGAGATTTAAATATAGCCATTACCGTAAGACCCGATCCAATTTTTAAAAGAAATGGTTTTAACATAATGTGCGAGATACCAATAACCTATGCGCAAGCAGTTAACGGAGCAGATGTTATTGTACCTACAATAGACGGCAAAGTTAAATATCATGTTGCCGAAGGAACACAGCCGGGTACTACTTTTAGGCTAAAAGGCAAAGGAGTTCAAAGGCTGCATTCTCATAGCAGAGGTGATATGCTTGTAAATGCAATTGTGGAAGTGCCTCGCAATTTAACTGATAAGCAAAAGGCGTTAATAAATGAATTCGATAATAGCTTAAACGAGAAAAATTATCACAAAAGAAAAAGTTTCTTTGATAAGCTAAAAGATATGTTTTAATAAATAAAACCTCACTAAATTTAACTTAACGATTAAAATTAGTGAGGCTTTTTTGTTGATTATTTCAAATATTAAATATATACTTAATATATTAAAGGGGTGATTAAATGTGCTAATTCTTGATAAAGAAGAGATGTATAATGCCGACAGATATACCATTGATGTTTTAGGCGTTGCCGATGAAATGTTAATGGAAAATGCCGGTCAAGCCATGACAAATGAAATTGAAAAAATTGTAAGTAAAAGTGATTATATAAGTGTGTTTATCGGTAGTGGAAATAACGGTGGCGATGGTATAGTTGTAGCAAGAAGACTTAAAAATTTAGGCTATAATGTAAATTTAATAATAGCTTCAAATGACTCTGATTTTAAAGACGCTGCCAAATATCACCTAGATTTATATAAAAAGCACGGATATAAACTTTTAAGTTTTGAAATGATATCTAATGAAATAGAAAAATCGGACTTTATCATAGACTCTTTGTTTGGAATTGGATTTAAAGGAGAGCTAAAAGCTCCTTATGATAAAATAGTTTATCAAATTAACAATTCAAATGCAAACATAATATCATTAGACATTCCAAGTGGTGTTTCGGCAAATGGAGAAGTTTGTAAAGGTGCGATTAGAGCAACATATACTATAACTGTTTGTTATCCAAAAGTCAGTGCATTTTTATATCCTGCTAAATCTCACTATGGAAAACTCTTAGTAGTTGATGCTGGTATACTTCCAAACGATGAAGATATTAAGATAAAAAAGCAAACGTGGAATCATGACGATTTTAAACGCACTCTTACTAAAAGGAATCCAAATGATAATAAAAGTAGCGCAGGTAAAGCTTTGATAGTTGGTGGAAGCAAATATATGATGGGGGCTCCTATAATTTCTGCTAAATCATGTTTTATATCTGGAATTGGTCTTTTAAATCTAGCAATTCCAAACATTTCACGGTCATCTGCAGTATCTATAATACCGGAAGCAACATATGTAAAATGTTATGAAAATGACAGCTGTCTCTATGATGTGGATATACCAGAACAAATAGATGTTATTGCCTGCGGTCCCGGCTTATCTCGTGAAGATATAGTTAAAAATTTGGTTAAGAAAGTCTTATTAAGTAATGTGTCTATTGTTCTTGACGCAGACGCTTTATACTTTTTAAATGATGAGTCATTGATTGATATAATCAAAGAAAGAAAATATCCTACCGTTATAACACCACATCCAGGTGAGATGGCAAGAATTTGCAATTGCGAAATAAAAGATGTTGAGTCAAACAGGTTTAATTTATCAAGAGAAAAATCAATTGAATTAAACTGCTATATTGTGTTAAAAGGTCCTCATACAATATTAACGTTGCCTGATGGAAATCAATTTGTTAATACAAGTGGAAATGAAGGGCTTGCAAAGGGTGGCAGTGGTGATATCTTAACTGGTATAATTGCCGCATTTATACCATGTCACTCAAATATACAACAAGCTATATCAAATGCAATTTATACTCACGGTCGTGCTGCGGATATTTTAATAGAGTCAAGCAGAACCAGTCGCGATCTAACAGCTAGTTGTGTAAGCGATATTTTACCAAAGGTTTTTAAAGAAGCTTATTTTTCAAAGGAGAAGTTATGAATTTTATTGAAATTAAAATAGAGATACCATCAAAAGAAACCGAAAAAGCAACTGCTATAGCACATATGATAACCTCTGATGGAATTTATATAGAAGATTATAACCAAATGGAAAAAGATATAATTGAAATTGCGCATATAGATTTGATTGATGAAAATCTCAAAAATAAGCCTCGCGATATTTCTGTATTACATATTTATTTTAATCAAAGTTTAAATATAGAAAAATCAATTGAATTTTTAAAAAACAAGTTAAAAGAACAAGATATAAGTTATAAAATTACAACAATAAAAGCAAAACCAACCGATTGGAAAAATAAATGGAAAGAGTTTTATCATCCTATACGAGTTGGTAAAAATATAGTTATATGTCCTAAGTGGGAGAATTACAAATTAAATGAAGGTGATATTAAGGTTGTGCTAGATCCTGGCATGGCGTTTGGAACAGGTATGCATGAAACGACAAAAATGTGCGTAGAGTTGCTAGAAGACTTAGTCACTCATGACTGTAAAATACTTGACATAGGGTGTGGTAGTGGTATTTTATCAATAGCCTCGTTGATGTTGGGGGCAAAATCAATCGTAGGAGTAGACATAGATACTCTTGCAGTAAAAGTTTCAAATGAAAATGCTAAACTTAATGATTTAAGCAATGACGCATATAAATTTATATGTGGTAATTTAACCGAAAACATATCTGGCAAATTTGATATTATATGCGCAAATATAGTAGCTGATGTAATTATTAATATGTTAAATAATATTAAGCAATTTATGCACAAAAACAGCTTTTTGATTTGTTCGGGTATTATTAAATCAAAAAAAGATGATGTAATTGACAAGCTCAGGTCAGAAAATTTTATTGTCAAAACTATAAAAGAAAAAAATGATTGGATAGCAATTTGCTGTAAAATAAATTAAATTAAATTTATAAATTTTTAATATTAAAAAGCCACAAAAATGATACTTTGCCATATAGGGCATCATTTTTGTGGCTTCGGATATTATCCGTATTAACATAATATTTCTATTTAGATTAATTTTTTATTAAGCAATAACTATAATTATTTATTAAGATTGAAACGCTTATTAAATCTATCAACACGCCCACCAGTATCAACTAATTTTTGTCTTCCGGTAAAGAAAGGATGACATTTAGAACATATTTCAACTTTAATATCCTTTTTTGTTGAACGCGTTTCAATAACATTGCCACAAGCACAAGTTATTGTTGTTGGTTCATATTTTGGATGTATTCCTTTTTTCATCTTCGGTCACCTCCCGAACTTAAATATATTATAAATCTTTAAAAGTAAAGTTGCAAAACAATTGTAACATAAATAATTTTAAATTGCAATATCTAAAAAACAGGGAGAGTGCCCAAATAAAAGGTAATAAGATATAATAGATATATGGAAAATATAAAATGCTCAGATGCGAGAACGAAAAAGCATGTAAAGCAGGAAACCCGAAATGTAAACAGCAGCATTAGTGTAAAAGTGCAGAAGAAAATTCATAACAGAATTAAATTATAATGAGGAGTTAAAAAAGAAGACAATACAAATATTTTATGAAGAGAACAGTGGAAGATCAGTAGGAAGAATAATGAAAATAAATCAACAGTATATAATTGGATAAAAGAATTAAAATAAGAAAATAGAAGAACAGAAGTCTGAGACAAAAGAAAAAGGTTCTAAAGAAGTAATAGAAATGGATAAACTCTACAGTTATGTAGAGAGAAAAAAACAAAAATTATCTGATAACATTTATAACAAGAAAACCGAGGAATATTAGGATATGATATCGCGTTTGATAAAAATGAAAAAAGGATACAAAATATAGCTGAGAAAGCGCCGAAATCAAAATATTATTATTCTTATGCAAATCCAAACTATCAAAATGTATGCTATAGTAGTAAGCATTGTTATTTCAAAGATAAAAGTGATACTTTTAGAGTAAAAGGAATTAATTCTGATATTCGTAAATACATAGATGCTTTACAGAGGCGATATAAAATGCTTTTTTCGTTCAATAGATAACTTTTAAAATTGTCATGCATATTTTTGTGTGCGCTTATAAGAAATTTTAAGAGTTTAAGCTTCGTTTTCATCTTCTTAAAAATTCTGCTTTTCTTATTGACTTTCTTCCATATCTTTAGTTTTTGCACTCCATAAACCCCATTCAACTTGACAATTTTTAATATATGAACTATACTTATTTTAAGTGTTTTGAGCGGTTAAATAATTTTATCTGTTGTTATGTGATTTTTTAACAACTTCTATTTGTGTTTAAAACAAAAGTTATATATGCAATTTTTTCAAATAATATTTTATATATTGTTTTTAAATTAATGAGTTTTTATATTATTTTGAATTTATAATTAATTTTAGTTCTATATAAAATAGATTAGCATGCTTATATCAATAAATTTAGAGTGCTATCAT
This sequence comes from uncultured Oscillospiraceae bacterium, assembly GCA_910577565.1. Classification (GTDB taxonomy): domain Bacteria; phylum Bacillota; class Clostridia; order Oscillospirales; family Ruminococcaceae; genus RUG12519. The sequence goes on along the minus strand of CAJTNJ010000001.1, from coordinate 205,178 downwards.
TAAAATATTTTTATCATAAAGTGAATTTTTGCTGTATTTTTACCAATATTTTTTAAATAAAATAAATTATTGCTATAGAACTACCCTTATATTATATAAATTTATAATAAAACTTTTATAATATTTTTTAATTTTATTAAATAACATTTTGAATTAAAATATGTAAATTTTAAATATAATAGTTATTATGATTTAAAATGAAGTACGGTTTATATTTTATAAAAAATATCCTCAAGTTTAGGGTATTGTATAGTTTTATATTATTTTAAAAGAATTTAAATGTTAATTTTTAATTAATCATTCAATTAGTTTACGGCAAACGATATTTTTGGATTATTTTAAAATTTATTATTAATTATTTAGAAAGGAAAATGATTGTGAATCAAGAAAACGAAAAATCAATTAAAATGAATCGAAGAACGAATTATAATCATAATTCGCGTGAAAATCATGTTGTTAGGCAAAATCAGTTCCAAAAGAGAAGACAATATACTTCAAATCGTAATGTTAGAAGGACACCAATAAGAATAGTTCCTCTTGGTGGATTAAATGAAATCGGCAAAAATATGACATGTTTTGAATGTGGCCAAGACATGATTATCGTTGATTGTGGTATGGGGTTCCCAGATCCTGAAATGCTTGGAGTAGATCTCGTTTTGCCTGATTATACTTATGTTGAAAAAAATATCGAGCGGCTTAGAGGTATTGTTATAACTCATGGACATGAGGACCACATTGGCGGAGTTCCGTTTTTTTTGAAAAAGTATAAAGTTCCGCTATATGGGACTCGCCTCACAATTGGGCTGATTGAAGAAAAATTAAAAGAACATGGTCTTTTAAATAAAGCACAGTTAAATGTTTGCGCACCAAAACAAATGATAAAATTTGGTTGTATGTCGGTAGAGATGGTAACTGTTAACCACTCAATACCCGATGCTGTTGGTCTTGCAATTCACACTCCAGCCGGAGTGATTGTTCATACGGGCGACTTTAAAGTAGATTACAACCCAATAGAAGGTGATGTGATCGACCTTGCTCGTTTTGCAGAACTTGGCAGTAGGGGAGTTCTATTGTTGATGGCAGATTCAACCAATGCAGAAAGACCGGGTTATACAAAACCGGAGCGACAGGTTGGTGAGTCTTTTCAAAAACTATTTAATGAAGCTGGAAATAGGCGGATTATAGTCGCATCTTTTTCTTCAAATATTCATAGAATTCAGCAAATTATCGACAATGCAATTAAATATAATAGACGTGTGGCAGTATCCGGCCGAAGTATGGAAAATGTAGTTGAAAAGGCAGTAGAGCTTGGATATCTTAAAGTGCCTGAAGGAATTATGATACCAATTGATGCTATATCAAGATATCCTAGAGAGCAAATTATAATAGTTACTACCGGAAGCCAAGGAGAGCCTATGAGTGCTCTTTCAAGAATGGCAGCGGGGACTCATAAAAAAGTTTCTATTTCAAGTGAAGATTTTATCATAATTTCTGCATCTCCAATTCCAGGGAACGAAAAACTTGTTACAAATGTTGTAAATGAGTTGATGAGACTCGGCTCTAAGGTGATTTATGAAAAAATGTATGAAGTGCATACCTCAGGGCACGCTTGCCAAGATGAATTGAAAATGATGTTATCACTTACAAAACCACAATATTTTATGCCCGTTCATGGCGAATATAAACATTTAAAAGCACATGCGGAACTTGCAATATCAATGGGGATCCCGGCTAGCAATATAGTCATAGGAGATATTGGTCAAGTAGTGGAAATCGACTCAAAAGGCATACATTTTGGTGGAACCGTTCCCGCTGGCTGCGTATTTGTTGACGGACTTGGTGTTGGAGATGTTGGATCAATTGTTCTGCGCGACAGAAAGATATTGTCACAAGATGGTCTCATAGTAGTTGTAGCTACAATTGATCGTGAAACCGGACAGATAATTAGCGGACCAGATCTTGTTTCAAGAGGCTTTGTATATGTAAGAGAGTCAGAAGAGCTATTGGACGAAGCCAGAAGGCTTGTAAGGCGAGTTTTTGATAAGTGTGCCAAAAATCATATTCATGAGTGGACTTTATACAAAACAGATATCAAAGAAGAGTTATCGAGTTTCATATTCCGAAAAACAAGGCGCAATCCAATGATCTTGCCGATTATCATGGAAGTATAATTGAATAATATTTGAAATTGCTAAACAATATATAAATTTATTTTAAGTAAATTTGAGATAAAATCATAAGCCTGAAATTTTAAAATATCGTTAAATTAAATTTTAGTAGTTTTTAAGTTTATGTTGGGCAGCCATTTACTGTTTAAAAAATTTATGCTTAAAATTTGTAGATAGATTAAAATATGCAAATTTAGATAGGGTGTGTTTTTGGGTTATGTCTAGTAGTAAGCGCAAAGAGAAAAAAGAAAAAAAATTTAGAGAAGACATTAACAATGCTAAAAGTGTTTCTAATGCCAGCTATCGTTCATATTTAAATATGAGATCTTTTATAATATTGCTTATATTGATTTTATCAGCAGTTTGCATTGTTGTTGCTTTTTTTAACATATGGTCTTTTTTAATTGTCATTCCTATCGTGCTAGTCTGTGATATATGCGGCATTTTTATGTCATTAAATTATAAAAGAGAACAAAAGGTATTAATGAAAAGACTGCTAAACGAAATAGGATCTGGCCGAAGAGATAATTTTTGCAAGTTCCCAATACCTGTCCTTGCCTGCTCTGTTGATGGAGTCATTTTGTGGTATAATGAATGCTTTGAAGAAAATGTGATTGATGGTAAAGAATTCATAGGGACAAAATTTTCAGATATAAGCAAAGAGCCTTTGAATGATTTTTGTAGCAGAATTGGAGTCCAAGTTTCATTTAATAATAAAGATTTTAGAGTTCATGCTACATATTCAAATGAGTCCGCAATTTATATATTGTATTTTGAGGACAACACAAATTTGATTTTTTTAGCAAAAGAATATCGGCTGTCACGACCTTCGTTAATTTATATTATGATTGATAATTATGACGATGTGTTTGAAGGGAAAAAAGAGAGTGAAAAATCAACCATCATTGGGAAGATTGACCAGATAATTGAAGATTTTGTGGGCGAGTCAACCGGCTTTATGCAAAGGCTTTCGCGAGATAAATTTTTAATCGTTATGGAACAAAGGCATTTAGACAATGTTGTTAAGGAAAAATTTAAAATATTGGATGAAGTGCGTGAGTTGTTGCCTCATGAGAGAAGTATTTTGACTTTGTCTGTGGGCGTTGGTTCGAATGCTGAAACTTTATATGAAAGTCAATTATATGCACACAAAGCTTTGGATATGGCACTTGGTCGAGGCGGTGATCAGGTGGCGCTTAAAACATCAACAGGGTTTGACTTTTATGGTGGTATGTCTAAAGATGTTGAAAAAAGAACGCGTGTTAAGGCAAGGGTTGTAGCAAATGCTTTAAGAGAACTTATAGATGAATCTAAAAATGTAATAATCATGGGGCATAAATTCGGTGATTTGGATAGCATTGGTTCAGCTGTAGGTTTGGCGTCTGCTGTAAGAAAACTTGGAAAAGAAAGCTTCATTGCAATTGATCCAACAAAGAATCTTGCAAAAGAACTGCTTGAGAGACTTAAAGATGCAGGGTTTTATGACATGATTTTGCACCCAAAAGATGCTGTTGACAAAATATCTGCGAATACATTGCTTATTATAGTGGATACGCACAATCCGGATTTTTTGGAATCTGATGAGATTTATAAACGCTGTAAAATGGTCGTGGTAATCGATCATCACAGAAAAATGGTCAACCATATTGAAAATGCAGTTATATTCTACCATGAACCATATGCTTCTTCTGCATCAGAGCTTGTTTGTGAACTCATACAATATTTTGGTGATGATTGCATTTTGGGATCAATTGAGGCAGAGGCTATGTTGTCCGGAATAATGCTTGACACCAAAAACTTTGTTATCAAAGCAGGGGTTAGAACATTTGAAGCGGCAGCATATTTAAAGCGACTTGGAGCAGACACAGTTTCTGTTAGAAAACTATTTTCAAATACCATAGATTCATATCAACGGCGCACAAGAATTGTATCAGGTTCAGAGATTTACCGCAACTGTGCTATAGCAGTAAGCGATTTTCAAACTGAGGATATGAGGGTGATTTCGCCACAGGCCGCAGATGAATTGCTTGGAATAACTGGTGTTGATGCATCATTTGTCATATATCAAATTAACGGTACATCAAATATAACCGCAAGATCGCTTGGCAATATAAACGCACAAGTAATAATGGAGCGGCTAGGTGGAGGGGGGCATCAGACTCAAGCTGCTTGTCAACTCAAAGACACAAGTGTTGAAAATGCAAGACAGATGCTTCTTGAAGCAATAGACGACGCTTTAGATTAGAAATGCAACTATGGTTGTTGTGGTTTAGAAAATGAATTGCTTAGAATAACCGGTGTTGATGCATCGTTTGTCATATATCAAATTAACGGTATATCAAACATAACCGCAAGATCGCTTGGCAATATAAACGCACAAGTAAATAATGGAACGGCTAGGTGGTAGAGGACATCAAACTCAAGCTGCTTGTCAACTCAAAGACCAAGTGTTGAAAATGCAAGACAGATGCTTCTTGAAGCAATAGACGACACTTTATACTAAGAATATAACTATAGTTGTTTTAATTTAATGGTTTATAGATTTTTAAATAATATTTTTTGGAGGAATTGAAGTGAAAGTTTATTTATTGCAAGATGTTAAAGGCAGTGGAAAAAAAGGAGACATAGTTAATGTAAGTGATGGTTATGCAAGAAACTTTTTGTTTCCTAAAAATTTTGCTGTAGAAGCTACTGCTCAGGTGTTGTTGGAAAAGAAATCAAAGGATGAATCTAAAGCATATCATCATGAACAAGAAGTTTTGGCGGCGAAGAAAGTTGCCGATCGTTTGACTGGAAAATCAATAGAGCTTAAAGCAAAGGCAGGTTCTGATGGGAAATTTTTCGGTTCAATCACTGCAAAAGAGATAGCACAAGCTGTGAAAACTACGTATAGTGTGAGTGTTGATAAAAGAAAAATCGATGCACCTGAGATAAAAAGTTTTGGTGAGTTTGAGTTTAAATTAAAAATAATGACAGGTATAATTGCTGTGATGAAAGTTATTGTAACTAAGATTTAAATTTAATTGATTTGTTAAAGCGAATAGTTCACAAAAAATTGTTTTGCAAAATTTAGTTATAAACATATTAGCCATTGTCCAAACGCAGTAAAAATTTTTATTGCGTCTATAATTGGTTTAAGTGATTGAGATTTTTCTTAGCAAATATGGCTGCTTTTTCTTCTTGCTTATATTTTATAATATCAAAAATCCGAATTTTCATAATTTTTTGTTTTAACTTTCTTGCACTTTGCAAATTTTTTAATATTTTGTTTTTACTTTAATGTGGTTTTATGATAAAATAGTTTAAGGTTTATAATAGAGATAGTTATATTTGGCGGTGGTTATATGCAGGAAAATTTTGATTATGAACAACTACCCTATTCCCTAGAAGCTGAGCAGAGCGTATTGGGAGCTTTGCTTTTGGATCCAAGCCTTATTGCTCAGGCGCTTACGTCTATTTCGCAAGCAAGTTTTTATAAAGATCAACACGGTAAAATTTTTTCGGTTTTAACTAGGCTTTTTACATCTGGATTGCCAATAGATTTTATTACAATGCTTGATGCAGTTGTAGCCGAACATATATTTGATTCAGAACAAAGTGCTAAAGTATATTTAGTTCAACTTATGGACATGGTTCCATCAATCGCACACCTTGAAAGCTATTGCAAAATTGTAAAAGAAAAGCACTATTTGCGCAGTTTGATAATTGCTGCAAGAGAGATTGTGGATTTGGCAACTAATTCGGAATCGGAAGCAGAAACCATTTTAGATTCGGCCGAACAGAAAATTTTTGAAATTAGACAGGGAAAAGTTAGTTCCAGTCTAGTCTCGATCGGAGAGGTAATAAATAAAGAATTTGACCATTTAGACAAGCTTGCGAGTGGAGAGCATCAAATTGGCATGTCTTCGGGCTATGCTTCGCTCGATGCAATGCTTACAGGGTTAAACCCATCAGATCTGATAATTTTGGCGGCAAGACCTGCTATGGGTAAAACCAGTTTTGCTCTAAATATTGCGGTAAGGTCAGCAAAATATAGCAAAAAGCAAGTTGCTATATTTTCCCTTGAGATGTCTAGTCAACAATTGGTGGAAAGAATGCTTTCAAGTGAATGCTCAATACTTGCAACCAAACTGCACACTGGCACTTTGGCAAACGAAGAATGGGCACTTCTTGCATCTGGAGCCCAAGAGTTGTCTCAATCAAAAATATTTTTGGATGACACGCCCAATTTGTCTGTTACTGAGATGAAGGCAAAGCTTAGAAGGCTGTCGGAGCTTGGACTGGTGGTAGTCGACTATTTGCAGCTTATGACAACCGTAAGGCGCGATGGCAATAGAGTTCAAGAAATTTCCGAGATTACAAGAACTTTGAAGATCATGGCAAAAGAACTTAATGTGCCAGTTATTGCGTTGTCACAGCTTGCTCGAGGTCCAGAAGCAAGACAAGACCATAGGCCGATATTGTCAGACCTTCGTGAATCTGGGTCAATTGAGCAGGACGCTGATATAGTTATGTTTTTATATCGCGATGAGTACTATAATCCTGAAGAGGCACAGCATGGTATAGCAGAGTGTATTATTGCCAAAAATAGGCATGGCGAAACAGGAACAATAGAACTTGGTTGGGATGGTAAATTTACAAGATTTATTGGATTGGATATGCGACACAGTGAATAATATATGCGATAAAGTTTCTTCATTCTTTGAATATGGCGAGCAGATTGTGGTTGGTGTTTCGGGTGGCGCTGATTCTATGGCATTAATACACTGCCTTTATATCTCAAATAAAAATTTTCAACTGATAGCGGCGCATCTTAATCATGGCCTGCGAGGTGAAGAAAGTGACTCTGACGAAATGTTTGTGTCTGATTGGTGCAAAGAACGAGGCATAAGGTTTGTTTGCAAAAGGCTTGATATCGGACAAATTGCAAAGAAAAAGCATATTTCTATAGAGCTGAGTGGAAGAAATGAACGGTATAAATTTTTCAGCAAAATAGGTGGACGAATAGCCACTGCCCATACATTATCCGATCGAGTCGAGACTATGTTTTTTAACATGACAAGGGGAACAGGGACTAGAGGTCTTTGCTCGACAAAATATATTAGAAATAACATTGTTAGGCCTTTGCTTTTTTTCACAAGAGCTGAAATTGAGCAATATTGCAAATTAAATGGCGTGGCTTATCGTAATGATTCATCCAACGATTCGGATGATTATACAAGAAATAAAATAAGGCACCATGTTGTGACAAAGCTTAAATCTATAAATGCTCATTTTGAAAACCATGTTGGCAGGTTGCTGGATGGTTTGGTTTGTGATGAAAAATTTTTGACTAAAATTTCAAACCAAGAGCTAAAAAAAGCTATGTCCAAAGGCGGAATTGATGTTAAATATGTTAATTCATTGGAATATTCCATTAAAATTAGAGTTATTGACTCATTTTTGAAAACAAGCGGCGTTTTAACAACATATGAAATGCTTATGCGTGTTATTACCATCTGCAAAAATGGCTGTGGCAGACAAAGCCTTCCAGATGATAAATTTGCTGCAATACATAGGGGAATTTTGTATGTTGAAAGCAAATCAGTTGTAAAACCTTTTGATATATTGCTTCCTGATGTAAGCAAGTATTATTATAAAGACTTGTATTTTGTAATATGCGATATCAGTAAATATGAATATTTTTTAAATATTACGCAACACCTATTCCTTTTTATGCTCGATTATGGTAAAATATTAGGTGATATTCATATTCACAGCAGGCATAACGGTGATAAATTAAAACTTTTAAACAGACCGACTAAAACCGTTAAATCTTTAATTCAAGAAAGCGGTATGCCAAGCGAAGACCGCGATAAATTAATTTTTCTTTCAGACGATAGAGGTTTGTTTTGGGCTAAAAGTTTTGGGCCTGATGTTAGAGTGCTTCCGGATAAAACTACAAAAAAAGTTATTTTGATATTTGAATTAACTAATTGACTTTTTTCAGATTTGGCAGTAAAATATTTTGAAATAGTTTAATTTTATAATTTTTAAATATACTAAAATTATATATAATAAAAAACATAAACGACTTACTTTCTGGAATATATTTATTCTTAATGAAAAGTCTTTTGTTGATACATAATAACATAAGGAGGATTGGGTTTTGAACGACAAAAAGGGAAATGGCGGTTTTATTTTTCCGTTGATTATTATTGGTTTTATTGCTGTGATGGGGATTTTTCTTTTGAGCAATTCTGGCACTTCCTCAAACTCGTTAAAATATTATGAGGTCATAAACTATTATGACCAAGACCAAATTGAAGAATCTACTCTGGATTTAAGCAGCGGAAAGCTTGAATATATTTTAAAAGATAACACTTCAAAATTGCAGGTATATAAAGTTCCAAGTGTTAAATTGTTTTTAGATACGGTTGATGGAATTGTACGCAGCAAACATAAAGGTGATTTGTCGGCAGTTACAGACGTTATAGATTATGTTCCCGGCACCGATAATTCATGGATAATATCTATGATACCCACAGCCACGGGCGTCTTATTAATGGTAGGCTTGTTTATCTTTATGATGAAGTCTGCAGGAGCCGGTATTGGCAAGATAGGGCAGTTTGGCAAAAATAACTTTAGGCATATGGCCGAAAGAGGAAGAAAGACTACTTTTGACCAAGTAGCAGGAGCAAAAGAAGAAAAAGAAGAGCTTGCAGAAATTGTCGAATTCTTAAAAAGCCCAAAAAAGTTTAATGATATAGGTGCAAGGATACCGAAAGGCGTTTTGCTTGTAGGCCCTCCCGGTACCGGTAAAACTTTGCTTGCAAGGGCTGTGGCTGGTGAAGCTAATGTGCCGTTTTTCTCAATTTCCGGTTCAGATTTTGTCGAGATGTATGTCGGTGTTGGTGCATCTAGAGTTAGAGATCTTTTCGAACAGGCTAAAAAGAGCGCACCTGCTATCATATTCATAGATGAAATAGATGCTGTTGGCAGACAGCGTGGAGCCGGTCTTGGTGGCGGACATGATGAGCGTGAGCAAACGTTAAATCAGTTGCTTGTTGAGATGGACGGGTTTGGCGCTAATGAAGGCATAATTATCATTGCTGCTACTAATAGACGCGATATTCTTGACCCCGCACTGCTTCGTTCAGGGCGTTTTGACAGACAGGTTTTAGTTGGATATCCTGACGTTAAGGGAAGAGAAGAGATTCTTGAAGTGCACTCTAAAAATAAACCTCTTGGTTTTGATGTTGACCTATCGGTAGTTGCAAAAGCAACAGTTGGTTTTACGGGAGCAGATCTTGAGAGCTTGATGAATGAATCGGCACTTTTAGCGGCAAGAAAAGGGCATAAAGCAATCACCGCTTCAGATATTGGTGAAGCTACGATTAAAGTTATAGCAGGGCCTGAAAAGAAATCTAAGATTATTCATGAGGAAGAAAAGAAACTGACTGCCTATCACGAAGCCGGTCACGCGGTTGCAACATATTTTTGCAAAACTCAAGATCCTGTTCATCAAATAAGCATAATTCCACGAGGCATGGCTGGTGGTTATACGATGTCGTTGCCTGAAAAAGACAAAAGCTATGTGCTTAAAACAAAGATGGAAGAGTCGCTTGTTGTGCTGCTTGGTGGACGTGTAGCTGAGTCTATAATTCTTGGCGACATTTCAACCGGTGCATCTAACGACATAGAGCGTGCAACCGAAACAGCCCGCAATATGGTTATAAAATATGGCTTTACCGAAGCGCTTGGCCCTATAGTTTATGGTGTAGGTGAGCATGAAATATTCCTCGGTCGTGATTTTAACAATAGCAAAAATTATTCCGAAACCACCGCAACTGAGATAGATAAAGAAATAAGAAAGATAATTGACACTGCATATGCTAAATGTAATGATATATTAACTGAAAATATTAACTATGTTCATATTGTCGCTAAGTTTCTTCTCAAAAGAGAAAAGGTTGATGAGGCAGAGTTTAAAGATATCATGACCGGTACAATCACAATGGAAGATGTCGATAAGATGGATGCACAAATTTTAATTAATGCTGATCTATCTGACAATGCAAAAGATGATTCAAATTAAAAACACAAAAATTTTAACTAAGCATATGTCAAAACATTAATAAACTAATTTAAATTCTCTAAAGAATAAACTAAATTAAGCGTTTGAAAAAGGCCGCACTTGGAGGTGGCAACAAATAAAATTTGTCTTAATTTGCACAAATTTTAATAGAAATGTCAAGCAAAATGGTAAAATTTTTTCATTATAAAATAAGTTTAATTGACTATGCTAAAATATAAAAATTAAGGCGAGGTATATCTAACCATCGCCTTTTTTGACTTATTTTTTAGCTCTGCTAAGCCGAGCAATGTTTCCTCTTTCAGTTTCATCTAGCTTTAATGTTATGAATCTAATCGTATCTTGATAGTTTGGTATGACAAGATGTTCAAGTGCGTTAACTCTTCGCCGTGTTTGTTCTATTTCATCTGCAAGGATTGATATAGTTTTTTCATTTTCGGCGAGCTCTATAAGCGAAGGCAAGATTTTATTATATGAGTTTATTGCTTTGTCAAGATATATGCTTGTTTGTGAAAATCCATAAGATATGTTGTCAGAAGGTCTTACTTTTTGTTCTAATATAAAACTGGGTAGTGTAACACCCATTATATTTTTTGTTGATAGCTTAATTAAACTTTCTTGTTTTGAAAGCAAAAGAGCCGTTTTAACTGCTTGTTGGGAGGTTCGCGCTTTAGCAATCTCAAGATTAAAATTAGCGCTTAAAATATCCTTTTCAATTTGTTTTCTTAATCTTAGTGTGGCTTTTGCAATATTTAAAAATTGACGCATTAGTTCATCACGTTTATCTTTTAGCAGCTTATGGCCTTTTCTTGCAGTTAGAAGCAAGCCTTTTATCTTGTTGAGTTCCATCCTAGTCGGGTTAATATTAAGAACAGCCATGATGGTTATCCCTTCTTGCCGTAGTATTTGTCAAGCAGTTTGTCATCAATTCGTTTCAACTCGCTTTGGGGAAGAATTGAAAGCAGTTCCCATCCAATATCTAAAGTTTCTTCAATGCTTCTGTTTGTATAAAAGCCTTGAGATATATATTTTTTTTCAAATTCATCGGAAAATTTAGCATATAAAAGATCGGTTTTTGAAAGCGCATCTTCTCCCAAGATTGTCATAAGCTCTTTTGCATCTTTTCCTCTTGCATAGGCAGAAAACAACTGGTTCATGGTGTCAGCGTGATCAAGCCTCGTTTTAGACTCACCAATTCCCTTGTCTTTAAGACGCGATAAAGAGGGGAGCACATCAATTGGGGGTAGAATATCTTTTTTAAATAGTTCGCGGCTTAAAATTATCTGCCCTTCTGTAATATACCCGGTAAGGTCAGGGATAGGGTGAGTTTTGTCATCTTCGGGCATGGTGAGGATTGGAATCATTGTAATGCTGCCTTTTTTGCCTTTTAGCCTGCCGGCTCTTTCATAAAGCGTTGCAAGGTCGGTATACATATATCCCGGATAGCCGCGTCTTCCCGGTATTTCACGGCGAGCTGCAGAGACTTCCCTCAAAGCATCTGCATAGTTGGTTATGTCGGTTATTATTACAAGCACGTGCATATCCAAATCAAATGCCAAATATTCAGCTGCAGTAAGCGCCATTCTAGGGGTTGCTATCCTTTCAATTGCGGGATCGTTTGCAAGGTTTATAAAAAGCACTGTACGCTTGAGTGCACCGGTATTTTTAAAGTCTTCAATAAAAAAGTTTGACTCTTCAAAAGTAATCCCAAGAGCTGCAAAGACAACAGCAAAGTTACTATCATCACCGCTTACTTTTGCCTGCCTTGCAATTTGAGCGGCAAGATTCGCATGTGGAAGTCCGCTTGCAGAAAAGATCGGTAGTTTTTGGCCTCTAACAAGTGTGTTTAATCCATCTATTGCTGATATACCCGTTTGGATAAATTCATTGGGATAGTCTCTTGAAGCAGGGTTCATTGCTACACCATCGGTGCTCATTTTTTTGTCTGGTAAAATATTAGGCCCGCCATCAATTGGATTTCCCATGCCGCTAAAAACTCTTCCAAGAAGATCGGGCGAGACCCCAAGCTCCATGCTGTGGCCTAAAAAACGAACGCGGCTGTTCTCTAAATTTATACCGGCCCCTGACTCAAACAATTGAACAAGAGCATCTTTTCCATTGATTTCGAGAACTTTGCACAGCCTTCGCTCGCCATTGCTAAGTATAATCTCACCAAGTTCGTTATAAGAAGCAGATTCGACATCTCTTACAAGCATAAGTGGACCGGCTACTTCGTCAATTGTGCGATACTCCTTTGCCATTATAACCCACTCCCATCTTTAAGTTTTCCTATTTGGATTCTAATTTGCTCAACAGTTTCGTCATATTTTTTTTCTACTTGATCATAAGGCAAATATTTAAACCTACCGATTTGTTCTCTTACTGGAAGTGTGGAAAGCGCATTGGCAGGTATATCTTCGGCGGCAGCTGCTGCAGTTTGATCATAATATTCCAAAATAAGTTTCATCATATAAAGTTGCTTTTTCAAAGGAGTATAGGTATCAACATCGTTAAATGCATTTTGGTGGAGAAAATCTTCCCTTATTGATCTTGCAGCCTCAAGCTTCATCCTATCTACCGGGCCAATCGCATCAATGCCGACTAATTTCACTATCTCCTCGAGCTTAGCCTCTTCTTGCAAAAGTTTATTTATCTTGCTTCTAAGTTCTCCCCAACCTTTTAAACCATTTTTTTCATACCAATCTTTAATTCTATCCCAATAAAGCGAATAAGATTTAAGCCAGTTGACTGCCGGAAAATGACGTTTATATGCAAGGCTTGAGTCAAGATTCCAAAACACTTTTACAATTCTTAATGTCGCTTGAGAGACCGGTTCTGAAATATCGCCTCCTGGTGGTGAAACCGCTCCGATTACCGACAGAGCTGCTTCTTTGTCGTTAAGCGTTATAACCCTTCCTGCACGCTCATAAAACCCTGCTAATCTGCTGCCAAGATAAGCTGGATAGCCTTCTTCGCCTGGCATCTCTTGAAGTCGTCCCGACATCTCACGCAGTGCCTCAGCCCAGCGCGAAGTAGAATCTGCCATTAAAGCTACTGAATAGCCCATATCCCTAAAATATTCTGCAATGGTTATGCCCGTATAAACCGAAGCTTCACGTGCTGCAACAGGCATATCTGAAGTATTAGCAATAAGGACAGTTCTTTCCATAAGTGTTTTTCCAGTTTTTGGATCGTGAATTTTGGGGAACTCATTTAAAACGTCAGTCATTTCATTTCCACGTTCGCCACATCCAATATAAACGATAATATCAGCATCAGCCCATTTTGCAAGCTGGTGTTGCACAATTGTTTTACCGCTTCCAAAAGGCCCTGGAACAGCGGCTACACCACCTTTTGTTATGGGGAAAAGCGTGTCTATTACTCTTTGCCCGGTAACAAGCGGAACATTTGGTGGGAGTTTTTCCTTAATGGGTCTTTGTTTTCTAACTGGGTATTTTTGCATTAAAGTCAAAGAAAACTCTGTTTTGTTATCAAGTTCTAGTTTACCTATCTCATCAGCGACTTTAAAATCACCTTCTTCTATTGATATAACTCGGCCCGAAATATTTGGCGGCAGCATAATATAATGGTCTACCGCGTCAGTTTCTTTAACCATTCCTATAATTGCTCCCGGGTTGAGGTGATCATTTTTTTTTACAGTTGGTGTAAAGTGCCATGTTTTGTCGCGATCAAGGGTTGGGACATTAACGCCTCGTTGAAGCCTGTCTCCCGTTTTCTCTCTTAAAGATGTGAGTGGTCGGCCAATTCCATCATATATTCCGCCAATTAAACCAGGGCCTAGTTCCATAGAAAGAGGATGGTTAGAGGAAATCACTTCTTCACCAGGGCCTAATCCGGAGGTTTCTTCATATACCTGGATTGATGCCATATCTTGATGCATCTCAATAATTTCACCTGTCAGACCAAGCTTTCCAACTTTAACGACGTCAAAAAGATCAGAGTCTTTCATGTTTTCAGCCACAATGAGAGGACCTGATACTTTAACGATAGTTCCTTTTTTACTTGTCATGCCAAATCCTCCATATCATTCACAAAAATATCGGTGCCGGTTGCTTTTTTTACATTATCAGATAGCATATTGCTTGCATAGCTTGAGCTGCTTGATGGAAAGTTATCCGAAATTGCAGTAATTGCAGGTATCGCTTTGTGTTTATATTTTAAGATTGTATCCGGAATTTTCTTAATGATAGACTCGACAACAAAGATAATACTAAACTGTTTTGCGGCAAGGTCGTCAATAATATTAGCAGCATTATCGGCATTTTCAACTAAATATACATCTACGCCGCATAATGAGAAAGCATTAATGCTGTCATTATCGCCCACAACAGCAATTCTATTCATCTAGCCATCTTCCTTTCAACCGTTATTTTTAGCGCATTTGTTCCATTCTATTATCATAGCTGTTTCTTTTAAACGCTTGTGTTCTCTCTGCAGATTTTTAATATATGATACTATGGGTGAGAATCCAAACGCCACGGATGCTGATTTTTTGTCAAACTCTTTAAGCCTATTCAATTTGAATTCTTCTATTAAAGCGGGATTTTCAATGAGATCATCAGCAGACTTTTTAAAGCCATATTCTTCAAGCAAAGGTGCGATGCCTTCTATGCCACCTAAAGCGGCGCTTGATATTTTATCTATATCAATTTGCCCTCCATCAATGAGGACATTTTTTAAATTGTCTAAATTTTTATTCATGATAATATATCTTATGGCTATAGCTAAATTTTCAAGCGTTATGTTAAGACAGGTGCGTTCAAATAAAAATTCATCATCTTTTGATAGATCCAGCATTATTTTAAACATGGTTTTGTCAAGATAAACTTCGGTTTTATTGCTGTCATTGGTTTTTGATAATATATCAAATGAAGTTTTTGCAAGCTCTTTGAAATAATCCGGCATATTTTCAAAATTCTGTGTTTTAATGCTCTCTGCCATTGTTTCAGGTTCTATGGTATATGGGGTTAAAATTAGTTCTTCCCAGTTTAGATTTGAAAATATCGACTTTAAAACAGCCTTATAGTTAAAAGCATCATTTTTAAGCCAAAGCCAATTAAATGGGGTGTTTTTGGGGCAACTTTTTTGTATAAAGCTGCAAATTGAGTTAAAATAACCATCTAATTGCAAACTAAAATCTTCAAGATTTGTTACCCTTTTAATCTCATATCCAATAGAGATCAGCCGATCTATAAATTCAACGATGTCCGAAGACTGTTTTAGTTGCTCTAATTTTGCATCACTTAACAAGCGATTTTCTAGTGAGCGAATATAACCAACATTAAATGCATAAGATGTTTTTTTCATTTTACATCACCAAGACCAATTGCTTTTGAGGCAGCAGCTCTTATGATATCGTCTTTATCTGAAAATATAGAATCTATGCTAAAATCAATTACAACTTTTTTGGTAATGACTTTAACTCCATAATCAAACGAACTGTCTTTTTCTGTTTTAATTTCAAGGTTGTTATCACTTTTTATGCCCTCTATAAAATTGTCTGGGAGTCTTGAAAAATCTTTTTCTCCAAAAGCCAAGGTAAAGCTTTCACAAGGCAAATTATTGCATATTAGCGTTTTGACGAAATCAAAATATTTTTCGTTTGGTGTCGAGCACAGTTTTTGTTTTGCGTTTTGTATAGCTTTGTCTATTAAGTTTTGCTTCATTTTAAGTATCACTTGCTTTTTAAATAGATTTTTTTCGGTGTTAGATTTAGAAGCTATCTTTTCTATTTCTTCAAAGGCATTTTTTTGCATTTGCTCGGTTTCTTTATCAGACAACGACTTAGCATTTGATATGATTTGGTCGCACTCTATTTTGGTTTTAGATTTGAGCATAGCTATTTTATCATCAGTGTCAGTTTCAATTGATTTGATTATGTTGTCTAAAGCGCTCATAAATATGCACTCCCTTTGCACTATATATTAATTACCATCAAAAAGGAAATGATGAAAGATAGAAGCGCATAAAGTTCAACCAACGAAGCCGAGACTATAGCTTTGGAACTTTCAGTAGGTTTTTTTGCAACAATGTTTACACCGGCAGCACAAACTCTACCTTGAGCCATAGCAGAAAAAAGACCGCCTATTGCTATTGGCAAGCATGCTGCAAAATATAAAATGCCTTTTGTTATATCAGTGGGAACTTCTCCTCCGAGAATGCCGGTATTAAGAAGGACCATAACGGCGACAATGAACCCATAAAGGCCTTGTGTGCCTGGCAGCAGTTGTAAAACCAGTAGTTTTCCAAATTTTCCAGGATCCTCAACAACCACACCTGTTGCTGCTTCACTTGCAATTCCCACACCTTTAGAAGAACCTACACCCGCAAGAGCAACAGCTATGGCAGCGCCTAATAAAGCAAAAAGTAATGACATAATTAATTCCCTCCATTTATTTTATTTCGCCTAAAAATTGTATATATTTTGTATGCATGCCAAGCGGAGAAAATTTTTTACCTCCGCCTTCGTAGAACTTGCTGAAAAACTCAACATATTGTAATCGGTTTGTATGCACATAAGCACCAAGCATATTTATGCCGAAGTTCATTGCATGACCTACTAAAGAAACCAAAATAAACACCACTATTCCTATAAAACCACCTCCTGCCATGCTGCCTAAAATGTTAATAACGTTTGCTATAACACCTGTTGCAATTCCAAGCGCCATTAATCTTGAATATGATAAAATATCGCTTATATATGATGTTATATCATAAAGTCCTATCAAACCGCCAAAGACTCTCATAAAGCCCTTTTTTTGATATCCTCCAAGCAAGATAATAAGTATAGCACCCAAGGCAATTAAAACTATGCCAATAGTTGTTAGTGCATTCATTGATATATATAAGCCGATAGAGAAAATGCCAATGCCAAGCAATATGCCAATCCAGCCTGCAGTGTTTGATAAAGCTTCCATGATTTTGCCGTGTTTTAGCAAACTATAAAGTTTCAAGCAAAGGCCAATAATGATTTGCATTAACCCCAAAGATATACTGAAAATGAGCAATGTAAGTGGTTCCGAGACAGTATTTATCCAAATGGGTGCGAGTGAGAAATTAATGTTAAAGAAGGTTTTTGCGATAGTGTCAATAGCGTTTCCAAAGAAGCTGCCATACATAAAGCCCCAAAACATTGTTGAGATGCCACAAAAAAAGAACATCCTAAATGTTTTTTTCTTTTTGGGTTCCCATTTTTTAATGAAAGCGAGCCAACCGCAAACTAAAACCATTAAAAGGCCATATCCCGCATCTGAGAACATCATGCCAAAGAATAAATAATAAAAAAATGACATGATAGGGTTTGGGTCAATGTCTTCGCTTGAAGGCATTGAATATGTTTCAGTGATTGATTCAACAGGTGAGGAAAAAAAACCGTTGGAAAAAGCAACAGGGGAATTTTCACAAGCATCGGAGCTTTCGATATATAAATCAAAGGGTTTCAATTGTTTTTTAAGCTTTGTTTCAAACGTTGGATTTAAAAATCCTTGTAAAATGAATGTATGTTCGGTAAGTCCAAGTTTGCATATTGTTTCATATTTTTCTTTTCTTAATCTTAGTTGGTCTGAAAAAAGTTGGATGTTATATTTGTGAGATGCTAAATTTTTTATCTTTTGCTCATAGATAGCAATTTTATCATAAGATTTTTGTATTTTGTTTTTATATTCTTGTAATTTTTCTTTTGGAGTTTGTTCGGTAAATGTGAAGGGCGAGTATGAAAACCCCATATCTAAAAGTGTTTTTTTTGTGTTATCATAAATACATTTTGGTATTATAAAAAACGCAGAAGTTTGGATTTTATTTGCATTTATAATTTCAATGTGCACATCTTTTCCTATTTTTTGTGTTATGCTATCTGTGTCCCAAAAGCCGGGTATATTTCCAATTAAAATGTTTGTGTAAACAGTATCTTTAATATTTGGTGGCAAATCTAGATCTAAATAATAATAAAGCAATTTAGACTCGGTTTCTAATTTGCTTATTCTGTTTTTGTGGTTATTTATTTGGTGCATTATATTTAATATTAATCTAGATGTTTTATATGCATTATTATTTTTTATAAAATCGCTTTGGAGTTTGCTTTTGTTTTCCAATCGTTTTGAAGCAAAGATAGCTTTTTTGCTTACATCGTAACGTTCTATGGCATAAATAGCAGCATCGGTGTCGGCTATCATAGAATCCATTTGTGATATTTGCTTGTATGGCTGCACTTTAGGCATATTTTCAGTTTTGGAAACTTGCACGCACTCAAGTTTTTGCAGAGTTTCCAATATAGTTTTTCTATCTTTTAATAAACCAATTAGCATAAATGGTTTCATTTTTATAATTGCCATAGAATTAATCCTTTTTAAAATCAATATTGTTTAAAAGCTCAGAAAGGATAGCATCGGAAGCTTTGCTTAAATTGTTTTGCAATTCTTTTTCAATTTTTGCATATTTGTCAATTATTTCCTGTTGAAACTGTTTTAAATCTGCATTAGATTTTGATATATAGTTATCGATTTCTTTATCATGATTAATTTTTGCTGTTTTTCTTTGTTTTATTATTAAATTCTCGGCTTTTAATTTGGCGCTTTGTATTTCATCGTCGCATTCTTTTTTTGCTTTCTTCATAAGCTCATAAGCTTGTTTTTCTGCTGTCAACACTTTTTCAAGCGCCTCTTTTGCCATTTTTAGCACCTCCAATTTATTATACTTTTATTATGTACAATATATTTTATCATTTTCATTTTAACATAATTATTATGTAAAATCCACTATAAAATTAATGTTGAATAAAGATTTGTTATAATGTTGGACAAAGATTTGTTGATTTGGTATAATATACATAAAGTTAAGAATATTATCACATTATAAACAAAAAGTGCAGCTATACTTTAGACATAAAGTTTAAACACAAATAAATTTTTAATTAAAAAGGTGGGAATTTTTATGAATAACAATTTTGAAGGTAACAACAATAAGAATGTTAATTCAAACAGCAAGCCGTATAACATTAATTCTTACAAACCAAATCGCGAGAATAGTTCGTCGGCAAGCGGTGCATTTAACAAACAAACATCTAATAAGCAAACATCGAATTTTAAAGAGAGCAGACAAAATGCAGCTGTAAAATCTCAGAAAAAAGGTGCATATGCAGTAGCTCTAGTTATAGTTGCTTTAGTTTGTGCAATTTTTGGTGGTGCATTCGGTGGTGCATTCACATACTATAATCTCTCTAAGAACCTTGGATCAAACTTAAATAACAATTATTCTAATATTTCAATAGACGATTCATATAAATCAAGTGTTGAAGCTATTGCCGCAAAAGATTTATGTTCGGTAGTAGGTATACAAATTACAGCTACGGCTAATAATTTTAACAGATATCCTTGGAATCAAAACTCATCAGACAGCAGCACATCTGTTTCTGAAGGTTCAGGAATAATTTATAAATCAAATGGTTATATAGTCACCAATTATCATGTTATTTCATCAGCTGTTACGAGCTCTAATGTACAAATTAACGTATACTTAAATTCAGATTCGCAAAATCCAAGCAAAGCTACCGTTGTTGGTTATGATGCAGGAGCCGACTTGGCAGTTATTAAGATAGACGCTGCTAATTTAACCGCGATTGAGTTTGGAAATTCTGACAATTTAAGGGTTGGAGAAGTTGCAGTTGCAATAGGAAATCCCGGCGGTATGAACTTTGCAGGTTCGGTTAGCCAGGGCATCATAAGCGGTCTTGACAGAACAATTACACTTGAAAGTGGTGTTGAGATGAAACTTATTCAAACTGATGCTTCCATAAACCCAGGAAATTCTGGTGGCGCTTTGGTGGATGGTTCCGGTAATTTGATTGGTATAAGCAGCGCTAAATTAGCTGATACTAATTATGAGGGTATGGGATTTGCTATACCGTCAAACGTTGTTAAGTCTATAGCTGACAAGTTAATTTCACAAGAGGGGAAAGCAACTCCCTATTTGGGCATAACAATGGACTCAAGATATACTGCATCCATTTTATCTCAATATGGTCTGCCCAGCGGAGTAGTTGTAGCAAGTGTTGTTGATGGAACATCAGCAGATATTGCTGGTATAAAATCTGGTGATATAATTACAAAATGTGCTGGAACAAGCACTCAAAGTGCAGATGTTTTAAAAAGCGTCATAAACAACAGCAATGTTGGCGATACTATTCAAATAGAAGTCTATCGTGATGGTAAAACTATGGCATTTAATGTAACTCTCGGTGTTCAATGATATTAAAAAATATTATTACAATTAAAAGCAATATTTCGCAACCTTTGCATTAAAATAATCAATAAAAAAGTTTGTTCAAGCTGATTTACACAAGTATATTATTTTACTTGAGTAAGTCAGTTTTTTATTGGTTTGTTGAGATTTTAAACAGTTAAAAAAAGAAATTACAATATAATTTGTTTATAGACAATCTGAATTTAAGCAAAATTAATCGCATTTGTCTGAGCACATATATAAAAAGGAACAGCGAAATAGGACTATGGCTTATAAGATCGTCTATGAAAAAAATGAAATTCTTGTTTTTGGTAAACTTTTAATAGAACTATTTTTTGTAAGAGAATTGTTTACTTGGACTTAAATAAAAAGATAATGGGAATTATAGTATATAGAAAAGGAAGATGCTATTGTAAAATATAATGGACATATCTTGGAAAATGGGTTATCTTAGAATATATCCCAAAAATATCTTGATTGAACTTGCTTGGAATAACTGAAAATTAATTCATACATTTGAATTTTGAGTGTTATTTTGCACGCATATGACAGTTAAAGGCTAAATTTTTAATAATCATTTATCTTTTAGGTATTATTGGTAGCATAATTGCATTATAATTTCATATTATAAATTATCGTTTAAAACTATGTTAAAAAACAAGTAAGGGACAACCTAAAAAAGTGTCCCTTTTAGCAATATATTAAAAATTTTGTTAAAGTGTTTTTAAAAGTAGGTTATCATCATGACAATTTTCCAATTTAACTGTCTTATTGGCATTTAATATGTTCAAGGCTTTTTGACCAATGTCTGTTCGATAATGCGCACCATCGAAACTGATTTTTTTAATATTAGAGTATGCTTTTTCAATAGCTTTTTTTAAGCAGCAATCAGTAGCAGTTACGCAAAGAACTCGGCCGCCTGATGTTTTAAACTCGCCATTTTCAAATATTGTACCAGCATGATAAACTGTAACATCGCTGCCGTCAATTTGCCCGTCTTTATTAAGGTTTTTGATCAAAATACCTTTTGGATATGATGTTGGATACCCCGGTGCAGCCATTACAACACAAGCAGAACTATCATTTGAGAATATAACATCAACATCTTTAAGATATTTTTCCCTTACTGCTCTCATTATTGTAAACAAATCTGTTTTAAGCAACGACAAAACAGTTTGAGCCTCCGGGTCGCCAAATCTGCAATTATATTCAATCATTTTAGGCCCTTTACTGGTTATGATGAGTCCGAAATATAGACAACCACTAAATGGGCGGCCTTCCGATTCCATGGCTTCGATGGTTGGTATAAATATCTTTTTCATGCATTCGGCAGCTATTTTTGGCGTATAAGCTGGGTTAGGAGCCACAGCACCCATACCTCCGGTATTTAAACCTTTGTCTCCGTCAAGAGCACATTTGTGATCCATTGAAGATATCATTGGTTTAATTGTCTTGCCATCAGTAAAACATAAAATGGATACTTCCGGGCCGGTCAAAAATTCTTCAATTATAATTTGTTTGCCACTTTCACCAAACTTGCCATCTATCATCATGGTTTTGATCGCAGCTTCAGCTTCAGAGAAATTGTTTGCAATTATAACGCCTTTTCCAAGGGCTAAACCATCAGCTTTAATTACAGTAGGATATGTATTTTTATCTTTTACATATTTAATTGCTTTGTATGAGTCTATGAACACTTCATAGTCACCGGTTGGTATGTTATATTTTTTCATTAAGTGCTTTGAAAACACTTTGCTTGCTTCAATATGAGCTGCTCGAGCATTTGGGCCAAAACAAGGTACGCCAACTTCTTCTAAAGCGTCAACCATTCCGCATGCTAAAGGGTTATCTGGCACAACAACTGCAAATTCTATGCCTTCATTCACAGCAAATTCTGACATGTTTTTTTTGTCCGTGTCTTTTATTGGCACATTAATAGCATCACAAGCTGTTCCTGCATTTCCTGGTGCACAGTAAAGCTTGGTAATTTCAGGTGATTTTTTAAGCGCTCTTACAATTGAATGTTCTCTTCCGCCCTTGCCTATGACTAAAACTTTCATTAAAAAATAGACCCCCTATTAAAAATAAACTATGCTTTAGTGATGAAACAAACGAGTTTTAGTAAATACCATAGCAATTCCATATTTGTCGCATGTTTTTATAACGTCATCGTCTCTAATTGAACCGCCTGGCTGGCATATATACTTCACACCTGATCTGTGAGCTCTTTCAATATTATCACCAAACGGGAAAAATGCATCTGAACCAAGAGATATATTCTGTTGCTTTAAGATCCATTGTTTTTTTTCTTGAGTTGTTAAAGGTTCAGGCTTCTTTGAAAATAGCTGCTGCCAATAGCCGTTGGCTAAGACGTCTTCATAATCATCTGAAATATAAACGTCAATTGCATTATCTCTTTGTGCTCTTGTTATGTTATCCAAAAATGGCAGTGACATAACTTTTATATGTTGTCTAAGCCAAAATATGTCAGCTTTATTTCCAGCAAGTCTTGTGCAGTGAATGCGTGATTGTTGTCCAGCTCCAATGCCAATTGCCATACCGTCTTTTACATAGCAAACCGAGTTCGATTGCGTATATTTTAAAGTGATCATAGATATGATAAGATCAATTAAAGCAGCTTTTGGAATTATCTTATTTTTAGTAACAACATTTTCAAATAGATTGTCTGCTACTTTTAAATCATTTCTTTTTTGTTCAAAAGTTATCCCAAAAACATCCTTGGATTCGATATCATTTGGTTTATATGATTTATTAATCTTAACTATATTGTAGTTGCCGCGTTTTTTAGTTTTAAGTATCTTAATAGCATCGCTTGTATAGTCTGGCGCAATAATGCCATCAGAAACTTCTCTTTTTAGTATCGTTGCAACTTCGGCATCACATGTATTAGATAAAGCCACCCAGTCGCCATAAGATGACATTCGATCAGCGCCGCGAGCTTTTGCATATGCAAATGCTATAGGAGATGTTAGGTTTAAATCATCCACATAGCATATTTTTTTAAGAGTTTCTGACATAGGTGTACCTATAGCAGCGCCTGCAGGACTTACATGTTTAAATGAGCAAGCTGCCGGATAATTAGTAGCTGTTTTTAATTCTGAAACCAACTGCCAGCTGTTAAAAGCATCCAAAAGATTAATATAACCCGGGGTTCCGTTTAAAACCTCAATAGGCAAGTCAGAATTATCTTTCATATAAATTTTAGCAGGAGTTTGATTAGGGTTGCATCCATACTTTAATTTCAGTTCGTTCATGCTATACAGCCTTTCAAAAATTTTTGTTTATTATGCGTGTTTTGTTTAATCCAGTTTTTATATTAATAAAGCGAGTAAACAAGCTAATTTTATTGTCTTTATCAAGTGCATTCCAAATAGCGTCCCCAAAATCTTTGAGATCTCCTTCTATTTTAACTGTGCTGGGCTCTCCACAAAAGCTTGGAATCGGATCTCCGTCATGTTCATAGGTATGTATTAAATGTCCTTCACCTGCAATAGGTTGTTTATATTCAAAGAAAAATCTTTGAGTAGAATTTTGATTATGATTAGCACTTTTTAATATTGAAAGCTTATATTCTGCGCTTATATCAGTAAGATTTACAATAGCCGAAATTCTGGGAGTAAAGTTTGGAGCATCAGGTTCAAAAGTTCTTGTTCGCAAAGATTCCTCAAAGCTAATGCCCTGCTTTAAACCATCATAAATTGTATCAGTCTGATCACCATTTGTTACAATGGTTATGCCACCCATGGTGCGAACCGGATTATATATAATGAGGCTTGGATCAACTAATTTACTTTCATCAAAAGGTTTGGTTTCTACGTCTTCACCGGTTAAAACAAATACTCTATTTCGTGAATTCTCGCTTCTGCCCATGATAAAATAACCAACTGCGACATTTAAATTGTCTGGTGTTATGCCAATTAATATCCCTCGCCCGGGGTAGCTGTTGTTTGATAAAATTTCACCAATAGTTTTCATTTTATGCTCCTATATGTACCTTATTGTTAATTATCTTAGTTTTGCCTGAACAGATAAGAGATACAGCTTTTGGAAGTATATTCCATTCAGCTTGCCTCATAACACGTTTTTGTAAAGTTTCCGGAGTATCGTTATCATTTACATTGACAGATTTTTGGAGGATTATAGGTCCGCCGTCAGCTTCTTCATTTACAAAATGCACGGTGGCTCCCGTTAACTTCACACCTCTTTCAAGAGCTGCTTTGTGAACATTAAGGCCATAGAATCCTTTGCCGCAGAAAGCAGGAATTAAAGAGGGGTGTACGTTTATGATTTTATTTTCAAAATGCTTTATTATGTTTTTGCCAAGTATGCACATAAATCCGGCAAGGACAATCAAATCTGGATTTTCTTCTTTGAGTTTTATGAGAAGTTTTTGGTCAAATTCCAAAGAAGAGGTTGATAATTTTCTATCAATAACAACAGACTTGATATTTGCATTTTCTGCCCGTTTTAAAGCATACGCGTTGGGATTTGAAGATATTACCAGTGAGATTTTGCCATTTTTTATTTCGCCGTCTTGACAAGCTTTTATAAGTGCACCGAGATTTGTACCCCCACCCGAAACCAATACTGTGATTTTTTTCAAATTAATCCCCCACGTTACAATCAATAAATAGTTAAGTTATAACTTATCTAATCTATTATGATTTGTTCGTCTCCTTTGGTTAATTCTCCCATGACATAAGCGTCTATGTCAAATGACTTTAAGATTTCAATGGCTTTGTCGGCGTCTTCCTTTGCGACGGTGCATACCATGCCAACACCCATATTAAATGTATTAAACATATCTCGTCTTGGAATATTGCCTTTATTCATAATAAGATCGAATACTTTAGGTATGACCAAAGACGAACTGTCTATTTTTGCACAAATGCCTTTTTGTAAAGTTCTAGGTATATTCTCATAAAAACCGCCGCCAGTTATATGACAAATT
Organism: uncultured Oscillospiraceae bacterium; assembly: GCA_910577565.1. Classification (GTDB taxonomy): domain Bacteria; phylum Bacillota; class Clostridia; order Oscillospirales; family Ruminococcaceae; genus RUG12519. The sequence goes on along the minus strand of CAJTNJ010000001.1, from coordinate 179,707 downwards.
GCTTTTATATGTATTTTATCTAAAAGTGAAAGAATCGGTTTGACATAAATTACAGTAGGTTCTAAAAGGATTTCGCCCAAGCTTTTGTCCAAAATGCCATAGTCACTGTTAAGATTTGCATTTTCAATGTCAAATACTTTTCTAACCAGTGAAAAACCGTTAGAATGAACACCTGAAGAGGGGAGAGCTATTAATATATCTCCGGGCTTTTGGGTTTCTGGCAAAATCATTTTAGGCTTGTCTACAACACCCACTGCAAAACCGGCAAGATCATAATCATCTTCAGGCATCATTCCGGGATGTTCTGCGGTTTCTCCGCCTATTAATGCAGCACCTGAACGAACGCAGCCTTCCGCAACGCCGGAAACAATAGTGGATATTTTTTCTGGATAGTTTTTGCCACAAGCTATGTAGTCAAGAAAAAACAATGGTTTTGCTCCACTGCATATAATATCATTCACGCACATGGCGACACAGTCTATTCCGATGGTGTCGTGTTTATCCATAAGCATAGCAATTTTAAGCTTTGTCCCAACTCCATCTGTGCCCGATACAAAAACGGGTTCAGACATATTTGAAATATTTGGACAAAACAGTCCGCCAAACCCACCAATATCGCTTATTACGCCTGGTACTTTGGTTTTGGCAATATGCGATTTCATAAGTTTAACAGATTCATAGCCCGCGGTAACATCCACGCCAGCTTTTTTATAACTATCGCTGTAACTTTTCATATTTCACCTTTTCACAGTTGTTTAATTAAAGCGTTTTTATAGAATTAGATTGTTATATTGTTAATTTTAGTAATATTGTTCGCCAATTTTTGATTCGAATTCGTTTTTGTTTGTTTCTTTTGGAGGGTCTATAGGATATTTATTGCTAAAACATCCGAAACAAAAATCAGTATTTGACGGGCTTGCTATTTTTTGGACATTTTCAATGCTTAAATATCCCAAGCTGTCTACGCCTATATGTTTAGCAATTTCGTCTGTACTCATTTTGCAAGCAATTAGGTTCTCACGGCTGTCAATGTCGGTACCAAAATAGCAGGGATTGGTAAATGGAGGGCTTGAGATTCTCATGTGTACTTCAGTTGCCCCGGCATCTCTTAGTATTTTAACTATGCGCTTGCTGGTAGTACCTCTAACAATAGAATCATCAACCATAACAACACGTTTGCCTTTAATAGTTGATTCAATGGCATTCAGCTTAATTCTCACGGCATTTTCCCTCATAGTTTGGGTTGGTTGTATAAAACTACGTCCTATATAGCGGTTTTTAATGAAACCATCACCGTAGGGTATTCCGCTTTGTCTAGCAAAACCTTGAGCAGCAATCAGTCCCGAATCAGGCACACCTATTACAACGTCAGCCTCTACAGGATGCTCAATAGCAAGAAATGTTCCGGCTTTAAAGCGTGCGTCATAAACACTAGCGCCATCAATCACACTGTCAGGTCTTGCAAAGTAAATATATTCAAATACGCACATTTGACCTCTGCCTTTGCAAAGAAATGTGTCAGAGCGCATTTTACCGTCTTCCACAATAACAATTTCTCCCGGTTTGACATCTCTTATAAATTTGCCTCCAATTGTTGGAAAGGCACAACTTTCAGATGCAAACATAATGCTTCCATCTTCGGATTTCCCTATGCAAAGTGGTTTGAACCCAATATGATCGCGTGCGGCAATTAGTTTGTTTGCAGACATCACTACAAGGCTAAAGGAACCTTTTAGTGTTTGCATAGTCTTTTTAATTGCTTCTTCTATTGAGCCAGTTTCTAATCTATTGGCGGTTATAGCATATGCAATAACTTCTGTATCGCTCGTGCCATGAAATATTGCGCCGTTTAGCTCAAACTGATTTCGCAGCTCGGCCGCATTTATGATATTCCCATTGTGCGCAATTGCAAGAGGACCTTTAATGTGCCTAATGCAAAGTGGTTGAGCATTGGAACGATTAAGCACTCCGGAGGTTGAATATCTAACATGGCCTATTGCCATAGAACCTTTGCCAAGCTTTTTGAGATTTTGTTCTGTAAATACGTCTTGAACGAGTCCTATGTCGCGGTAGTGAGATATTAAGCCTTGGTTATTTACGGCTATGCCACAGCTTTCCTGACCGCGGTGTTGCAAAGAATATAATGCAAAATAACAACTGCGTATTGGGTCGTAAGATATCTCTTTATTCCATATTCCAAATACGCCACACTCTTCATGTAAAGAATTGTCCATTATCTTAACTTCCTTTTTATTTTAAAAAGTTTATTGCTTGATGATTTAATCTCCAATTACTCTTTTAAGCATTTCTTGATAAGCATGTTCTTCTCCACCAAGATTGCGCCTAAAACGGTCTTTATCGAGCTTTTCGTGTGTATGCACATCCCAAAAGCGGCATGTATCGGGTGATATTTCGTCAGCTAGCACGATTTTTCCATCACTAGTTTTTCCAAATTCAAGTTTAAAATCCACAAGTTCGATATCAAATTTAAGGAGATAATTTTTTAAAAGAGCGTTAACTTTAAAAGCATATTCTTTAATTTTAGCAATATCTTCAGCGGATGCAAGGCCAAGAGCCAAAACATGTGAAGTGTTAATCAGCGGATCACCTAAATCGTCATTTTTTAAAGAAAACTCTATTGAGGGTTGTTTTAAAATAACGCCTTCTTTTACACCAAAACGTTTTGAGAAAGAACCGGCTGCTATATTTCTGACAATGACCTCGAGCATGATGATTTTTACTTTTTTAACAACAGTTTCTCTGTCTGATATTTCCTTAACAAAGTGCGTTGGTATCCCGTTTTCTTCAAGCATTTTCATAAAATGATTTGTCAAGCGATTATTTATTACGCCTTTGCCGACAATGGTGCCCTTTTTTTCACCGTTAAATGCAGTAGCATCGTCTTTATAATCAACAATAACAAAATCTGGATCATTTGTTGCATATACTTTTTTTGCTTTTCCCTCATAAAGCTGTTCTAATTTTTCCATAACATCCTCCATTAACAATAAATTAATAAGCGAATTATAAACTTAGAGTTTTCTGTAAATTTTTGTCTTTTAAAGCTACACCATTTTGTAATGATTCTTTTGTTTCTGATAATTTTAAAGCCAGGTCAGAATTTTCTATTGCGAGCATTTGAATTGCAAGTATGGCGGCATTTTCAGCACAATTTATGCCAACGGTTGCTACTGGTATGCCGGGAGGCATTTGAACGGTAGAAAGTAAAGCATCAAGCCCTTGCAAAGTCGATTTTATGGGAATTCCGATAACAGGAAGTGTAGTATGAGCAGCAATCACACCAGCAAGATGAGCAGCCATGCCAGCTGCTGCTATTATGACGCCAAAACCGTTTGATTTAGCGTTTTTTGCAAAGTCTGCAGCGAGATTTGGTGTGCGATGAGCACTCATTATATGCGCTTCGGTTTTGATTCCAAATGAATTTAATTTATCGATTGTTTTTTTTACAACAGGCATATCGCTGTCGCTTCCCATAATTACGGCAACTTTTTTTTCTTGCAATTTGAACCTCCAAATTAAATCAGATTGATTTTAGTGAACAAAAAACATTAAAAATTAATGATTTTAAATATAAAAAAACTGCAAATAAATTAATTGCAGTTTAAGTGTTTATATATTTTTTGTATGTAAAAAAGATTACAATAATTCATAAGACAAAAAGAACTGTTTAAGATATGATATTTTCTCATTATTATCAGTCCCTTCAACTTGCTGTCAAATACTATTTAATTATAAACTATTTTAAGATTATAATCAACAATTAATTTGCCCAAACAAAGCTATGTTTTATTTTAAAAAGATGTATGTTATGACATTATTTTGTTTGTATTTTTAATAAATTTTTAACAAATTTTGAACTAAATTAAAACATCGTCAAAACATGAGGCAATTTTATCGAATTTATCGTTTAAAACTTTCATTTTGTTGAATCCATTGTTTTTCAGCAATGAAATCATTTCATCCCAATAAAAACCAAGTGCATCGGTGCAGTGAGCGTCGGAGGAAATTATTATAGGAGCGTTTAACTTATTTAAATAATTAATCAAAAATGAGTTAGGGTAGGGAAAATTTTTATTGCCTCTAAAGACAGCCCCCGAATTAATTTCAAAAATAGCGCCCGTTTTCAATATGTTTTTTATGGGCTTTTTAGCAATACTTTGATATTCTTTTGATTGTTCGTCAAATAGATCGTCGTTAAATTTTGTTATAAGATCATAGTGAGCTATAATGTCTGGCTTTATTTTTTCTGCCATTTTTTCTATTTCGCTATAATAATCTTTTGCAAGGGCCATGTAATCGCCGTTATAAACTTCATTGCAGCAATTAACGATCTGTTGCTTGTTGCTATCAACCGACCAAAATTTTCCGGTTTTTTTATCTTTCAAATAGTGCACCGATCCTATTACATATTCATATGGAGTTAGATCTATATTTGAGGTTTTGTCGCATTCTATACCAAGATATATTTTAATTTTGTCTTTAAACTCCCTTTTTAGCCTTTTTATTTCTTCAATATAAACCTTGGTTTGTTTAGCGGTTAAACAATAATCTATATCATGATCAACATATGAGTGCTCGGAAAATCCAATAGATCCAAGCCCTTTTTTTATTGCTGACTCTATCATTTCTCTTGCAGTGTTTTTGCCATCGACAAAACATGTATGGGTGTGAGGAGAACTCATTTTTATCATTTCATTTTCTCCTGTTTAACTTTATGGTCAATTACATGCCTTGAAGCAAGTTCTTGTTTTATATCACTAACCGATATGTCCATTTGGACCATAAGCACAAGAATATGATAAAAAAGATCTGATATTTCATATATTGTTTCCGGTTTGTCGTTTGCCTTTGCAGCGATTACCACTTCTGTAGACTCTTCCCCGATTTTTTTGAGTATCTTATCTATACCTTTTTCAAAAAGATATGTTGTATAAGAGCCTTCTTTTTTGTTGATTTTGCGTTCTTTAATTAGTGATATTAAACTTTCAAGCGAGAACCTATTGATATTTTTATCGGAATATATGGTATTTGTAAAGCAAGAATTTGTACCCAAATGACAAGCGGGGCCAGTTTTGATTACTTCAACAAGCAACGAATCATAGTCACAGTCAGCTGAAATGTTTATGATATTTTGGACATTGCCAGATGTTTCGCCTTTTCTCCATAAACAGTTGCGGCTTCTGCTCCAAAAACATGTTCTTTTTTCTTCCAATGAAATATTTAGACTTTCTTTGTTCATATAAGCAAGGGTAAGTATTTGTTTGGTTTCAAAGTCTTGTATAATGGCAGGGATAAGGCCATTTTTGTCAAACTTAAGTTTATTTATATCCAATTCCAACTTTAAGCACTCCTTTTTGTTATTCTAACAGGTATATTCTCAAACTGAAGCTTCGATTTTAGGTTTGATATGTCAACTTCATTAAAGTGAAAAATAGAAGCTGCAAGACCTGCATCAACTTGCGGCAATGTTTTAAAAAGCTCGATGAAATGTTTAATATTGCCTGCACCACCCGATGCTATGATAGGTATATTTACAGCTTTGGAAATAGCACTTAGCATTTCAAGGTCAAATCCATTTTTGACTCCGTCGGTATCAATAGAATTAACTACAATTTCTCCAGCACCGTTATTTTGTCCGAATTTAGCCCAATTTATAGCGTCAATTTCCATATCAACTTTGCCACCCATAGAGAAAATGTTATATTGGTTACCAACACGTTTAACATCCATGGATAGGACTACGCATTGGTTACCATACCTTTTAGCTGCTTCGCTTATAAGGTTAGGATTTTTAATTGCGCCGGTATTTATGGATACTTTGTCAGCGCCAGCTTTCAAAACAATATCAAAGTCTTGCAATGTATTTATTCCTCCACCAACAGTAAGAGGAATGAAAATCTCACTTGCAGTTTTTTTAAGCACTTCTGTAAATAGCTTTCTTCCCTCGATTGAGGCGGTTATATCATAAAAAACTAGCTCATCGGCACCCGAGTCGTTGTAGCGTTTTGCAAGTTCAATTGGGTCTGAAACATCCAGAATGCCTTTAAAGTTTACACCCTTGACCACTCGTCCGTTTTTAACGTCAAGGCAAGGGATAATACGCTTTGTTAACAAAACAATAAAACCTTCTCTCTAAAATTATAATTATATATAAAATCAGCACTCTTTTTCAAATTTGATTATATCTTTTAAATTAAGGACACCTTCATATATTGCTTTGCCCACAATGACTGAATCGACGCCAATTTCTTTAAGCCTTGCTATTTCTTCAATATAGGAAACGCCGCCGCTTGCAGTAATTTTTATTCTATCTATAGTAACAAGCTTTTTGTAAATTTCAAGGTTTGTTCCGCTAAGTTCGCCGTCTTTTGAGATGTCGGTGTAGATTATATTTTTTATGCCAATATCTCGCAGCTCTATGCAAAAATCATATGATGGGAGATTAGATATTTCTTTCCACCCGTTAGTGGCAACAAGGCCGTCTATAGCGTCAACGCTGACTGCAATTTTGTCTTTAAATCGCTTTGCCACTTTTTTTACAAAATCCAATTTTTTTACTGCAATAGTTCCCAAAATAACACGAGAGACACCAATGCTTATATATTTTTCGATTGTTTGCTCATTTCTAATTCCGCCGCCAACTTCAATGAATAGTTCGTTTATTGAACATATATTTTTTATAGCGTCAAAATTTACAAGTTGTCCTTCTTTGGCACCATCTAAATCCACAACATGTAAGTGGCGTGCACCGTCATTGTAAAATTTTGTGGCTACTTTTTTAGGATGTTCGCTATATATATCTATTATATTATAGTTGCCTTGAGTTAGTCGTACAACTTTTTTATTGCACAGATCAATTGCAGGGAATATATTCATAAATTACTCCTTTAAAGTAAAAATCTTTAAATACCAAGATGATTTTCATATGAAATCAAGCTAAAATGCGAAATTATATTGCAATATTATGTATGCAATCAGCAGTATTAATCTTAATTTTTCGCAAATGTGAATATAAAAGAACTTGTATTTTATTTATTATATCGATTTCTTTGCTGTTTGTTTTGGGAATTTCACAAAAAGAGATTTAGAAAAATTCAGATTTGAATGAAGGGCTAAGAACTTATCTAGTGCCAATTTATTAAAAGTATAAAAAATTTTTAAGGCAATTTTAGAAATATCTATAGATCTAAAGAAACATTTGGATTCTCTAATGCAAATATGCTATATAATGTCTTAAGTCAAAATTTACAACTTCCAATGTGCAAGTGTGGTTTGTTTAACTTAATTTGATTATTATGCTTATGAAAAAACACAGCTTAGAGCTCGTTAAACGCTTTAAGTATTTTAAGCCCCACATCGCCACTTTTTTCAGGGTGAAATTGCACACCGTAAACATTGCCGCTTGAAATTGCTGCTGTGACGGGTATTTTATAGTCGGTTGTTGCTATAATATTTAAGTTGCACTTAACTGCATGATATGAGTGCACAAAATATACATAATCTCCATTAGTTATATATTTAAACAATGGTCCGTTTTCTTTTAACTCTAGTTTATTCCACCCCATGTGAGGGACTTTAAAGCTTTTTGGCAAATCTTCACTTAGCGACCTTACCTCACCTTTAATGAGACTTAACCCATCATGGTTTCCATATTCAAAACTTTTTTCTAGTAGCAACTGCATACCAAGACAAATGCCAAGCAGTTTTTTTGTTTTAGTTTGTTGTTTTAAAAAGTCAACAAGCCCGGTTGATTGAAGTTTTTTCATGGCATCTTCAAAAGCACCAACGCCCGGCAAGATAATTTTGTCTGATTTTTCAATAGCTTCTTTGTTAGATGTTACTTGGCTTTTTATGTTTAGATAGTTTAAAGATGCACTAAGTGAAAATAAGTTCCCTACGCCATAGTCAATTATTGATATCATTATAAAACACCTTTTGTTGAAGGAATCTGGTTTTTAAGGCTATCGTCTATTGTTACGGCATTTTTTATGGCACGTGCAAAAGCCTTAAATGCGGCTTCTATAATATGATGGGAATTTGTGCCATATATTTTTTTAATGTGCAATGTTATTTTTGAACTTCTTGAAAAGCCTGCAAAAAATTCATCTACAAGCTCAGTATCAAAATCACCGACTTTTTCTGAGGGTATATCCAATTTATCAATTACGCAACATCTTCCTGAAAAATCAACAGCACACAAAACCAAGGTCTCATCCATCGGGATTATAACGTCGCCATAACGTTTAATTCCGGTTTTATCTCCAAGAGCTGTCAAAAATGCTTCACCAAGCGCTATCCCGACATCTTCAGTTGTATGATGATAATCTACATAGACATCTCCTTTGCAATTAATGTTTAGATCAAATTGACCATGTTTTGCAAAAAGGTCCAGCATGTGGTTTAAAAATCCACAACCGGTATCATTTTTATAAACTCCGGTGCCGTCAATATTCAAGTTTATTATAATATCAGTTTCATTTGTTTTGCGTACCGTTTTTGCAGTTCTCATTTTGTGCCTCCAAAATAATCAATTTAGTTTTTTCTATAAATGTATCCATTTCTTCGCTTGAACCGATTGTAATTCTTACCCAAGAGTCTATATTGCTGTTTTTAAAATATCTAACCAATATTCCCATTTGTTTTAGTTTATTATAGTAAGAAGACGCAGATATAAAAACGGGAGGTTTTGCAAAAATAAAATTTGCAAGAGATGGCAGCAGAATAAAATTTAATTTTTTAAGTTGTTTATATGTTTTTTCCCTTGTTTTAATTATAACACCACGGCATTTCAAAAAGTAGTCTTCATCTTCAAGCGCCGCTATAGCTGCAACAAGAGATAATCTGCTGTTTGTGTAGGAGTTAAATGAAAATTTAACTTTTTCAAGGTCGCATATTAAGCTTTCATTGCCAAATGCATAACCAATTCGTGCTCCGGCAAGTGAGCGTGATTTTGAAAATGTTCGGACTATGAGCAAATTATCATATTTTTTTATTAAAGGTAAACAACTCTTTGCGCCAAAATCTACATAAGCTTCATCAACAACCACAAGTCTATCTTTGTTGTTTTTAATTATAGATTCTATATCATCTATGTTTAGAGCAATTCCTGTCGGTGCGTTAGGATTAGCAATGATGATGTTGTTGCTGCAATTAAAATAATCCCTTGGATTTATAGAAAAATTGCTATTTACCGGAATTTGTTCAGCTTTAATATTATAAAGATTGCAGTAAACGGGATAAAAACTATAGGTTATGTTAGCAAACGCCATACCTGTTTTTTCGTCGCAAAAAGCAAGAAATATTAAAGCTAAGATTTCATCGCTGCCGTTTCCAATGAATATATTTTCTTTTTTCACGCCATAATGTTTAGACAAAGAATTTTTAAGGCAATTGGCATTCGGATCAGGATAGAGTCGCAAAGATCTTATTTCTTCATCACTAATCGCTTTTTGGACCAAAGGCGATGGGGAAAAAGGTGATTCATTTGTGTTTAATTTAATATATTTTTTGTCTGTAGGTTGCTCGCCTGGTTCATAGGGCTTTAGTGAATCAAATTTTGATGATATAAACCTGCTCATATTTACCTCTTTGAATAATCAAATGCTAAAGAAGAAGTGAATTAAAATATTAATTTTTTAACGTTATTTAATCTATTTGTCATTAAACATATTAATATAATTAAATTAAAATTGAAAAAACTAAATATTTTTTGGTTTTTAAAGAAACATATGTCAGTTAATTTAAATGAACATAGTGCCACAAACAAATCTATTTTCCTCATGCTTTCGACACATCTTTTTTGCACGTTCTGATTGAGACGGAATTTGCATGAGCAGTAAGTCCTTCTTTTTTTGCAAAGTTGATAACATGGTTTGCTGTGTTGTCTAGCGCTTCTTTAGTATAGTATATGAAAGAAGATTTTTTCAAAAAGTCATCAACAGAGAGAGGAGATGAGAATTTAGCGGTACCTGATGTAGGAAGTGTGTGATTTGGACCAGCTATATAATCCCCAAGGGCTTCCGGGGCATTTTTCCCCATAAATATCGAACCAGCGTTTTTAACAGATGATAGCAAAGCAAAAGGATTTTGGACGCTTAGTTCTAAATGTTCCGGTGCAATATAATTTGAAACTTCTACTGCTTGGCTTAAGCTTTTAACTATGATGATTTTGCCATTATTGTCAATAGATTCGCGGGCAATTTCTGATCGGCCAAGTTTTGGTATTTGCTTTTCAATCTCGTTTTGAACGTCTTCTGCCAAAGTTTTGCTTGTTGTTATTAAAATCGAACTTGCTAGCTTGTCGTGTTCTGCCTGCGATAGAAGGTCAGCTGCTACAACGCATGGTTTGCAACTATCATCAGCAATAATTAATATTTCTGACGGGCCTGCAATCATGTCAATATCTACCACACCATATACGAAGCGTTTAGCAGATGAAACATATATATTACCTGGTCCTACTATTTTATAGACTTTAGGGACCGACTCAGTTCCAAAGGCAAGAGCACCAATTGCCTGAGCGCCTCCCATTTTAAATATCCTGTCAACTCCTGCAATATAAGCGGCAGTTAATATGTCTTTGTTTACATTTCCTTCAGCATCGGGAGGAGTGGCCATAATAATTTCAGATACATTAGCAATTTTTGCAGGGATGGCATTCATAAGTACTGAGGAAGGATAGTTTGCGGTGCCACCGGGAACATAAAGACCTACTTTTTCAATAGGCGTATATTTTTGGCCAAGCAATATGCCATCTTTGTTGGTGGTTATAAAATTATTTTGCAATTGATGTTTATGAAAAAAATATATGTTTTGTTTAGCAATTTCAAGGATTTTTATAAAATCACTATCTGCGCTTTCATAAGCATCTTTTATTTCTTCTTTAGTTACTTCGATATTTTCAACTTTAACACCGTCAAATCTTTCACAATATTTAAAAAGGGCTTTGTCTTTATTTGTCTTAATATCATCTAAGATATTGAGAACTATCTTATTAACTTCATCGTTATTTTTGTTATCGCAATTATTAATGTCTGATATATTGCAATTTTCATAGTCATATATTTTTATCATTTAAGGCCTCCTCACAGCTTTTTTTGAGCTTTTCAATTATATCATTTTTAAATTGAAAGCTTGATTTGTTAGCAATAAGCCTTGCAGAAATAGGGATTATTTCGTGAATGATTTTTAGGTTGTTTTCCATTAAAGTATTGCCGGTTTCCACAATATCAACTATTACATCCGACAATCCAGTAATTGGTGCAAGTTCTATTGAACCGTTTAGTTTGATGATTTCTATATTTCTATTTATGGAATTATAGTAATTGGATGCAATATTTAAAAACTTAGTTGCTACTCTCAAAGTAGTGTTGGTGTTGTCGTGAAAGTCCTTGTGAGCTGCAACACATATTTTGCATTTGCCAAAGCCCAAATCCAGCAATTCATATACCGAAGCGTTTGATTCTAGCAAAATGTCTTTGCCAACGACACCAACGTCTGCGGCTCCATGCAAAACATAAACCGGGACATCAGAAGGTTTTACCAAGAAATACCTGATACCTTTTTCTTTATTCTCAAAGACAAGTTTGCGACTATCATCTAGCATTTCATTGCAATCAAAGCCAATTTTTTCAAACAATTTATAAGCTTTATTCCCAAGCCTGCCTTTTGGCAATGCAACGTTAAGCATTTAAATAATCTCCTTGAATATAGATAATTTATAGTTTATATAGTTTCGAATAGGTTAAGTTTTTGGGTATGCTTGTTTCAGCCCTTACCGATTTTCCGTTAGAAGTTAGGCTATTTACAAATTTCATTACTTTTATAGGGTCAGTGTCATCTTTGTACAACACAAAAGCATCAATGTCGTATTTTTGGAATCTTTGGAAAAGTTTATCAAGTTCGCCAATATATAATGCAAATCCGATAGCATCAGCGTTTATACCAAATCGCTTGACCATTTTGTCATATCGTCCACCTGAAAGCACAGCATTTGGTACTTGTTCAACAAAGCCTTGAAATATTATACCGTTATAATAATCCAAATCATTAATTATAGAAAAATCAAGCCTTACATTATTGTGAAGTCCGTAAGATTTAAGTTGATGATAAAGAGACTTTAAATTGTTGAGTGCGCGTTTTGACTTTTCGTTCTTGACAATAGTTTCACAAGCTTTAAGCGTGCGCGGAAATGGACCATATAAATTAACAATAGTGCTTAAAAGGTTTATATCATTTTCAGACAAGCCAGATTCTTTTGCATAGTGTTTTAAGTCGTGTTCATTTTTTTGTATAATATAAGAAATAATGTTTAGCTTAACTCGTTTTTGGCAGTCTATTGTGTCTAAAATACCATCGATAAAATCTAGATCGGATATATCTAGCAGATAGTTGCTTGTGAGTATTTTTAAGGTTTTAATTGCAAGTGAGACAGTTTCTAATATTGAATAACTGTCAATATTGCCTATTAGTTCCAATCCCATTTGCGGTATTTCTTGATATTCATAGCTGTCCTTATGGGGTCTATATACATTTTCGTTATAATAATATTTTTCGTTATTGTTAAAAGCAGCGCCGCAGTTTTTAATGATAGACAAGGTTATATCAGGTTTTAAAGCAAGCAGTTTGCCATTTAGCCCGGTAAAGGTGATGATTTGTTTATTGGACAAAAAATTTTTATTTTCAATATATAATGAATATTCCTCGAACGTTTTCATTTTAAATTTTTTAAAACCATATGACTCGTACAAATCTCTTAGCAAAATTATGACATCATCTTCATTTTTTTGCATATTATCCAATTCCGGCATTAAATAATCGCCCCTTGCCTATATACATGTAAATATAATAACACGGTTTTGTTGATTTAGTCAAATAAATCGATAAAGCAATTTGATGTATAAAATATAATAAAAGTATATATTAACAGCAATAAAAAATCAAATATTAAAAAAGGGGTAATGGCTAAATATGGCGGATAAAAGTTTTATTGTTTTTGCAAAAAAAACATTTATATTTCTCTTAGTAAAGCGCGCATTTAGTTAGAATTATAACCTATTTTTAACACAAGTTTTTAATTGAATTAGTTATAATCTTAATCTTTTATGACAAGTCACATTTGCCGAAAATACCTAAAAAATTAAAATTAAATTTTTACGCTAAAATACCAGATAAGCACACATTTTGCAAACCTGGTTTTAAATTAATATAATATAAATATAATTGTTTTATTTTAACTGTGCACAAAACAAATCATATTGTCATTTTCACATAAGCATTTTTATAAGATTCTGCAACTTTAGATTTTTTAGACACTCCAATTATATTGGAATCTTTATATTTGTTAGCTATGACCTGAGATAAGTCCTTGATTTTTTCTCTTATGCTAAGTGGTTCTAGAACCTCTACATAAGCTCCATATTGAAGTGACCAATAGACCATAGCGTTTATATTCACATTCACTTTAACATAGCAGTATTTACTGTTTTCTTTAATGAATTCGCAATCACAAAACCAATCCAAAACGTCGCCGATCATAGATTTTACAACACGAAATGTAACGGTTGTACTGTTTCCGGAGCACATATATATATGTTCGGCCATATATGTTTGCAAATCTAGGTAAGTAAATTCAGATGAATTTTTATAACATTTATTTGCAATTTTAATGTTGGTTATGCGGTCAATTCTAAAGTGTGATAGTCTATCATATTTATTATAATTGCATATTAGGTAAAAAAATCCGTTGTTAATAGCCATTTGATATGGATATACAATATAAGGTTCTTCTTTTATAGAATGTAGTTTTTTATCGGTACCGTAGGAGTTATATGTAAATTCAACTTGTCTCTTTTCGCTTATTGCTTGATCTAAAATTTCAATAGTATAAAATAGTTGTTTGTTTTGTGGTCTAAAGCTTTTTATACTGCTAATATAGTTCAATTTCGACTTAAAATATCTGCTTGATAGAGTAGATACTTTTTGAATTAATTCATTGCATTGTTTTTTGGGAATGTAGTTTGAAAATAAAAGGATGTCAATTATAAGTCGAAGCTCACAGTCATCGAATGGTCTTTCAGCTAAATAGTAGCCTTTATCATTGCAAATGTCAAAACCGGCATCTATTAAATATGATATATTTCTTGCAACTGCTTTTCTTTCGCATTCAATTGAAAAATCTTTTTTTAATAGACATACTATTTTTTGCTGTCGTATATGGTGATTAAGGTCGGTATATTCACGAAGAATTTTAAGTATATATAGTGGTATTAATTTTTTATGTGGTTTTGTATTTAGCATTTAATTTGCCTCCTTTATGAACAATTTATTATTTAGTTAAATAATTTCAATTGATATTTATATTAACAGATATAATTTTTTTGTGTCAATATAATTCGACATAGATTAACGATTTAATTAATATTTTGTATGTTGATTTCTTTTTGAAATTATGATAGAATTCTTTGGGGGAAAATTAAAACAATCAAGTATTTTAATATAAATAAAAAAATACCATCATAATTTTAAAATATGTACACTTTTATTTTCGCAATAAAATTAAAAAAATTATTGGCATAATTTAAGTTTAATCGACAAATTTATACAAGAAAATATATTATCCAGAAAAAATAATAGACAATTTTTAAGTTTTAGTTTGACTATTTTGTGCAAAATTTGTTCCGGTTTTATGATTTAAAAATAACGCCTAAAATAAAACCGGAAAATGATCTTTTTTATAATAAATGAGAAAGAGTTGTCTTTAATTAAGATAACAATCTATAAATAATAGTAAAATTTTTAAGTGCTACATAATAATGTAACACTTAAAAATTTTTTATATGAGAATTTTTTAATATGAGCCTTTGGAAAGTATTAAATTTGGTATTGTTAACAACATAATTTTAATGTCCATTAGAATTCCACGGTTGTTTATATATTTAATATCCATATTAATGCGAGTTTTGTAAGATGTATCCGTCCTGCCATAACATTGCCAATATCCTGTCAGGCCTTGTTTAACACGTAGCTTTTGCATTTGAAGGTGATCATAATAATATGCTTCAATAACTGCAGGTGGTCTTGGCCCAACAAAGCTCATGTTTCCAACCAATATATCCCAAATTTGGGGAAGCTCGTCAATGCATGTTTTTCTGATAAACTTTCCTACTTTTGTAACTCTTTTGTCATCTTTGGATTTAACTATAGGAATATTGCCGTCCATTTTATATATATTGAATTCCGTTTGTCCTTCTTTTATTTTGTTCATGCTTCGAAATTTATGGAACTTAAAAAACTTACCATTTTTCCCGACTCTTGTTTGAGTATGTATAACAGGTCCTCCATCGTCCAATTTAATGCATACTGCAGTTATAAGGAATATTGGAGAAAGCAATAAAAGTCCAAAAATAGAGCCTAATATATCAAGAGTTCTTTTTGTTATTAAATACATTGAAGAATCTTTAGGATATGTAATTTCTTTTATGCGGTATATTTTAATTTTAGATTTTGTTGCATCTATATAAGGTATATTAGTATATTTTGCTGGAATCATAGTTTTTAAAAATTCTCCTCTAAAGGGTAAATTTGATGGTGGTTTAAATTAGTTATTTTAAGTTAAATATCGAAGACTAAAGATAAGATATCTAATTAACTAAGCGTATATATTAAAGTTAAGATAACGTTTAAAGGTTAAAGAGAATTTTCTATAATTAAATTTTATAAATCTATTAAATCGTTCATGTCATATAGTCCTGGCTTTTTATCTTTGATAAACAAAGCGGCATTTATGGCACCAACTGCAAGAATATCTTTGCTTCTTGCACTATGTGAAATTGTTAAAATTTCATCTTTTCCGGCAAATATTACTTCATGTTCGCCTACAATAGTACCTCCCCTAACAGCGTGTATTCCTATTTCATATTTATATCGCTCTTGCCTTACACTGTGCCTGTCATATACATAATGATAAGAATTATTTGCTTCTTTATTTATTGCATCGGCAATCATTAAGGCTGTGCCACTAGGAGCGTCGATTTTTTGATTATGATGTTTCTCAACAATTTCAATATCAAAGCTTTTACCAAGCACCGAAAAGGATTTTTTTGCAAGATTTACTAATAAATTTATACCAAGAGACATGTTAAATGAAAAGAAAATAGCAATATCTTTTGCTGCGTTTTTAATATCCGTTATTTGGTCTTTGCTATATCCTGTAGTTGCAAGAACTATGGGTGTTTTATTTTTTTTTGCAAATTCTATTATATTGCAAAGTGCGTCAGGGTGAGAAAAATCTATTATAACATCGCCACTAAGTCCCGAAAAATCCTTGCTTACAGGGAAATCGCATTCTTGTTCGCCTTTTATGTCAACTCCGGCAACAATTTTGCAATCATCATGATCAAGAACCAAATCAGCAACAACGTGTCCCATTTTACCGTTGGCTCCGCTTAAAATAATTGAAACCAAAATCTTCCTCCTTATTTTATAAATCCTAAAAATTAATATAATATTTTAATAGCTTATTGTGTTTTAAGATAAATATATTAATTGCAATCTATATAATATTATGTTTTTTAAGGCAATCTTTAAGAACCTTTAGTTTAGGTTCATCCAACTCGCAAAGAGGAAGTCTGCACGGACCAACATTCATGCCCATCATATTCATTGCTTCTTTAATGGGAATTGGGTTCACATCTATAAACAATGCGTGCACAAGATCAATCAAATCAATTTGAATATCGGTGCTCTCAGAACACTTGCCGTTTAAATAGAACTGACACAAATCGTGGGTTTTTTGAGGTAAAATATTTGAAATAACCGAAATTACTCCTTTGCCTCCAAGAGACATTATGGGAACTATTTGGTCATCGTTGCCTGAATAGATATCAATTTTATCACCGCAAGCAGCGCTTAAGCTTGCAACATCCGATATAACTCCCGATGCTGCTTTGACCCCTACAATGTTTGGATGATCAGCCAAGGTGCTTAGTGTATCTATTGTGATTTTGCAACCAGTTCTTGAAGGAATATCATAAATTATCAAAGGTATATCTATGCTGTCGGCTATTAGATTATAGTGTTTGATAAGTCCTGTTTGAGAGGCTTTGTTATAATATGGAGCTACAACCAAAACTCCACTTGCTCCCATTTTTTGAGCTTCTATTGAGAGTTCGACAGCATAGTTCGTATTATTGCTTCCTGTGCCTGCAATAACCGGAATTCTGCCGTTTGTTACTTGTACAATCTTTTCTATTACTTTGCAGTGCTCTTCATGACTCAATGTGGAAGATTCGCCAGTAGTTCCACAAGCAATTATTGCATCCGTATTATTTTCTATTTGCCAGTTAACAAGCTCGGTTAATTTTTCATAGTTCACCGAACCATCTTTATGCATTGGAGTGATAAGTGCAACTCCTGCACCTTCAAATAAACATTTTTTCATAATAATTCTCCTTAAATATATTAATATATATTTTTAAGTATCGAATAATTGACATATTGGTTAATAGGTTAATCTAAATAGCCTTTTGCAGCTAAGAGTTCAGCCATAAGTACTGCTCCACCGGCAGCGCCTCGAAGGGTGTTGTGAGATAGACATACAAATTTATAGTCATATTGAGTATCTTCTCTTAAACGCCCGGTGCTTATAGCCATTCCATTTTCAATATCTCTGTCAAGTCTTGCTTGTGGGCGGTCGTTTTCACTAAAATAGTGTATAAATTTTTTAGGAGCGCTTGGAAGATCTAGCTTTTGTGGTTCGCCGTCAAAATTATCCCATATTTCCTTTATCTTTTCTATTGATGGTTTATTTTCAAAATTCACAAAAACAGCGGCCGTGTGGCCATCCAAGACAGGCACACGAATGCATTGAGTTGTGATAGATGGTGTTTTTTTGTCAACGATTACACCATTTTCGATTTTACCCCAGACTTTAAGTGGTTCGAGTTCCGACTTTTGCTCTTCGCCTTGGATATATGGAATGATATTGTCAACCATTTCCGGCCAAGATTCAAAAGTTTTGCCCGCACCCGAAATAGCTTGATATGTGCATGCTAAAATCTTAGTAGGTTTATATTCCATCAAAGGTGAAATTGCCGGAACGTAGCTCTGAATTGAGCAGTTTGATTTTACGGAGATAAAACCCCGCTTTGTTCCGAGCCTTTTGCGTTGATATTCAATGATCTCTGCATGATCCGGGTTAATTTCGGGTATAATCATAGGCACATCTTTTGTATGTCTATGAGCTGAATTATTTGAAATTACCGGGCACTCAGCTTTAGCGTATGCTTCTTCAAGATTTTTTATTTCTTCTTTTTTCATATCGACAGCACAAAATACAAAGTCTACATCTGACGTTATTTTATCTATATCTTTTTTAGCGTCCAAAACTATCATATCTTTTGAAAATGAAGGCATGGCAGATTTAAGTTTCCATCTGTTGCCTATAGCTTTTTGATATGTATTTCCGGCGCTTTTGGAAGAGGCGGCTAACAATTTAACATTAAACCAAGGGTGATTTTCAAGAAGAGTCAAGAAACGTTGGCCTACCATACCTGTTGCTCCAATTATGCCTACGTTAAAAGTTTTCATATTTACCCTCCATATATATTTATGCATCTTATGTAAAAATTGATATTGTTAAAAAACAATTAGGAAAAAGTGTAAAAAAAGAGAATTGAAATATTAAAAATATTATAATAATTGCAGTTAATTTTTTAGCCGATTATGTTTTATAAAAGATATTACAAAAAAGCCGAAAAGTCTTTGATTGTTTCAATTTTTATGTCTATAATCTATTGGTTTGGCTTAATTAAAATTTGGTTAAATGTAATTATATCATACGGGATATGTTTAATGTTTCTCACTTTAATTCTCTCAGTATGTTATGCTTTTTAAGAAAAAACCGGTTGAAAACCGGAATCAAATACAATATAATAGAACCAAGACATTTATATATAATCAAAAAGCCAATAGCTCACCATATTGCATTATGACAGTTACAAACTCACTTGATGATGTTAAAACAAGTCTCAAATTGAGACTAAATTCGTTTTTTGCAAATATTTATATAGATAAAAACCAAAACGTTATTTAAAATTCCAACAAACTATTTTCAATAAAATTCGCAGCTCCTACTTTCAATAATGGTAACATTTATAGCGTGCTATGTCAAGTGATTTAGAGCGATAACATCGAAATAACATTTAGCAATTTTTGCTTATTTTCATCTGTTTAGTTGCACCTGAAAGGATATATAATTTATGAAAACAAGTGACTTTGATTTTGATCTTCCAAAAGAGCAGATAGCCCAGCATCCGTTAAGCCAACGTGACCACTCAAGGCTTTTGCACTTTGATAGAAAAAGTTCCAAGATATCTCACTTGAAATTTTATGATTTAACTAACATTTTAGATGATGGTGATTGCTTAATACTTAATGATTCAAGAGTTCTTCCAGCAAGGCTCTATGGCAAAAACTCAAAAACGGGGTCATCTATAGAATATTTACTTTTAAATCAAAAAGAAAAAGATGTTTGGGAGATTCTTTGTAAGCCGGCAAAGCGTGCTAAGCCGGGGGAATTGTTTAATTTTTCAAATATACTAAAGTCAAAAGTTTTAGAAATTTTAGAGGATGGTAAAAGACTTGTAAAATTTGAATATGATGGAGATTTTTACAATATATTGGATGAAATTGGACAAATGCCGCTCCCTCCTTATATTACTGAGAAGCTTGAAGATAAAGAGCAATATCAAACGGTATATTCTCAAAAAATAGGTTCGTCAGCAGCTCCTACCGCAGGGTTACATTTTACTCAGCACATGTTGGAAAAATTAAAAAACAAAGGTGTAAACATTGGCTATTTAACTTTACATGTTGGACTTGGGACTTTCAGGCCGGTTAAGGTGGATGATATTGAAAAACACAAAATGCACAGCGAACATTACTATTTGCCAAAAAAAACATCCGATTTAATTAAAAATACAAAGGATAATGGCAAGAGAGTATTTTCAGTTGGGACAACCAGTTGCCGAACACTTGAAAGTGTTTGGAAAAAACATGGACATATTTGTGAAGACAGCGGATTTACCGATATATTTATATATCCCGGTTATAAATTTGAAGTCATAGACGGTCTAATTACTAACTTCCATCTGCCCAAAAGCACTTTAATAATGCTTGTAAGTGCGTTTGCCGGGTATGAAAATACCATGAATGTTTACAAAACAGCAGTCAAAGAGAAATATCGTTTTTTCAGTTTTGGTGATGCGATGGTGATTACGTAATTCAATTAAAATATTCAATTAAAATAGATTATGATAGGTGGACTATGGGTATATATACATTAGTTAAAAAAGAAAAAAACGCAAGGGTTGGCATAGTCAATACTGTGCATGGGTCGTTTAATACCCCTTGTTTTATGAATGTTGGGACAGCTGCAGCTATAAAGGGAGCGGTGTCTTCACATGATTTAAAAAAATTAAAGTGTCAAGTTGAGCTATGCAACACCTATCATCTTAACCTAAGATTAGTCGACAAAGTAATCAAAAACATGGGTGGATTACATTACTTTATGGGTTGGGACAGGCCAATACTTACTGACAGTGGTGGATATCAAGTCTTTTCACTTTCAGGCCTTCGCAAAATAACAGAGGATGGAGTATATTTTTCTTCTCACATTAGTGGCCAAAAAATATTCATGGGCCCAGAAGAGAGTATGCAAATTCAGTCAAATCTAGCTTCTACAATAGCTATGGCATTTGATGAGTGCATTCAAAATCCGGCACAAAGGCTTTATACTAAAGACTCATGTGATATGACAACCAGATGGCTTGAAAGATGTATGATAAAACTTGAACAATTGAATAAAAAAGATGAAACGCTAAATCCCCACCAGCTTTTTTTTGGTATAAATCAAGGGTCGACATATATTGATATAAGGCAAAATCATATGAAGCAAATAGCGTCTTTTGATTGCGACGGTTATGCAATTGGAGGACTTGCAGTAGGAGAAACAAAGGAGCAGATGTATCACATAATAGAAGAAATTGAACCATTTATGCCTGAAGATAAACCAAGATATTTAATGGGAGTTGGAAAACCTAGCAATATAATCGAATCCGTAGCAAGGGGTATAGATATGTTTGACTGTGTTATGCCAACCAGAAATGCTCGTCATGCACATTTAAATACCTGGGAAGGCGTTAGAAACCTTATGAATTCGAAATATGAGACAGATCCAAGCCCAATAGATTCAAACTGTGATTGTCCAACCTGCAAGAACTATTCACGTGCCTATTTAAGGCATCTGTTTAAAGCTAATGAAATGCTTGCTGCAAGGCTATCTGTAATGCACAATTTATATTTTTACAATACATTGATGGAAAAAATTAGAGATGCAATTTTAGAGTCAAGATTTGAAGATTTTAAAAATCATTATGTTAAAATTTTGGATAATAGAATATGATATCATTTAAGTTGTTTTGGCAAACAAATATGTATAAAAGGATATATTTTAGATAAGGTTGCAATTTTAATATGTGATTTTGGATAATATAGCATATATAGTAAAGATGAAATACACTAAAAAATAAAATAAGTTCTTTAGTTAAAAACTCAAAAAGAGTCTTTTAAAAAATTTTTGCAAGTTCTTCTATAAATATTTTATGTGTTATATAGACACAAAAATTTAGTTCATATCTTATTTGTAATTGAAAGAAATGTCTTATTTGAAATTGATAAACACACATATTTATAAACAATCATTATAAAAATAGAAGACAGTTTATGTAATATCATAATCTATGTTAAATTTTCTGCCTTTTTTCTTGAAATTTTTCTTTATATTATTATGATAAGCAAAAACGAAAATTCCGAGGTGTAAAATTATGGATGATAATGAAAGAAATGTTAGCAAATTTACTACCATATACAAAGTATATACTGCCAATAATTTTATAGTAGGGATTGCTTTAACAAAAAACGACACATTAAAAATTGAATCTCACTTAAATAGACACTGTCCATATTCATTTTACGATTCAAACAATAAGATAAAAGAAAATTTACAGAAAGAAATTTCAAAATATTTTATAGGAAAACTAAAACAATTTACATTGCCATATAAAATATGTGGTACACCGTTTCAAATTAAAGTTTTAACAACTGTTACAAAAATACCTTATGGTAATGTGCTCAGTTACAAAGATATAGGCTTAATCATTGGTACTAATGGTTATCGTGCAGTAGGTTTAGCTGTTAAAACTAATCCTCTTGGAATTCTTATTCCATGTCATCGTGTTATAGCTTCTGACTCGATTGGTGGTTATAGTTTAGGTGAAGGCGTTAATTTTAAAAAATATCTATTAGATCTAGAAAAAACATATTTTAATTAAATAAATATTAGAGCTACAATAATAGCCAAAATAGCCAAGATTTTCTTCATTAAAAAATATAAATATTTATACAAATAGCAAACTTATTTTAAAAGTATTTTTAGTTATTACGTTTATGTTTTGCCCACCATAAATTAGTATATTATTTTAATCTTATATTACGTTTTCATGTAAAGAGTATT
The DNA here is from genome assembly GCA_910577565.1 of uncultured Oscillospiraceae bacterium. Classification (GTDB taxonomy): domain Bacteria; phylum Bacillota; class Clostridia; order Oscillospirales; family Ruminococcaceae; genus RUG12519. The sequence goes on along the minus strand of CAJTNJ010000001.1, from coordinate 157,113 downwards.
TATATAAAACGTGACAAAATAAATATAAATTTAATTAACGGGAAAAAATTTGAGAATATAGAATATTTAATATTTAAAGCAATTAAAAGAATAACGACTAAAAATTATATTTTTTATTATCTTTTAAATTTGTGGTGAGTTTTTATTTGTTTTTGTTGCTTATATACTAAAGATAACATAAAAGCTATGGGAATATGATAAATAGATTCATAATTGTCAAAATCTCAAAGCTAGAGATATTTTTTGGAATAAAACGTTTTACTTAAATTTGAATCAATTATTATTTCTTTATTCATTTATCCATGATTTTGGTTCTATTTTAATGTAAATATATTAATAACTGTTGACTGTAAAAAACATGACAATTTTCTTAAGGGTTTTCTATTTTCACATTCTATATCTGAGTATATAAACATATCATTTGTAATGGTAAAGTATATATTATTCCGCAAACTTTCAATTAATTTGTTTGTAATAAAGTTGAGGATATGTTATAATAACTTAAAATATTTAAAAGAGCACGAATTAATGCATTTTATAAAAATTAATGTAGCTTGTTTTTTTATTTGTAAGAATTATGTTTGATTTGATGTTGTTTTGTTTTAAATAATGTTGAACTTAATTGAAATAAGGGTGAAAAAATGAAAAGATTTAAAGCTAGAGAGAGAGCTTTTATATTGGTGTTTGAATCACTTTTTTCAGATACAGATATGAATAGTTTAATTGAGCTTGCAGAAAATGTTGAAGATGTTAATCTTAACGGCTATTCTAAAAGTCTTGCCATAGGTGTAGTTTCAAAGCGAGCAGAAATCGACGAAAAAATTAAATTGTTTCTTAGAAAATGGAAAATTGATAGGATAGCTAGCGTTTCGCTTGCAATTTTGGAAATTGCTTTTTATGAAATATTATATGTTGATGATGTGGACTCTCCGGTTGCAATTAATGAAGCTGTTGAGTTGGCCAAAAAATATGCCGGAGATGATGAACCGGCTTTCATTAATGGAGTCCTTGGAAACTTTATAAGGTTAAACAACAAATGAGAGCTCTTGGGATTGATACATCTAATTATACATGTTCAGCAGCTTTGTATGACAGCATAACGGGTGAAGTTTTTATTAAAAAGAGATTATTGCCACACCCGAAGGGTGCAATAGGCCTTAGGCAGTCTCAAGCGGTATTTGAGCATGTTAAATGTTTAGGCGATATTATTGAAGAGTTGTTTTTGAAAACTAATGCAAGCTTTGACGTAGTAGGAGTTTCGAACAAGCCAAGAACTGTGGAAGGATCTTATATGCCATGTTTTTTGGTTGGCGAAATGACAGCTAAATCAATATGTGCATCTAATGGTAAAAAGCTTTATAAATATTCTCATCAACAAGGGCACATAGCAGCAGCTTTATATTCTGCCAATAAATTATCGTGGCTAAAAGAAGGCAGATTTATTGCTTTTCATGTTTCGGGCGGCACCACGGAATGCCTTTTAATTAGATGTTGTAATAATAAAATATGTGATATAACCAAATTGGGTGGAACGCTTGATTTGAACGCAGGTCAAGTTATAGACCGTGTTGGCTCAAAACTTGGTCTTGATTTTCCGGCAGGATCTGAACTTGAAAAATTAGCATTAAAGTGCAATGCTTGTGAGATGGATATTATTAAATTTAAAACAGCTGTTAAGAATATGGATTGCTGTTTGTCAGGGCTTGAGAACAAGTGTAGTGCTTTGTTATCATCTGGGCATTCTAAGGAATATGTCGCTAGATATTGCCTTACATATATAGGGTATAGTTTGTGCGATATTTTTGAGTCTGTTTATTTGAATTTTGGCGAGTTACCAGTTTTGTTTGCAGGTGGTGTGATGAGAAACAGTATAATTAAAACGATGTTAAGTAAAAAATATAATACTTTTTTTGCAGAACCTGAATATTCCTCAGATAACGCCATTGGACCGGCTATTTTAGCTTGTTTGGAGGAATTATGAATATTTATACAGTTTCAGATGTTAATAAATTTATAAAACAGATTTTTTCTTATGAAGAGATATTTTATAATATATCTGTTTGTGGAGAAATATCTAATTTTGTAAGTCATAAGTTTGGGCATATGTACTTTACTCTTAAAGACAGAGAATCGGCCATCAGATGCATCATGTTTAAAGAGCAAGCTGATAAAGTCAAGTTTTTTCCAAAGGACGGAATTAGTGTTGTTGCAAAAGGTGACATAGGTGTTTATGAAAAAAGTGGCACATATCAGATTTATGTAAGAAATTTGACAAAACAAGGTGAAGGCGATATACAAAAAGAATTGGAACAACTTACCAACAAATTGCTAAAAGAGGGATTGTTCGATTCAGACAGAAAAGTCGCGATACCAAAAACACCTAATGTAGTTGGAGTTTTAACGGCGTTAAATGGAGCGGCACTTCAGGACGTTATACAAATATTGTCAAGACGTTCTCCCATTTTAAAACTTAAAGTATATCCTGCTTTGGTGCAAGGAGAAAATGCTGTAAGGTCAATTATCAAAGCAATTAATCTTGCAAGAAATGATTATTTAGATGTTTTAATAATAGGAAGAGGTGGTGGATCTAGCGAAGATCTTGATCCTTTTAATAATGAACAAGTTGTTAGAGCTGTTGCATCGTTTGAAAAGCCCGTAATATCTGCGGTAGGTCATGAAACCGATAGATGTTTGGTTGATTTAGTATCTGACCTTAGAGCTCCAACTCCCTCAGCGGCAGCCGAACTTGTTTGTGTTGATATAGAGGATTTGAAAAAACAAATCGACAACATAAAAAATATGATGTATAATAGTATAAAAGATATATTTGAGGCAAATGTTTATAGATTAGATCATCTAAAGAGCAGACTTTTTAATGCATCACCCTTAAATGAGTTGCTGCTTTCAAATGAACGATTAGAACAAATTAAAATTAGGTTAAATATGGCCATAAATGCATGTTACAATATGTGCAAAGATTGTTATGAAAATCAATCTCAGCTTCTGGAGTCATTAAATCCGCTTAAAGTTTTAAGCAGAGGATATTCTATTGTGTTTGATGAAAATGGAAAAGTTATCAGATCGGTTTATAAAACTAAGGTTGATAATAATATAAATATACTTTTAAATAGCGGCAGTATAAAAGCAAAAGTAACCGAAAAAATCAGAAAAAATTAGTTTTTTAATTTAAAGAAATATATTGGGAGATTCATAAATGGATAAATCAAAAGATGTCATATCATTTGACAGCGCTATGAAGGAGCTTGAAAAAATAGTAAGCAAATTAGAAAAAGGGGATGGAGCTTTAGAACAAAATCTAAAGCTCTATAAACAAGGCGTTAAACTTTGCTCTGATTGTAAAAGCGAACTTGATAAGGCAAAATTAAAAATTGAGTATGTTGGCAATGAACAACCGGAGGAATAATCATTATGTTTGAAAGCCAATGTAAAAGATATGTCAACATAATAAATGAAGGCCTAGAAAGGTTTTTGCCTAAAATAAACGGGCCTCATAAACGAGTTCGCGATGCTATGAGGTATAGCATGATGGGTGGTGGAAAACGCATAAGACCTATGCTTACACTAGCTGTTTGTGAGATGCTCGGTAGTGATGCTAAAAAAGCTATTCCATTTGCTTGTGCAGTTGAATTTGTCCATGTTGGCTCTTTAATTCACGATGACTTGCCTTGTATGGACGACGACGACTTAAGAAGAGGCAAGCCGTCATGTCATATAGAGTATGATTATACTACAGCAGTGCTTGCGGGAGATGCATTTTTTCTGTCTGCTTTTGAGGTCTTAACAAAAGCTCGGGAGGCGGAAATATCTTATGAAGATATATATAAAGCATGTGATATTTTGAGTAAAAGGTCAGCAGTTGATGGTATGATAGGTGGTCAAGTAATAGATATTTACACTAAAAAAGAAACTGTTGAAGAAGATATTGTTGAACTTATGCATATATATAAAACGTCTGCATTAATACAAGCTGCATCTGTTCTTGGGGGAATTGCAGCTCATGCAAAAAGCGATAAATTAAAAACGCTTGATGAATATGGGAAATTTCTTGGCCTCGCTTTTCAAGCGTGCGATGATATACTTGACGTTAGTGGTAAAGAAGAAATTTTAGGTAAACCAATAGGCAGTGATGAAGAAAAAGGTAAAATAAACAACATAACGGTTTTTGGATTGGAAGGTACAAAGCAAATAGCTAATAAATTTACTGATCTTGCTTTGAATATTCTTCAAAGTTTTGATAACAATCAGTTTCTTGTTGAGTTAACAAAATCACTTTTATATCGAAATCACTAGCGCTTTTAAAATGTTTACATAATGTCTAAGGAGAAGCATATGGGAGTAGTCAATTTAATAACTAATCTTATATCATATAACTATGCTTTAGTATGTGCGCTGGTGGCTTGGCTATCGGCACAAATTGTGAAGACATTATTTGTGCTTATAACTGAAAAGCGATTTGATTATGAGCGTTTATTTGGTTCGGGAGGAATGCCTAGTGCACATTCGGCTACTGTTTGTGCACTTGCTATAGCTATTAGCAGGGTAAGTGGTGTTAGTTCTCCTATGTTTGCTATAGCTGCAGTATTGGCTGTGGTTGTTATGTATGATGCAACTGGTGTAAGGCGTTCTTCCGGAGAACAGGCTAAGGTGCTTAATAAAATCGTGGATGTGTTAGATATTCCTGAAATTAAGCAAACAGAAATCAAGAAAAAACTTAAGATGTTTACAAGAAATAGTGATAATTTTAAAGATACCGAAGAAGATGATGAAGATATCAAAAAATTAAAAGAAAAACTTGGACATACTCCCCTCGAAGTATTGGGTGGAGCACTGCTTGGAATAGTTATAGCGCTTATTGTTCCTCGCTGAAATTTTATATAAATATATTAATAAGGTGGTGTACGGCGCTTTATTTGGTTTCGTCAAAAATATGAAGAATTATAAAATATTGAGCAATATAAAAGGCCCAAATGATCTTAAAGATCTTACAAAAAACGAACTTGAGATTTTATCTGCTGAGATTAGAAAAAAAATAATAGAGGTTGTATCGAGCAACGGTGGGCATTTAGCATCTAATTTAGGTGTTGTAGAACTAACTGTTGCGCTTCATAAAGCTTTTAATTCGCCAAATGACAAAATTATTTGGGATGTTGGCCATCAATGTTATGCTCATAAATTGCTTACCGGCAGATTTGATAAGTTTGATACTTTGAGAAAAGAAGGTGGCATATCTGGGTTTACAAAGCCAAATGAGAGCAATCACGATCCTTTTATATCCGGACATGCTTCAATTTCTTTGTCAGCAGCTTGTGGGATAGCACGAGCAGAACTTCTAAAAGGAACAAACAACGCTGTTATAGCCGTGATAGGGGATGGTGCTTTAACGGGTGGCATTGCTTATGAAGGTTTGAATAATGCTGTTGGTCTTTCGAATTTAATAATAGTTTTAAATTGCAATGAGATGTCAATTTCAAAGACAGTTGGAAGTTTTGCACGCCATGTTTCTACTATGAGATCAAACCAGACGTATATTTCAACAAGAATGGCTGTTAAAGGCACTTTGGACAAGATTCCAATTTTTGGCAAGCTTGTTAAAAATACTATACATAACGGGAAAAAGAAAGTTAAAAAAATTTTATATAAATCTGATTTTTTTACCGAGCTTGGTTTTTCTTTTCTAAGCCCGGTAGATGGCCATAATGTAACCGAATTAACTCAGGCGCTAAATTGGGCGAAGCAAACAGATAAACCCGCTTTAATTCAAGTTTTTACAAAAAAAGGTCAAGGCTATTTTAAAGCAGTTGAAAACCCTGGGCTTTATCATGGTGTCGCACCTTTTGATATTAAAAATGGTATTGAATTTATAAATACAAGCGAATGTTTTTCTGATGTTTTTGGTAAAGAGCTTACAAAATTAGCTGAAAAAGATGATAATATATGTGCCATTTCTGCTGCAATGGAACACGCAACAGGGCTTATATATTTCAAAAGCAAGTTCCCGGATAGATTTTTTGATGTGGGTATTGCTGAACAACATGCGGTAACTTACGCTTCAGGAATGAGCAGTAATGGTCTTTTGCCGGTTTTTGCCGTTTATTCTACCTTTTTACAAAGAGGATATGATCAAATTTTGCATGATGCTGCTATACAAAATGAACACATACTATTGGCGGTTGACAGAGCTGGTATAGTTGGGGAAGATGGTGAAACTCACCAAGGTGTTTTTGACACCGCCTATTTAAGCTCGATTCCAAACATTACAATCTTTTCGCCTTGCAACTATAAAGAGCTAAGAGGAATGCTTAGGCGAGCACTTTATTATACAGATGGTGTTGTGGCTCTTAGATATCCAAGAGGGTCTGAATATGACAAATTGTCAAGTTATGATGATTCTTATAAAGATTATAGAATTATAGGAGATTGTGACAAAATTATAGTTACATATGGAAGATTGCTTGGAGAGGCTTTAAAAGCGCAGATTAGCCTTTTGCAAAAAGGAATAAAGGTAGCTGTAATGAAGATAGGGAAAATATATCCGATATCAAATGAGCTTCTAAATGATTTAAAAAATTACCGCGAAGTTTATTTTTTTGAAGAATCGATAAAAAGTGGAGGGATTGGTGAGCATATAGCATCAAAACTTTTAGAGCTTGGTTTTAAGGGTAAATGGAGTCTTAGTGCCATAGACAATAAATTTATACCGCAATCAACTGTTAACAGTGCCCTTGAATCTTTAGGACTTAATAGCTGCGGCATGGAAAACAAAGTTCTAGCAAACCAGATTAATAAAAAGCATATGTTGGCTGAAAGGGGATAGCGAATGAAAAAAGTTAGGCTTGATCAGTTAATCTTATCAAAAGGGCTTGCTCCGTCGCGAGAGAAAGCAAAGGCTTTTATTATGAGCGGGATAGTAATTGTTGATGGTGAGCGTGCAGAAAAGGCCGGGTGTATGGTAAGGGAAGATTGCGATATAAAAGTTAAAGGTAGCCTTAAATATGTTAGTAGAGGCGGCATAAAACTTGAAAAGGCAATTAAAAGTTTAAATATAGATCTTAAAGGCCTTGTTTGTCTTGATATCGGTGCTTCTACAGGGGGGTTTACTGATTGCATGCTTCAAAATGGAGCTAGTAAAGTTTATGCAGTCGATGTTGGTTATGGTCAGCTTGCTTGGAAATTACGCAAAGATGATAGGGTAAAAAACTTGGAAAGAGTAAATGCTCGTTATTTGACAAACGATCAAATTCCCGATGAAATTGATTTTGCATCTGTAGATGTCTCCTTTATTTCATTAACTTTGATTTTACCTGTGGTTTATAACCTTTTAAAAAATAATGCTATAGCTGTAGTTCTTGTTAAGCCGCAGTTTGAAGCAAAAAGGGAACAGGTTGGTAAAAAAGGTGTGGTTAAAGATCCTTTTGTCCACGAATCAGTGCTTAAAAAGATATATGATCATTGCAGCGAGATAGGATTTAATATAATTGGTATGGATTTTTCTCCTATCAAGGGACCGGAAGGAAATATAGAATATTTGTTTACTATAAAAAAGGAGCAGGATTTTGATTGCGATTATGAATCAATTGCAAAATTGGTTGCAGATTCTCATAAAGAGTTAATGAAATAATATAATTTTTAGTTATGGATTGAGAATCTGTATGCAATTTAAAGGAGATTTTAAAAATTATGAGATTCTTTTTTATTGTTAATGTTAACAGAAAAGAAGCTATTAAGAGAACCAAATTAGCTATTGATATAATAAAAGAATTAGGTGGAGAGTGTGCGATTGAAAACTCAAGTTCTATGATTTTTGATAAAGAGTATAAGTTTGACAATGTTTGCAACATTGCAAATTATAATTTTATAATAGCGGTTGGTGGAGACGGAACAATAATGGCGGCGGCAAAGTATGCTTTTGAATATAACCTGCCAGTTTTAGGAATTAATGCAGGTCGCATGGGCTTTTTATGTGGTTTGGAAGGGCATGATCTTAAAAATCTTGAAAAAATCTTTAATGGCGATTATAATGAGGAAAAAAGGACATTGCTTGAAATTGAGTGGAATGATAAAAAAACAATAGCGGTCAACGATGTAGTTTTTGTAAAACCGGTACTTGGCAGTATAATTGATCTTAAGGTTTTTGAGAGTGACAATTTTGTTATAGAATATAGGGCTGATTCTGTGCTTTTTTCAACTCCAACAGGGTCAACTGCATATGCACTTTCTAATGGTGGACCTGTGGCAGATCCTAATTTGAGATTTATATCTATGTCACCAATTTGTTCTCATTCGCTTATTTCAAGAGCTTATCTGTTTTTGGATAATGCAGAGATTAGAGCAGAAGTAGGGAAAAGCAACAAAGCATATTTAATTGTAGATGGCAAAAAAATGGATTTACTTGAAAAAGGCACGGGAATAAAAATTCGAAAAAGCGATAAGCGGTTAAGACTTGTTTATCTTGAATATATACCATTTTTTGAATTGGTAAGAAAAAAGTTTTTTCCTAGTTAGTTTTTATTATATTAATTAAGTTAAAATGTCATTAAAGGGGAATATCAAATTGAAAGCAAAAAGGCAAGATAAGATTCTTGAAATTGTGTTAAGCAAGTCAATATGCACACAAGAGGAACTTCTTGAGGAACTAAAAAAAGAAAACTTTTTAGTTACCCAAGCAACAGTATCGCGCGATATAAAAGAGCTTAAGCTTGTTAAAGAAATGGACGCAAAAGGAAGTTATAGATATGTAACAAGTGCTAAAAAGAAAATGGATTTGGTTACTAGCAAATTTGGGGCAATATTTAATGAATCGGTCATAAATGTTGATTATGTCAAAAATATGGTTGTTATAAAGTGTCATAGTGGCATGGCAAATGCAGCATGTGCAACTCTTGACAGTATAGATTTGTGTGGTATCGCAGGAACTATTGCGGGTGACGATACAATATTTGTTTTAATGAGAACAGATGAATATGCCACAAAATTTACTAAGGAGATTTATAAAGCTATTTCACAGTAATATTTCATAATAAAATATGCAAAAGAGGGGAATAGGGAATTGCTTGCAAATTTATATATACAAAATTTAGCAGTTGTAGAAAAAGTAATAATAGAATTTGGTGATGGTATGAATCTGTTTACTGGAGAAACAGGTGCGGGTAAATCTATTGTGATTGATGCTATTAATTCTATTATAGGCGGAAGATGCTCTAAAGAAATGGTAAGAACAGGCGAGAAAAAAGCTGTTATTATAGGTACATTTCAAAATTTGCTCGAAGATGTTGTTAATCTTGCGAAGGAATATGACTGGGATATATCAGATGATCAGCTAATTGTTCAAAGAGATATATCATCTGATGGTAAGACCACTGCCAGGGTAAATGGCATGCCAGTAACTATCTCAAACTTAAAAGAAGTTGGGGCGTTATTGGTTAATGTGCATGGACAGCATGACAACCAAATTTTGTTGTCACAAGAAAAGCATTTGCAGATATTGGATGATTATGGCAATTTAGAAGATTTGCTTGATAAATATAGATATCATTATTCATATTTAAAAAAGATTAATTCAGAGCTTGAAAAGATAAACTCTGCGCAGTCAATAAAATCACAAAGAATTGAAGAATTAACAGATCAGATTAATGAAATAGAGCAAGCGGATATTGAAGAAGGGGAGGATATTGAGTTAGAGAGCGACTCAAGGGCTATAAAGAACTCTGCAAACATTCTTAAAAGTTTGAATTTGGCACATGAAAGCATATCAGGCACAGATGATACTGACGGTGTTATTGATCTTCTGAACGATGCTGTTGCCCATTTAGATAATGCAACAGCATATTATGATGATATTGCAGAACCTACCAACAGACTCAGGGATTTGTTGTTTGAGATAAAGGATATTGCTTACGATCTTTCAAGTCAGTGCAATAACCTTGATTTTAATCCCAATAAACTGGATGCAATAGAACTTAGATTGGATGAGATATTTAAAATTAAGCGTAAATATGGCCCAACAATTGAAGATGTTAATAATAATTTAAAGAAATTTAAAGATGAACTTGAAAAGATAGAAATGTATGATGTTCGACAAAATGAGTTAATTGTGTCACAAAAAGCCGAGATGAAACAAGTTGAAACACTAGGAGCAAAACTTTCAGAGCAAAGAAAGAAAACAGCTGATATTTTTACAAAAACCGTTTCAGATGAACTTGCATTTTTAGATATGAAAGGTGTAGTTTTAAAGGTTATGATAACACCACACGAGCCTGGATTTAATGGTTTGGAAGATGTTGAGTTTTTAATTTCTACAAATGTAGGTGAACCTCCAAAGCCCATTCATAAAATTGCTTCGGGTGGTGAACTTTCACGAATTATGCTTTCTATAAAGAATACACTGGCTGACAAAGATCAAATTCCTACGTTGGTTTTTGATGAGATTGATACAGGAGTTTCTGGGTTAGCTGCACAAAAAATAGGGCTTAAGTTGAAACAAGCCGCAAAACACAGACAGGTTTTATGCGTAACCCATCTGGCTCAAATAGCTGCTCTTGCTGACGAGCATTTTAAAATTTCCAAAACGACGCTAAAAGGGCGCACTTTTACAGCAGTTACAAATTTGGATAAAAAAGGCAGAATTGAAGAAGTTGCTAGAATTATGTCAGCTGGTTCAATAACTAATTTAACGTTGGAAACTGCACAGGAAATGATTGAAAAAGGACAAAAAGTTTAATAGAAAATTATGTGTTTCTTGTTGTGACATAAATGCTTGAATTGTGAAAATTTATATGCCATTATATTTACATAAAGATGGTTTTTTGGTTAAGAGATAAAAATACCCCCCAGCAGAGTGGCTAGGGGTTTTAATTAGTGTTCAATTACTATTTTATGGTTCTTTAAATCTATAGCTAAGTTATTGTCTTGAGATAAATTACCTTCTAAAATTACCCTTGCAATAGCAGTTTCAACATTGCGTTGGATAAATCTTTTTAGTGGTCTGGCACCATACATCGGGTCATATCCATTATCGATTATAAATTGGCGGGCTTTGTCAGTAAGAGTGCAGGTAAGTTGTTTTTGATCTAATCGTTTTTGCAATGAATTTATTTGAAGATCCAGTATTTTTGATATATTATCTTTTGTTAAAGGTTTATAAAATACTATCTCATCTAACCTATTAAGAAATTCTGGTCTAAAGGAGCGCTTTAACAAATCTTCAATTTGATCTTTGGCAAGGTTTGTTATTTTCCCGTCATTATCTATTCCATCAAGAAGTATATCAGAGCCCAAATTAGAAGTGAGAATAATTATTGTGTTTTTAAAGTCTACTGTGCGACCTTGAGAATCTGTTATTCTGCCATCGTCTAAAACCTGAAGTAGAATATTAAAAACATCCGGATGGGCTTTTTCAATCTCGTCAAAAAGAATTACAGAATATGGTTTGCGTCTAACAGCTTCGGTTAACTGACCGCCTTCTTCATATCCAACATATCCCGGAGGTGCACCAACAAGTCTGCTTACAGAATATTTTTCCATATATTCGGTCATATCAAGTCTTACCATATTATGTTCATTGTCAAACAAATTTTCGGCCAGAGCTTTAGCAAGTTCTGTTTTCCCAACGCCGGTAGGACCGAGGAACAAAAATGAACCTATTGGACGATTAGGATCTTGAATTCCTGCTCGCGAACGTATAATAGCATCTGTTACGCGGTTTACTGCTTCATCTTGTCCAATAACTCTTTTGTGTAGTTCTGTAGGCAATTTTAAAATCTTTTCTTGTTGTCCTTCTATAAGTCTTGACATAGGAATTTTTGTCCAGCGCTCTATAATGCGTGCTATTTCTTCATCAGTTACCTTGTCTCTCAAAAGCGATCTATTTTCTGAAGATTTTTCTGCCAATTTTTCTTCTTTTTCAAGTTTTTCTTTAACTGCAGGCAATTCGCCATATTTTAGTTCAGCAGCTTTATTCAAGTCATAGTTTTGTTCTGCTTGTTCAATTTCAGCATTTAATTTTTCAAGGCGTTCTCTTAATTTTTGAACCTTTTCAATCGCGGATTTTTCATTGTCCCATTTGGTTTTTAGTGAGTTAAATTGTTCGCGAAGTTCGGCTAATTCTTTTTGTATATCCTTAAGATGTTCTTTTGAAAGAGAATCTTTTTCTTTTTTAAGAGCAGCTTCTTCAATTTCGTGCTGAATAATTTTTCGCTGAATTACATCAAGTTCAGTAGGCATAGAGTCAATTTCAGTACGTATCATTGCACATGCTTCGTCTATAAGGTCGATTGCTTTATCTGGCAAAAATCGGTCTGTTATATATCTGTTTGAAAGTGTGGCAGCAGCAATAATGGCTTGGTCTTGAATTTTAACTCCATGGTAAACTTCATATCTTTCTTTCAGTCCACGAAGTATTGCTATTGTGTCTTCAACAGTGGGTTCGTTTACCATAACAGGTTGGAATCTTCTTTCGAGAGCCGGATCTTTTTCTATATATTTTCTATATTCATCAAGTGTCGTAGCGCCTATGCAGTGTAGTTCACCGCGAGCAAGCATTGGTTTGAGCAGATTTCCGGCATCCATTGAGCCTTCTGTTTTGCCGGCGCCTACAATAGTGTGAAGTTCATCAATGAAAAGAATAATTTGACCATCGGAGTTTTTTACTTCACCAAGTACAGATTTTAATCTTTCTTCAAATTCTCCTCTAAATTTAGCTCCAGCAATTAGTGATCCCATATCTAATGAAAATATAGTTTTGTTTTTTAGAGAATGAGGTACATCACCACGGACAATACGCTGAGCGAGTCCTTCTGCAATTGCGGTTTTACCTACACCAGGTTCACCGATAAGCACAGGATTGTTTTTGGATTTTCTGGAAAGGATTCTTATTACGTTACGAATTTCATCATCTCGTCCAATAACAGGATCTAGCTTTTTAGTTTTTGCTGCTTCAACTAGATCTGTGCCAAACTTTTTAAGAGCGTCGTAAGTTGCTTCGGGTGTATCGCTTGTAATTCTTGCAGAGCCTCTGACATCTAAAAGTGTCTTTAAAAAATCATCTTTTTTAATGTTAAATAAATTGAATAAATTTTTTAAATTTCCGGGATTATCGATTATTGAAATGAAAATATGTTCAACTGAAATGTAGTCGTCTTTCATTGAATCAGCTATTTTTTCTGCCAAAAGTAAAACCTGATCTACTTCTTGTGAAATATATATTTTATCAATTTCTCTGTTCATTCCGGAAACTTTAGGGAGTTTTTCAACTTCTTTTTTTACAGCTTGAATTAAACCTTCTAAATTTATTCCTTGTTTTTTTAAAAGTTCAGGAATCAAACCGTCTTCTTGTGTAATTAAAGCAAGCAAAAGATGACACAGATCTAAATGTTGATTTTTATATTCTGTAGTCAATTTTTGTGCTGTTTGAATTGCTTCAAGCGACTTTTGCGTTAATCTTTGTGAATTCATAATTCTCATCCTTTCAATTTAAAATTTGAATTTATATGCATGTGTAAATTAATAATCAAGAATATATGAAATTATTAGCAGAATTTAAAAATTAAATAACTAATCTTAGCAATTGTTATATTGGATTGCTAAAATTAGTGTTTTAAAAATGATATTTTTATGGAGGAAGTTTATATCATATTTTTTTGATTTTAGCATAATTTGCCATTATTTTTTTCTTACCTTTTTTTTCGAAGTCTACTTCTATAAGATTATCATTTCCCATGGGCGTAATTGATATAACAATTCCTTTGCCGAAAATAGAATGAAGCACCATATCATTTGTGTTAAAATCGACGTTTGTTTTTTGGTTGTTTTTATGTTTATCTATGTTGTTTATATTAACTTTAAGTTTATTTCGTTTAAGCATTGTTGAAGGCATTTTAGTAACCATTGCATTTTCAACATCTTTGTAATCTTCCGGTATTTCATTGAGGAATCTAGAAGGTTTTGAATACCTTGTAGAGCCAAAAATCATACGTTGGGCGGCACTTATTAAGTAAAGTTGTTTTTTAGCACGTGTAATTCCAACGTAAGCGAGTCTTCTTTCTTCTTCAAGCTCATCAAGTGAAGTGTCCGCTTTATTTCCTGGGAACAAGCCTTCTTCCATTCCTGTCATAAATACAACGGGAAATTCAAGACCTTTTGCAGAGTGCAAAGTCATTAGAGCAACTTTATCATCGCTCGAATTATATTCGTCAATATCGGTATAAAGTGATATTTCTTCAAGGAAACCTGAAAGAGTTGCATTTTCATTTTGCTCTTCATATTGAATTAAGTTAGTTTTTAACTCTTCTATATTTTCAATTCTTGTTTGAGCTTGAACACCTTGTTCTTTCAGCGAATCAATATACCTGGTCTTTTTTAGAACTTCGTCAAACAGTTCAGGTAAAGTTAGTTCATGCGTAAGTAAGCGAAGTTGTTCCATCATATTATAAAAATTATCTATCTGAACAGATTTACTTTTAAGGGCATTAAATGTACCGGTTTGAGATGTAATATAATAAACTGATTTGCCCATTTCGTCAGCTATTTCTTGGAGCTTTGCAACAGTACCGCTGCCTATACCGCGCTTTGGTTCATTGATTATTCTAAGAAGTCTTAAGTTATCATCTTTATTGTTTAAAACCGATAGATAGGATAAAACGTCTTTTATTTCTTTGCGGTCATAAAATTTTGTTCCGCCAATAATGCGATATGGGATAGCATGTCTTACTAAAAATCGTTCGATGTTTGCTGATTGGGCATTTGTTCTGTAAAGTATAACGTGATCGCTGTAAGACATTCCGGAAGAAATATTATTATTTATGGTGTTTGAAATTAATTCAGCTTCTTCATTTTCGTTTGATATATGTATTTCTTTAAGTTTTTCACCTTCGCCTTTACTGGTCCAGAGATTTTTCCCTTTGCGGGCAGAGTTGTTAGCAATTACTGAATTTGCTGCGGAAAGGATGTTTTGGGTTGAACGATAATTTTCTTCTAGCCTAATTACTTTAACATTTTCCATTTGCTTTTCAAAATTAAGTATATTTTCTATGGTAGCGCCTCTAAATTTATATATGCTTTGATCATCGTCACCAACTACGCAAATGTTGTGATGTTTACCTGCAAGAAGAGCAACCAGCTTATATTGAGCACAATTGGTATCTTGATATTCATCAACTAATATATATTTAAACTTATTTTGATATTTTTCGAGTATGTCCGGATTGTTTTCAAGAAGGCTAACTGTTAAATATATAATGTCGTCAAAGTCGAGAGCATTAGCGCTTTTCAGGTGGTTTTGATAATATTCATATATTTTTGATATTTCTTTTTGATAAAAATCTTCACCAATAGCAGCTTCAAATTGTTTTGGACTTAATAGTCTGTTTTTTGCGTTGCTAATTTTATTAAGCACTGATTTTGGAGTATAAATTTTATCACTTAAGTTTATATTTGACAGCGCATCTTTAATTACACGTTTGCTGTCTTCTGTATCATAAATTGTGAAATTATTTTGGTAGTTTAATCTATCGATATGAAATCTAAGTATACGAATACATTCTGAATGGAAAGTACCGGCGTTTATATTGTTTGAATCTTCACCAAGAAGATTAGAAAGTCTATCACAAAGTTCGTTTGACGCTTTGTTTGTGAAAGTGATAGCAAGTATTTGCCATGGTTTTGGGGGATTTTCTTTTAATATATAGCTGTTTAATAAAGATTCATCGAGCGGTTCATTTGGATTTACTTGTTTTTTAAGATATTCAATATCTTCGTTGGTTAAATTTTCACACATATTATCAGAATAATATGCGTTGCCATGCCTGAGTAAATATGCTATGCGGTTAACTATAACAGTTGTTTTTCCGGAGCCTGCGCCGGCAAGAATGAGCAGAGGACCTTTTACTGTAAATATTGCTTCTTTTTGCATTGGATTCATATTTTTGAATTCTTTTTCTAATATCTTTTTTTTATATTCTAAATAATTTTGTTTTAATATCATTTTTTATGCCTC
The DNA here is from genome assembly GCA_910577565.1 of uncultured Oscillospiraceae bacterium. Lineage (GTDB taxonomy): Bacteria > Bacillota > Clostridia > Oscillospirales > Ruminococcaceae > RUG12519. The sequence continues at coordinate 141,104 of CAJTNJ010000001.1, read as the reverse complement.
TTACTGTTTATTTTAATTATTATAACATATTTTTATATTAAAATCAAAAAGAGTTAAAATGGGTGTTCCACAAAAAAATATTATGATATATATAAATGGAATGTGAAAAATGTAAAAAAGAAGACAAACAAATAAAAACGAGAAAAACAAAAGTGAGACTTACATTGTAAAAGGAGTAAATTCAGATTTAAGGAATTATATAGCACCTCTGCATAGGAGATCCAAGTGTTTTTTTAGATCAATATATACTGCAAAAGCTGTTTTAAAAATATTTGTTCATGTTTTTAATAAATTTGTCCTAGCTAAGTTTTTGTACCCTTCACTTAAATCTGCTTTTTCTCTTTCTTCTTTTCTATAAACTTTTTAGGGCACTCCTCTATCTTAAAATCCTTGACAATTATCGACAAAAATGTTATTATGAATTTGAATATGATGTAAATTATTGAATATATTCTATAAAAAAGGCAAACGGTTTTTGTTTGCTAGTTTTTTTGATATTTTTGCTTATTTTAGCAAACAATATAAAAGGAGGGGGAGTGTATGTCAAATAGGCTATTTCAAACTGTCATACACCAAATGCGAGACGCTATTAATAGGGTAATTGGCGTTATGGACGAAACTGCTACAATAATAGCATGTAGTGAGCTCACAAGAATTGGATTTTGCAATGATATTTTTTCAATAGATCATATTGAATCTCAAGATGTTTTTGTTCGCGATGGATATGCATATAAAATATTTAGTGTTACATCTGGATCGGAATATGCTGTTTTTGTTGAAGGAATTGATGAAACAGCAGTTAAATATGCAAAAATTTTGGCTATTGCTTTATCAAATATTAAGCAGTATTATGATGAAAAATACGATAGAAATAATTTTGTAAAGAATGTAATACTTGATAATATACTGCCTGGCGATATTTATATAAAAGCTAGAGAACTTCGTTTTAAAATCGATGCAAAAAGAGTAGTTTTTTTAATTAGAACGCTAAGAAACAATGATGTTTCAACATTTGATGTAGTTCAAAATATATTTCCAAATAAGCAAAAAGATTTTGTGTTTAGCATTAGTGGAACTGATATGGTGTTAATTAAAGAAATTCGTGAAGAGATAAAATCATCCGATCTTGAAAAACTTGCAAGTTCAATAGTTGATACATTGTTTAGTGAACTTTCGATAAGATCGTTTGTCGGCATTGGTATCCCTGTTAAAAATGTCAAGGATCTTGCGCGTTCTTTTAAAGAGGCACAGGTCGCTTTGGAAGTTGGTAAGGTCTTTGATACTGAAAAGGTTATAATTAGTTACAACAACCTTGGCATAGCAAGGCTTATTTATCAACTGCCAACTACTTTGTGTAAAACTTTTCTAAAGGAAGTATTTCAAAAAGAGTCTATTGATTCTTTAGATCAGGAAACTCTTTTTACAATACAAAAGTTTTTTGAAAACAATCTTAATGTTTCTGAGACATCACGTAAGTTGTTTGTGCATAGAAATACATTAGTTTATAGATTGGAAAAAATCAAGAAAGTAACAGGACTGGATTTGAGAGATTTTGATGATGCTATAGTCTTTAAAATATCTTTAATGGTGCGCAAATATTTATTATCTAATCCAAACAAACTATAATAAAAATCTAAACTACGACAGAGTTGAAGTTTTTTACTTTGTCGTTTTTGGTGGTTAATAAAATAATATATTAGAAAATGTTTTACAATAATATGGATATGATTTAGATCCTTTTTGAAGGAGAATTATTTTATGATAGATATGAAAAATGTCTGTTTTGATTATGACAATGGTACACATGCTCTTCACCATATTAGTTTAAAGGTTGAAGACGGTGAGTTTTTGTTTTTAGTTGGTCAATCTGGTGCCGGCAAAAGTTCATTGCTTAAGTTAATCACTTGTGAGAATGTAGCAACAAGTGGCAGTGTATTTATAAATGGATATAATTTAGGTAAGCTTAGAAAATTTGAAGTGCCTTACTTTAGGCGTACTATGGGAATGATATTTCAAGACTTTAGGCTTATTCAAAATATGACCGTTTTTGATAATGTTGCGTTTGTTTTGCGTGTTACAAATCATTCTAACAAGTATATAAAAGCAAGAGTGCCGTATGTTTTAGATTTGGTTAATTTAAGAGATGAAGCTAACAAATATCCTCATGAAATGTCCGGTGGTGAACAACAGCGTGTGGCAATAGCTCGTGCACTTGCAAGCGGCCCGCCAATTTTGATTGCAGATGAGCCTACCGGCAACCTTGACCCTGCTCTTTCTCTTCAAATTGTTGAGTTGTTGTTTGATATTAATCGTTATTGCGGTACGACAATAATGCTTGTAACTCACGAACATGAGCTTGTTCGCCACTTTGGCGGAAGAGTTGTAAGTATTGAAAATGGTCAAATTGCATTTGATGAGGTAATTGGAGGACAAAATGAAGGGAAGTAGTATTAAATATCTAATTTCAGAAGGTTTTAGGAATGTTTCCAATAATAAGCTTATGTCTTTGGCTTCCATAGGAGTTTTGACTGCATGTTTGCTTATGGTTGGATTTGCCGTATTGTTGACTGAAAATATGAATAGCATTGTTGGTTATGTTGGAGAACAAAGCACTGTGGCTGTTTTCATAAAAGATGGCAGTAGTCAGGATGACGTGGACAATTTAATTGAATTGTTTAACTCTAATTTTAGCGTAAAAAATGTCAACTATATTTCAAAGGAACAAGCCTATATTAACTATGCAAGCCAACTTGGCAATGATGCTGCCATAAAAACTTTGGAAGAAGACAATATTTTACCGGCTTCAATTAATATATATATAAAGGATATGTCAAGAATTGACGATATAGTTTCTGTTGCAAATGATTCTTCAATAGTTGAAAGTGTAACCGCTCCAACAAATATTGCAAATACAATTAAGGACCTAAACAGTGCCATAGGATGGTTTGGCTTTAGCATAGTAATTTCGCTTATTTTAGTTTCTTTGATTATTATTTCAAATACCATAAGGGCTACGGTTTTTGCCAGAAGACGCGAAATTGGTATTATGAAACAGGTTGGTGCCACAAACAATTTTGTAAGGCTGCCATTTCTTATTGAGGGAATGGTTATTGGGTTAATTTCAGCAATATGCGCATTCATATTAACATTTGTTGGATATGAAGCGGTTGTTAAAATATTAACCGGTAACACTTCATTATTTTTAAAATCTATGTTTACAAGTTTAGTTCCGTTTTGGAACATAGGTTGGATTCTTGCTGTAGGTTTCTTATTTGGAGGAATTTTGGCAGGAGCGATAGGAAGTTTAATAAGTTTAAGAAAACATTTAAGTGTCTAACATTCGGTTTATTTACAAATCAAAGTGCAATTGGTTATTATTTAATTTAAGTTTTACAAATTTATATATTTGTGATTTCATTATATTTAAAACAAACGTTTTTTAATGGGGAGGATATTTATTTTATGTTTAAACGTAGGAGAAGCTTAATATGCATATTAATATGTTTATCATTGCTATGCGGGTTATTTCCCTTATCGGCTTCTGCAAAAACTGTTAGCGAACTTCAACAAGAGATTACCAAATATCAAAAAGAGCTTGATAAGTTAGAGGGCAATGCTGCAGAACAGAGTAAATATCAAAATACGCTTACTCAACAAATATCAGTAATTTCTGACCAGATAAATGTATATGAGTCACAAATTAATGACTTGAATTCTAAAATGAATGAAAAACAGTTTGCTATTAATAGATTAAACGATCAAATTATAGAAAACCAAGAACAAATATATGCTATGCAAAAAGACATAGACGATATGGAAGTTAAAAAAGAAGATATTAAAAATCAGCTTCGTATTAGAATGAGAGAAAATTATATGTCAAGTCAAACTAATACTCTGGATGTTTTGCTCTCTTCTCAAGATTTTGGACAATTTATATCTAATATTACATATGTAAAAAAAATATCCGATCACGATAAATGTTTAACGAACAGTCTCGATAGTCAAGTTGCTGCAATAAATTCGGAAAAAGCAAAAGTAGAAACAAAAATTTCTAAGATAAACGCAGATAAAGCTTTAATAAATGCTTCTTTGGACGAAATAAAAAAACAAGCTGTTGAGTCTAACAATATAAAAAAACAAATGAATTTAAGTTACAGTTCATTGAGTGTTCAGCTTAAAAAGAGCAATCAACAATCACAAGCGATAAAAAATGCACAATCTAAAATTGAAAAAGCTAAAAAAATTGCTCAGGAACAGTTAGAAGATGCCACAGATGAAATTAATAAAAAGTCTGGTGGAACTGATATAAAACCTGATAGTGGTGGATATCTATTTCCAGTAGCTCAACCTTGTTATATATCTCAAGCATATAAAGGAGCAGCTCACAAAGGAATTGATATTGCCACTAAGGGAAGACCTAACAAAATTTATGCTTCAAGGGGCGGCAGGGTTATAGTTGCTATGTTTGGATATCCTGGGTCTGGTTTTGGTGGATATGGGAATGTTGTTGTAATTGATCATGGCGATGGATACGCAACGCTTTACGGCCATATGAGTAGCTATTGTGTGAGAGCCGGTCAAAATGTAAACAGAGGGGATTACATTGGAAATGTGGGCAACACTGGACAGTCTATGGGATTCCATTGTCACTTTGAACTTAGAAAAAATGGAAATCATATTGCACCACCATTTTAAATGAAAAACTTTTCAAATTAAATTCCGTTAAAATTTGAGTATTATTTATGCAAAAACTGTTATCATAACTATAAATAAATTAAAGTTTTAAAGACCACAAAAAATGCAATCAAACTTTAAAAACTATGTTTGTTTAGAACTTATAATAAATTGATTTATTATATAATGACTTTTCAGTATAATTTTGAGAAAATATGCAAAAGACTTATCAACTTAGATATGGTCTTTTACAAGTTTAAAGTTTGTTGGAAAATAAGATATAAAAATTTTGCTTATGAATTTAATTTTTAATATGCAAGATTTTCTAGTTAAAAGTTAGTGTTAATAAAGATAGTTTAATGTATAATAAAAATAAAAAATTAGAAATCCACTTGATTGTAACTTGAAACACATTATATTCACACATTGAAATAAAATAAAATGTTTGTCAAAAAATCTTCTGTTGCTTAAGCTTCTTAAATTTTAAATATAATTGATTTGTTAAGTTTATTATTATTGATTAAAAAATCATATAAAAACAACTTTGTTTTTGTGGTTTAATATATTATGGGTGGGTTATATGAGTGAATCTTTTTTAACAATAATGGATTTTGTTGAAGCTGAACTTGTTGAAAAACACTCTCGTTTTTTGGGACATATGTGTCATACAATAGATAAAGAACAATCGGAAAAGTTTATATCTAAAATTAAATCGGAATATAAAGACGCATCTCATAATGTTTCTGCCTATACAATTTATGACACAGGAATCATGTATTGTTCGGATGATGGAGAACCACAAGGCACTGCTGGCAGACCCGTGCTTGAGGTTTTAAAAAGAGAGAAAATTTTTAATGTATGTGTTGTTATAACGCGTTATTTCGGCGGAGTTTTGCTTGGAACAGGTGGCTTAGCTAGAGCATATTCAGATACTTGCAAGTTGTTGATAAAAAATGCAAATTTTGCCAACTGTAAAATATGTGATTTTTTGACTGTTATAGTTGACTATAGCGATCTTTCAAAGGTAGAGCGCATAATCGAAGACTTTGAAGTAAGAATATTGAGAAAGGACTTTGCTGATAAAGTTTCTGTTAATTTGTTAATTGAAACGGAACAATTAGATGCACTAAAAAATGCTTTAACAAATGCAACTGCTGCAAAAGCCGAGATTAAAATTAATGAAAGTAATTGGGAAAGAATACCAATTATAAAAAAATAATTGATTTTTTTATAAAAAAAGAGGGACTTTGATATTTATTGTCTATTCTATAGTAGAATGTTAATTTTAAGGAGAACTTATAGTTTATGGATCAATCGTCAATTCAGCGCAGGACACAGCAGCTTGAAATTGAGACGTTAAGTCCTAAGGCATGTCTTGTAGTTAACAGCAAAGGCAGAGCAAGGGAAGAAACTTCAACAGATTTAAGAACTGATTTTCAGCGTGATAGAGATAGAATATTACATAGCAATGCATTTAACAGACTAAAACAAAAAACACAGGTTTTTTTGGCTCCTTGTGGGGATCATTATAGAACAAGGCTTGTGCATTCGCTTGAAGTTTCGCAAATTTCAAGAACAGTTGCGAGAGGCCTCAGATTGAATGAAGATTTAACTGAGGCTATAGCGCTTGGACATGATATCGGGCATGCTCCTTTTGGACATGCTGGTGAAGAAGCGCTAAATGAAGTTTGCCCATATGGCTTTTCTCACTCGCAAAACAGTGTAAGAGTTGTTGAGTTTTTGGAAAACCATGGCAAGGGATTAAATTTAACTTATGAGGTAATAGATGGAATTAGGTGTCACTCGTTTGGAGATAATGAAGCCGAAACTTTTGAAGGCAGAATTGTAAGCATATGTGATAAGGTTGCCTACATAAATCATGACATAGATGATGCTATAAGAGCCGGAATTATAAGAAATGACGATCTGCCTAAAGACTGTTTGGACGTTTTGGGGTACACTAAAAGCGAGAGAATAGCAACTTCGGTAAAATCTATCATAGAAAACAGCAAAGACGATGTTAAAATGGACCCTTGCGCATTTAAAGCACATTCAAAACTTAGAAAATATATGTTTGAAAATGTCTATTATGGAAATGTGGTGCAATCAGAACAGGATAAAGCAAGAAATATCGTTAAAAATTTATATAAGCATTATAAATTAAACAACTCAAAACTGCCTGATTTTTATAAAAAGATAGCAAAAGATTTTGATGTAGATCGTGCTGTTTGTGATTATATATCAGGTATGAGCGACAGATATATAATAGAGCAATTTTCTAATTTGTTCATTCCTAAGCTTTGGGGAATATAGTGAGGATGGTGTGATGGTTAAAATAAGTGAAAACTTTATAGCTCAGCTCAAAGCGGTTTGTGATATCACCTCTGTCATATCCTCTTATGTTGAACTGAAGTCAATTGGGAGAAATAAAAAATGTTTATGTCCGTTTCATTTGGAAAAGACACCTTCTTTGGTGGTTTATGAAGAAACACAAAGTTTTTATTGCTTTGGTTGTGGTGCCGGTGGTGATGTAATCACATTTATTGAAAAAATCGAAAATTTGAATTATGTAGACGCTGTAAAGTTATTGGCTTCAAGAGTTGGAATGACCGTTCTTGAAGATGAGCAAGGTGACAAGCTGAGCAAAAAAAGAGAAAGAATTCTCAAAATGAATAAGATTGCGGCAAAGTTCTTTTTTAATAATTTGCGTTTGGACAAAGGTAAAGCAGGCCTTGAGTATTTTTATAAAAGGCAGATTTTAAAAAAAAACATAATAAAGTTTGGCCTTGGATATGCAGCTGATTCTTGGAATGATTTACAAAATCACTTAGAATCTAAAGGTTTTTCATGTGAAGAGATGTTTGAGGCTGATTTAGTTTCAAGGTCAACAAAAAACGGCAACATAAATTATTATGATAAATTTAGAAATAGGGTAATTTTTCCCATTATAGATTTAAGGGGCAATGTTATAGGTTTTGGTGGCAGAGTTCTTGATGATTCAAAACCTAAATATTTAAACAGTTCTGATACTGTCGTTTTTAAAAAAAGCTTAGGACTTTATGCTTTATATTTTGCAAAAAATAGCCGCTTAGAAACTTTGATACTTTGTGAAGGTTATATGGATGTTATAGCAATGCATCAAGGTGGTTTTACAAATGCTGTAGCAACGCTTGGAACGGCTTTGACAGCAGAACAAACTCGTTTAATGTCAAGGCATGCTAAAGACATTGTTATAGCATATGATTCCGATAAAGCCGGTCGTATCGCTATGGAAAGAGCATCTAAAATGTTTATGGATATTGGAATAAAGCCAAGGGTTTTAAAAATTAACGGAGCAAAAGATCCCGATGAATATATCAAAAAATACGGGGCCGGAAGGTTAAAAGTAGCTATAGATGAAGCACAAAGCGTTACAAAAACAAAAATTGAAAACATGTCAGACAAATATGACCTTGATGATCCGGAGCAAAAAAGGAATTATATCAACGAATATTGCGCTTTTATCTGCAATATGGTTGATCCTCTTGACCGAGAAGTATATATTGGTGAACTTTGCAGGGAGCTTGGGTTGCCTAGAGAAGTTATTTCAAATCAAGTAAACTTTATATTAAACAAAAAAAGGAAAAGTTACCGCAAAAATGTTGACAGAGAATTTGCAAGAGTTTCCTATAGAGATAAAATAAATCCGGATAGTGCAAAATATCCAAAAGCAGCAAAGGCAGAACAGGGCATTATTAAATTTTTGTTCAATAATCCCGATTATGCTGATTATATATACAATAAAATAAAACCTGATGAGTTTATAACCAAATGGCACAAAAGGGTTTATGAAATAATGCTCGATAGGTTAAAGTTAAATGATAATTTTGATGTATCTGCTTTTCATTCTGTTTTTGACGAAGATGAGATGGGCACATTCTCAAGAATAATAAACGAAAACAGTAACTTTTCAAATACCGTTGAGGTTTTGGATGATTATATAAGTGTTGTAAAGGATGAGCATGAAAAAAACACAGAGAATATATCTGACATGACATTGGAGCAAATTGAAAACAGAAGAAAAGATAAAGCCAAAAAGAAGCGGTGGTAGTAATTTAATTTACAGGAGGTTCAAAATTATGGAAGAAAATTTAAATTTACATGAATTGGAAAATCATATTGAAGATACATCTGAAAGTGAGGTTATTAATATAGATCCTAAAATTGTATCTGATGATTTAATTGAGCGCGGCAAAAAAGAAGGTAAATTGAGCGCTCAAGAAGTTGCGGTTGCCTTAGAAGAGCTTGATTTTGATATTGATCAAGTGACAAGGTTATATGAAAAGTTTGAGCAGTATAATATTGAACTTGTTGAAGATTTAGATGACGACTTGGAACTTGATTTAAATATAGATATCAATGTTAATCCTGCAGCTCAAATCGGTGATAATATCGACGCTATAAATATAGATGATCCTGTAAAGCTTTACTTAAAAGAAATAGGCAAAGTATCACTTTTGACAGGAGATGAAGAGATAGAGCTTGCAAAAAGGATGTCAGAGGGTGATGTTTATGCCAAAAAACGTCTTTCGGAATCTAATTTAAGGTTGGTAGTATCTATTGCAAAAAGATATGTCGGACGCGGTATGCAATTTTTAGATTTAATTCAAGAAGGCAATCTTGGGCTTATAAAAGCTGTAGAAAAATTTGATTATACAAAAGGTTTTAAGTTTTCAACATATGCTACATGGTGGATAAGACAAGCTATAACAAGATCTATAGCAGATCAGGCGAGAACCATAAGAATACCGGTACACATGGTTGAAACCATAAACAAAGTTAAAAAAATTTCTAGTCAGTTACTTCACAACAATGGGCATGAAGCAACTGCAGAGGAGATAGCTGAAGTTTTGGAGATGTCGGAACGTAAAGTAAGAGAGATTATTAGAGTATCTCAAGAACCTGTTTCGCTTGAAACGCCGGTTGGCGAGGAAGAAGATAGTCATCTTTCTGATTTTATTCCCGATGACGAGGCACCTGCTCCGGCTGATGCAGCATCTCACACTTTGCTAAAAGAGCAGTTGGGAGATGTTTTAGACACTCTTACCGACAGAGAGGAAAAAGTGTTAAAATTGAGATTTGGTCTTGAAGATGGGCGTTCGCGTACACTTGAAGAAGTTGGAAAAGAATTTAATGTAACACGTGAAAGAATTAGACAAATAGAAGCTAAAGCACTTAGAAAATTAAGACATCCGAGTAGGTCTAAAAAATTAAAAGATTTTTTAGATTAGAAAGGTGAAAATAAAATGTATATTACTTTAGAATCGGATTATGCTGTCAGAATATTAATTTATATGTGTAAAAAAAATGATCGTTTAGGTGCACGTGCAATTTCCAACGCTACGGGGGTAACTCAAAGATTCGCTCTTAAGATACTTGGGAAACTTACAATAGGCGGCATTATAAAATCCTATAAAGGCATATATGGCGGGTATGTCATAAATAAGGATCCAAGCGAAATATCGCTTTTGGATGTCATTGAAATATTTGAGGGTGAGTACTGTTTTTCAAGATGCCTTAAAACATCATCTGATAATAAAAAAGAAGCCTGGAGTGAATGTGATGATTGCAAGGTGAAAAACGTTTATTCCAAAATTACTGATTTGGTTAGGTCCGAGCTTAAGCAGGTTACTTTTGACAAGCTTATATAAATTATATTTTTAATAAATTAAAAAGGAGTGCAAAGTTATGAAACGCTTAATTTTTGGTTGTACAATCATAATTTGTGGAGTTATGATGGGCTGTACATCATTAATATGCGGTCAAATTTCAAATTTTGATGCCAGTTTTTATTTAATTATCTGCTCAATTGTTGTTTTAGTTGGATTATCTTTTATTGGATGGGAAGGATATTATTACATTTCATATTTAAAATCGCCTCAAGATAATAATAGCGATATTGAAGATTAAAGCTATATTTTATTATCAACTCATACTGTCTATTTTCATAGGACATTGGTCGTAAATTTGAAAATGTAGATCTCCTCCGACTAGTTTACCATCAAATAGCAAAAGATCAACAACCGCGTCTTTATCTTCAGGAATATTTTTGGAAGATACCGAAAATCGTTTTTTTATGCAAGATTTGCCGGCATATTTAGATAAATCAAACCCTTGGTCTTTTTGTAAATTATTATATTCTTGCAAAACAGAATTAAATTTTTCTGGTAAGGTGATTTGCTCTTCGCTTATTAATTTTGGGCTATACCCAAGAGAGGTCAAGTAACTTTCAGGGCTTTGTTTCATCTCATTTTTGAAGACATGCGGTATTATAATTATAATTGAAATTATAGTTATTGCTATAATTAAGCAAATTGATTTCTTAGGTACTTTTAAAGACAACATAAACATTTGGAATCAGCCCCCTAAATTTAAAATATGAGAGAACAAGCTAAATGATACCTGAGTTTATAAATTAATCTTACATATTGATAATAAAAAATATAACTTTTTCTGTGACTACATCATACATTAAAAGTTATATTAAGCATTTTGTGCACTGATGTAAGTGAGTGCGGATTTTTTTGCAAATAGCCGTGAAAATCAAGAATACAGTCGCTAATAGATATTTAACATATACTAGGTGATTTTCGATAAGTTATTTTTGATTTTTATATTTACTTATATAATTTAATGATGAGACAAGCGTGATTATCCATTCAAAAAATATTTTTATAAATCATTAAACGACAAAAGACCTCTATCAAGCAAAGATTGTGCGGCAAGCAACACAGAAATTTTACCGCTGTTATAAGTAAGGCCTCCTTGTAGGTATACATTATAAGGTGGTTTTAAGGGAGCATCAGCAGATATTTCTATTGAAGAGCCGTTTGTAAATGCACCGGCTGCCATGATGACTTGAGAATCATAACCGGGCATATCCCAGGGTTCTGGTGTGACAAAAGAATCAATGGGAGATCCACTTTGTATGCCTTGACAAAAAGCTATCAGTGCCTCCTTTGAGCCAAGTTGTAAAACACTTACAATATCACTTATTTTTTCATCATCTTTAGGTAGAGTAACAAATCCAAATTTTTGAAACAATGCCCTTGAATAGGCTGAGACTTTTAGAGCATTTGCAGTAACTGAGGGAGCAAAAAATATACCCATATACATATTCTTGTTTTGCCCTAAACTGCAACCGACTTCTTTTCCTATACCGGGTGCAGTTAGTCTATAAGAACAAAGCTCGACTAAATCTTTACGGCCCGCTATATAGCCGCCTGTTTGAGCAATACCGCCGCCGGGGTTTTTTATAAGCGAACCGACTATCAAATCTGCTCCGACATCTGTTGGTTCATTTTTACACACAAACTCTCCATAGCAATTATCTATAACCACTATTGTTTTTGGACTTAATTTATATACAATTTTTGTGATTTTTTCTATTTCATCAATTGTAAGCGATTGTCTGCTTGAATATCCTCTAGAGCGCTGTATATATGCAACTTTTGCTCCTTTTATGACATGTTTTATGCCATCAAAATCTACTGTTTTATCATTAAGTAGGTCAAGCTGTTGGTAATTTATTCCATAATCTTTTAACGATCCTGAATTTTTATTATCATCATCAATTCCTATTACCTGTTCCATTGTGTCATAAGGCTTTCCAGTTAAAGAAAGTAGCCTATCACCCGGTCTTAAAATTCCAAACAACGCTACAGACAAAGCATGCGTACCGGAGACGAAATTATGTCTTACCAAGGCGTCTTCCGCTTCAAAAATCTGAGCATAAAGAGAATCTAAAGCATCTCGCCCCTTATCGCCATATCCATATCCTGTAGACCCTGCAAAATGAGCGTCACTTATTTTATTATCTATAAATGCGCGTAAAACCTTGCTTTCATTATAGAATGCAATGCTATCTATTTCACTAAACTTATGAGATAAACTTGATTCTACTGCTCTTCCAATTTCTTCCAGCCTGTCATCAATTTTAAAAAAATCCATTTTATAAATTTTGCTCCTCAATTTTTAAAGTCATTATCGTAAATTAAATTAATAACCTACTAAAAATATGTATTACTATTTATACATGTTAAAATATAGCTAATTTTAAGTTAAGCTTTTATTATTACTTTTTACCTTTTAAACATATTTTGGGCATCTGTATGCAACAAATAAAAATATTTTTGCATTTTTACGCTAAACTTAATTGGTTTAATAACTATTTAATTTCACAAGCTATATTAGCAACTAAAGACTCTCAACAAAATGGATATAACTAAACAATTTAATTATATCCAAATGTTTTTTTAATTTAATAGCTTTTATTAAATATCACATACTATTGGTAATATTTTTTTTGCAAGATCAACAACCAAATACATATCATTTTCATCGACAACATTGCAAGCAGAGTGAAGATATCTGCAAGGGATCGAGATAGATAGTGTTCTAACACCGCCGCAAGACTGTGAGATTGCGCCTGCATCATTTCCGCCGGCAATCACTGTTTTGGTTTGGCAGGGTATATTATTTTCTTTTGCTGTTGAGAATACGAGTTTATATAGCTCTTTATCGTATATTGTTGCATTATCCATAAACGGAATAACGGGGCCTTTTCCTAACTCGCAAGCTTTTTTGTCTTTGGGAGCCATCGGTATATCAGCGGCTGTAGTAGCTTCAAAAACTATTGCGATATCTGGATCAATGGTGTAAGATGCAACTTTAGCGCCTCTTAGTCCTACTTCTTCTTGGACTACAAAAGCACACGTAAAATCATATTCTAAATCACTGTTTAGCAATTCCAATAATACTGCACAACCAAACCTATCATCTATAGCTTTTGCTTTTATTTTGCTATCGCCAAAACATACAAAGTCGCTTTTAAAATATATCATATCACCAAGATTAACAAGCTCTTTTGCCTCATCTACATTTTTAGCGCCAATATCAATGAATAAATCATCAATTGATATTGGCTTTTTCTTTTCTTCTGGATTTTGAAGGTGGATAGGCTTGCTGCCAACAACTCCAGAAATTTTTTCTAATTGAACTTGTCTTCCTATTATAACTTCTGGATCTATGCCTCCGACTCTTGAAAATTTAAGCGAACCATCATCTTCTATTGATGTAACTATCATGCCAACTTCATCCATATGGGCCGACAGCATAATTTTATTTTTTGAAGGTTTGCCTCCTTGTTTTGTCACAATTAAGTTTCCCAGAGCATCAACAACATAATTGCAATTGGAAGGTAATAGTGAAATTATAGTTTCTCTAACTTCATGTTCGTTACCGGAAACACCATTTACTTTACACAATTTTTCTAATATTTTTTTCATATCTTACCCCTCCTTATATTGCAAAATAAACTCGGATAGCAAACTAGCTACAGAATCTAAATCATTTAAATCTATAACTTCAATTGGAGAGTGCATATATTTAAGTGGTATCGAACAAAGGCCGGTAACAATACCACCTCTTAAGGTGCTTATCTTATCCGCATCGGTTGATGTAAGACCTGACATTATTTCCATTTGATGTGGTATATTGTTTTTTTCAGCTATATCCTTAAGTTTTAAACTAAGTTTTGAGTCAAGCGTAGGTGAATAACCAATCATTACTCCCTTACCCATATCTTTGCACTTGCTTTTGGGGCAACCAATTGATTTGGCAAAGCTTACGTCTACACAGAATGAAATATCTGGTCTTGCTAAATAACCCCCTGTTAAAGCGCCCTTACCTGATGTTTCTTCCAAAGAGCTGAACATAACGCTAACACCACAATTATAATCTTTGCCTTTTAGCTTATCTAATGCAAGCAAAATTGCAGCAACTCCGGAACGATTATCAAGAGATTTTGAGGCAACACGGTGCCCATGCAGCATAACCGAAGAAAAATTATAAGTGACAACATCGCCGGGTGATACTAATTTTTCTGCATTTTGCTTATTCATACCAATATCAATGCAAATGTCATCCATTTTTATTAGACTGTCTTTTTTTGTGTTCAAATGAGGTGGCACTGAACAGACTACTCCGTATAAATCACTTTTGCCATGAACAACTACTTCTTGGGCGATAAGCAATTTAACATCTACACCGCCACAATTCGAAACCTTAATAAACCCATCATCAGTTATAGATGTTACTATTAACCCAATTTCATCCATATGGGCCTCGAGCAATATTTTTGGATAATTATTTTTTGGATTGGATATTTTTGCTATAACGCTGCCAAGAGAATTCACAAAAATATCATTTGAATAGCTTTTAAGCATTGTGCTTATAACTTGTCCAATTTTCTCTTCGTGACCGGAAACACCTGGAGTGCAACAAAGTTTTAACAAAGTTTCTTTTAAATTCATACTTTCTCCTTTAAAATGAAAATAAATTACTTTAATTTATAATTTTTCAACAATAGATCTAAAATGCTCTCCACGTTCTTCAAAATTCTTATAAAGATCAAAGCTGGCTGAAGCGGGAGAAAGTGAAACTACATCACCATTTTTAGAGATTTTATTTGCAAGTTCTACTGCCTCTTCCATGTTGCTTACATTATATATAATTGGATTATTACCATCATACAATTCATGTTTTTTTAAAGCTTGCTCGATTTTTTTTGCAGTTTTACCCATCAAAACCAGAGCTTTTGTTTTTTCTATAAGTTTAGCTGCTAAAGAATCATAAGATAAATTTTTGTCATATCCGCCGGCTATCAATATAATTTTATCGTTAAACGAATCAAGTCCTGCTATTGTTCTTGAGGGGCTAGTTGCAATAGAATCATTATACCAGCGTACGCCACCTGTTTCTTTGATTAGCTCTATTCTATGCGCAACACCATTAAATGTTTTTGCAACTTTTTTTATTGTAGGTATAGAAACCAGATCAAAAACAGCTGTTATTGCCGCCAGATAATTTTCCACATTATGAATGCCCGGTATTTTAATGTCATTGCGATCTAACACATCTGATATGTTACCATGTTTAGAAAAATAGATTTTTTGATTGGACTCATCAAAAAATGCTCCATATTCTACTTTATTTTTTCTGCTGAATTTTTTTACAACACCTCTTGCAAGTGTTTCTTGTGAGTTTGAAAGTTCATTATCCAAATTAAGAACTGATTTGCCAAACTCATTTTGATGCAATATTATGTTTTGTTTAGCGCCTATATATTCCTCCATAGTACCATGGACATCGAGATGGTTTGGAGCAATATTTGTTATGACTGCTATATCCGGAGATCTTCTCATCGAAATCAGTTGAAAACTTGAAAGTTCAACGACAGCTATATCTGACGTTTTAATTTTATCTATTTTTGGAAGCAATGCTTTTCCTATGTTTCCGCCAACGTGAACATTATAGCCTTCAAATTTTAGCATTTCGGTAATTAAGGTTGTAGTTGTTGTTTTGCCATCGGAACCCGTAATTCCTATTATAGTGCATGGACATAGTTCAAAAAACAGCTCCATTTCCGATGTAACTACAGTTCCGTATTTTATAGCTTTTTGAATTTGAGTTTTGTTAAAGTATACACCTGGTGAACGAACCACTATATCAAAGTCATATAAACAATCCAAGTAATTATCCCCGCAAATGAATTTAGCGCCTAATTTTTCTAAAACATCTGCATTTTTGCCCAAATTTTCTTTGCTTGATTTATCAAGGACAGTAACATTTATGTCTCTATTCAAAAATAGCTTTATGCTATCGAAATTTGATATGCCCATACCAATAAATGCTATTTTTTTAAATTTATGTTGTTTGAAGAACAATTCTGTATTAGTAGACAATTTATAACCTCCAAGGTCAAATGAAAAATTGGTTATATTTAAGTTTAATAAGACATTATATATTTTAATATTATAGCATATATAATATTAATTATGCAATATATGTTCAGGATGTGGAGTGTCTAAAAAGAGCATATAATATGCAAAAAGGAAATGAAAATGATATAATAAAGAAATGAAATGTGAAAAATGTAAAAAATGAAATCAAAAAGTAAAAACAAAGGCAGGAAGTTAAAGTTATAAGTGTAAACACTGTGGAAAAGTATATACGCCAAAACAAAAAGGAAGGAGATTATAGCAAAGAGATAAAGGAACAGGTGATAAAATTGCATATGGAATGGAACAGTACAATAGCAGTAGGGAGGATGCTGGGAATAGTGGAAAATATGTGCCTATTAAGGAAATAGAATTTAAAAATGCAGCAAATGAGAGAGAAGAAGTAATAGAAATGGATAAACTCTACAGTTATGTAGAGTTTATCCATTTCTATTACTTCTTTAGGATCTTCTTCTTTTGTCTCAGACTTCTGTGTTCTTTTATTTTCTTATTTAATGTTTTTATCCAATTATATACTGTTAATTTATTTATTTATTTTCATTATTCTTCCTACTGCTCTTCCACTGTTCCTTTCATAAAATATATGTATTGTCTTCTTTTTAAAGTCCTTATCATAATTTAATTCTGTTATGAATTTTCTTCTGTACTTTTTAAATTGATGCTGCTGTTCCTTTTGAGTTTTCCTACTTTCCATACTTTTTCGTTCCTGCATCTCGGGCATTTTATATTTTCCATATATCTATTATATCTTATTATCTTTTATTTGGACATTCCCGAGGTCGAGAAGTAATCTACGGATATGTTTATAGAAAAAAAGAAAGAAAAAAAGCAGATTTAAGTGAAGAGTACAAGAACTTAGCTAGGGCAAATTTATTAAAAGCATGAACAAATATTTTTAAGACAGCTTTTGCAGTATCTATAGTCTAAAAAATCACTCGGATTTCCTATGCATAGGTGCTATATAATTTCTTAAATCAGAGTTTGCAACGTCTGCGGTATAAGTATCACTTTTGTTTTTTAACGACTTGTGAGTTACATAATAATAATTTTGGAATATGCAGAATAAACATCAGAATAATAATGCTTCGCCTTTGGTGAATTATTTACAAGCCTTTGTATCCTCTCACTATTCTTGTCATATGCTATATCATATCCTGCTATTTGTATTTTTTCTCTGCTTACTAGTTATCACATATATTCTGTTTTTTCTCTATACATAACTATAGAATTCGTCCATCTATATTACTTTTTCTTTTTTTGTTTTGGCGTATATACTTTTCCACAGTTACCTTTGGCCTCCTGTTTTTTATTTGATAGTTTCTTTTTTACATGTTTTACATCGCATTTCTCTATTATATCATTTTATCCTCTTTTATGGCACTCCCATAAATATTGTGTGAAAAGATGAATTTTGTTATTTATTTTAATTAATGCATTTATTACTTTGCAGAGTTTTTTATTTATATTTAATTATAAGTTTTTAAGATGTACTGTTTATAGTACTTTGCTTTTAATTTCATATATTCGATCATTTTAAATATAACTTGTATATATCGTGATTTTGTGTTTGTTATTCTTAAATGTATTTTTTTATCAATTGGTTTATCAATATAAATATGTTGAAAATATTGTAGAATTATTATATAATTAAAAAAATTATTAAAAAATAAGGAGATGAATTGACATTAGTACTTTCAGTGTGAATGGTAAGCCTACATATCAGCTAACTCATCCACAAAAAAGAGTTTTTTATACATCACAAATTTTTCCTGGTTCTCCAATGTATAATATTGGCGGATATGTAAGGATAAACCAAAAAATAGATTTTAAACTTTTGGAAAGGTCAGTAAATTTATATATAAAAAATAATGATGGGTTAAGATTAAAGTTTAAAATTGATGAAGATATAGTACAGTACTTTGAGGATTATACATATATAAATTTAGAGTATAAAGATTTTTCAGCTTTTAGAGACAGTGAAGAATGTTTTTATGAATGGATGAAGCAAGAGATAAAAAAACAGTTTAATATTAAAAATGATTTTTTATTTAAAATATATCTCTTTAAATTGGCTGAAAATGACAATGGTTATTTGGTTAAGTGTCATCATATTATAGCTGATGGATGGTCTATAGAGATGATGAGTGAAATAGTAGGAATTTATGAAAGATTATTAAAATGTGAGAAAGAAGGTGTTGTTCCAGCATCTTCTTATTTAGATTATATAAAAAAAGAACAAAACTATATTAACTCCAATAAATTTTATAAAAACAAGGAATATTGGAATGAAATTTTTAAAGATAAAGACAGTTTAGAAAATATACTTCCTCTAAATTCGATTGAAGGCAAAAGAAAGACATATGAAACAAGTGAAAATATCTCCAAAAAAATTGCTTGGTTATCTAAAGAATTAGGTTGTTCTTTAAATACTGTTTTTACGGCACTTTATGCTATTTATGAATATAAAGCCTTTGGGCATTTGAAAATACCGATTGGTACTCTGTGTTTTAATAGATCAGGTAAAAAGGAAAGAAAAATTTTTGGCATGTGTACAAGCACTATCTCTTGTGTTTTTAATGTTGATTCTAAATGTGATGTAAAAACTTTGATGAAAGATTATCACAGGTTATGGCTAAATGGGTACAAAAATCAAGAATATCCATACGATTTTCTCATAAACGATCTAGAACTGCAAAAAAAAGGAATAAACAGTCTTTTTAATGTTTGCATAAATTATTATTCAGGTTTGGATATTAAATTAGATGGATTGCGTGCTAATATATACCAGTTTTATAATGGATATCAACCGTATTCATTGCAGATCATAATTAGAAAATGGAATGGGAAATTATATTTGGATTTTGACTATAAAATTTCTGAATATAGCGAACTTGAAATAGATGAAATTTATAATTGTTTGAGCAATTTGGTCGATCAGATTTATGAAAATCCTGAAGTAAAAGTTAAAAATCTTAACTTATTATCTGATGATAGTTTTAAAAAATTAATTTATGATTTTAATAATAAAAAATTCGAATATCCATATGACAAAACTGTTGTTGAGTTTTTTGAGCAACAAGCTAAAAATAATCCAAAAAAGGTTGCGTTGTCTTTTAAGAAAGAAAAATTAGACTATAAAAGTTTAGATGAAAAATCTAATCAGTTGGCAAATTTGCTTATTAAAAAAGGCATTAAGCTTGAAGAAAAAATTGGAATCATAACAACTCATTCGATAGAAACCGTTGTTGCAATATTGAGTGTTCTAAAAGCTGGAGGAGCATATGTCCCGATAGATTTAAATTACCCAAATGAGAGAATTGAATATATAATTGAAGATTCAAAAATTAGTATTTTACTTACTAACGTATCTGTTGGCTTTTTGGATTTTAAAGGTGAGATAATTAACTTGCTTGATGGTGATTTTTGTAACGAACCAACATCTTCTGTCGGCAGAAAATCTTGTCCAAACAACTTAGCTTATATTATTTATACATCCGGTTCTACTGGAAATCCCAAAGCGGTTATGGTGGAACATAAAGGTTTAAGCAACTATATTTATTGGGCAAAAACAAAGTATGTGAAAGATGAAAATGATGTTTTTGCGCTTTATTCATCACTATCATTTGACCTGACAGTTACATCCATTTTCACACCTTTAATATCAGGCTGTGAAATAGCAATATACAGAGATGATGATGAAAGCGAATATGTGCTTTATAAAATATTGAGAGAACAAAAAGCAACTATTGTTAAATTGACGCCATCGCACCTATTGCTTTTGCAGGATTTGGATAATAGAAATTCTTCCATAAGGGTGTTTATAGTTGGAGGAGAAAATTTAAAGGTAAGCGTTGCTAAAAACGTATATGACAGTTTTTCAAAAGATTTAGAAATTTATAATGAATATGGTCCGACTGAAACGGTGGTTGGATGCATGATTTATAAATTTGATCCAATGAAAGATAAAACAGGTTCTGTACCGATCGGTGTTCCTATAAATAATACGCAAATTTATGTCTTAAACTGTGATTTACAGCCACTACCTCTAGGATATACTGGCGAAATGTACATCGGTGGGTATGGTGTTGCAAGAGGCTATGCAAATCGTTTGGAACTCACAAATGAAAAGTTTATCGACAACCCGTTTGTGCCTGGTACTAAGATGTATAAAACAGGTGATTTGGCTAAATTTTTAAATTTTGATGAGATTGAATATATAGGTAGAGCTGATAGCCAAGTAAAAATAAATGGATTTAGGATAGAACTTGGTGAAATAGAAAAGGCAATTTCCAACTATGAAAATATAAAAGATGTAGTTATCACTGTGATTGATAACCAAAATAGCAAGGCTTTATGTGCCTATTTTGGAGAAAACAAAAAAGTTGATATTTTGGATTTGAAAAATTATCTAGCTTCGATTTTGCCGGAGTATATGATTCCTCTGCACTTTATAAAAATGGATCAATTTCCTTTTACCAACAATGGAAAGGTGGATAAAAAACTGTTGCCTAAGCCTGAGGAATTTGTGAGCTCTAATGATAATTCAAACAAAAATTTAAATTATGAAGAAACAGTACTTATAGAGGTTATCTCCAAGGTTTTAGGCGCGAAAACGGTAGGTTTAAATGATAATTTTTATTATATTGGTGGAGATTCTATAAAGGCTATACAGATATCGTCAAAGATGAATTCAAAAGGATTCAAATTGCCTGTTAAGGACATTTTGGGCCATCCAAAAATCAGTGATATGGCTAGTTTTATTCAATATGATAAAACCAAAAACATTTTACAAGAAGATTGTATAGGTGAAATTAAGAACACTCCCATCATCAGTTGGTTTTTTTATCAAAATTTTGAAAATAGAAATCATTACACACAATCGATTGTTTTAGATGTTAAAATAGACGTCCCGCAAAACATCTTGCAAGAAATGCTTGATATGCTTATAAAAAGACACGATGCGCTGAGAATTAATTTCGATGCTGCAAAAAATAGCATTTACTATAACCCTAAATATCTAAACTTGAAAAACCAAATTATTTATTTTGATATATCAAATGACGATGATCAGGAAAAGGCTATAGGTGAATTGGGAGAGAAGATTAAAGCAAAGTTTGATATAGAAAATGGTTTATTGTTTAAAATTGTGATATTTAATCTTGGTGGCAGCTATAAATGGTTAATTACAGCTCATCATTTAATAATGGATGGCATCTCGCTCAGAATTATTATCAACGATATTGAACAAATGCTTAAACAATTTTTGAAAGGAAAAGAGTTAAAGTTAGAAAATAAAACTTCTTCATATGCAAAATGGTCAGATTCGCTATGGCAGCTTGACTGCGATTCAAAAAGTTTTTGGGATGATACTTTTAAAAGCAAGTTTAAATTTTCAAATGGCAGTTTAAATTCAGAAGTTGTTAATATATCAAAAGTAAACATTAGCGGTTCGCTTGATAAAAATAATACTAATTTATTAATGACAAAAGCAAATGCCGCTTATGGCACAAAAGCAAATGATCTTTTAATAGCTGCTTTATTTATGACTATAAAGGATTTAACCAATCAAACTGATATTTTAGTTTCTATTGAGGGCCACGGAAGAGAAGAACTCTTTGAAAATATTGATATATCTCAAACGGTAGGTTGGTTTACAACTATATATCCCGTAAGAATGATTTTGAGTAATGATTCTTTGAGAGATTCTATAATTGCTGTCAAAGAAAAGTTGAGAAATTTGCCAAATAACGGGTTAGATTTTTCCCTTCTTAAATATATCAAAAAAGAAATAGACTACAGTCTGAAAGATCTAATTAGATTTAATTTCTTGGGAAGTTTTGATGAACAGGATCAAAAAGATAATATATCTAAGTTAATTATTCAAGATACCGGATGTGACTCGGATGTTAAAAATTCTTTGACATGTCTTTTGGATATAAACTGCATTGAAGTTAAAGGTAAGCTTTTTGTATATATAACTTTTGATTCAACACAATTTGAAAAAAGCTATATACAAGATTTCATGGAAAAATATTTTGAAGTTTTAAAATTGATAATAGAACATTGCATAAATAAAAATGAAACTGAATTTACATCTTCTGATTTTAGCGAATCCGGACTTGCTCAGGAAGATTTAGATGCGTTATTTGATATGTAAAGTAATTAAAAAGGTGAAGTTTTATGGAAAATATTAAATTGTTTTGTATTCCGCATGCCGGTGGATCGGCGGCGATGTATTTGAAGTTGAAACCATTTTTATCCGAATTTATAGAGCTAATTCCGGTCGAACTTGCCGGAAGAGGAAATAGATTTAATGATCGGTTCTATGAAAGTTTTGATGAAGCAGCAGATGATATTTATAAATTTATATTTAAGCGAGCGAACGACGCAAAGTATGCTATTTTTGGTCACAGCATGGGTGGCTGGCTTTCATTTAATATTTGTGATAAAATTTTAAAAAGTAAAAAGCCTGGTCCTGTACATGTCTTTTTATCTGGGAGATATCCTCCGCATATAAAATATCGTGGAGAATTTATGCACCAAATGTCAGACGAAGAGCTTATTGAAAATATAATTTCTTTCGGCGGGATGAGCAGTATAATTCTTAAGGATAAAGAGTTATTAAATTATTTTTTAAGGATTATTCGTGCTGACTATAAAATCTTAGAAACTCATAAACCGCTTGTAGATTTTAAATTTACAAATGATATTACCATAATAAGGGGCAAAAACGATTCAATTGTTGCTGATATTGATATTAGTGAATGGGATCGTTATACCACCAAAAAATGTACAATGAAAGAGTTTGAAGGAGGACATTTTTATATAGAAAATAATGCGAGTTTATTGTCAAACTTTATAAATTCCGTATTGTCAGAGTATTTATAGCGAAATATATAATAAATATTAACGGAGGGATAAAATTGTCTAAACAACAAGTATTGCAAAGGGAAAATGTAGAAGATATTCTTTCTTTGACTCCTACCCAAGAAGGAATGCTTTTTCACTATTTGATGGATGATAAAAGCGAGCAATATAAAGTAAGTTTAAAATTAGTTTTAAATGGAACAATAGATTTTGAATTAATGAAAAGAGCTTGGAAAGAAGTCTTTAACCATAACGAGGCTTTAAGGAGCATTTATAAATGGGAAAAGATAAGCAAACCGGTACAAATAATTCTTAAAGAAATTGAGATTCCTATTTTTGAGTATGATTTTAGAGAATATTCTTTGGAAGATAAAAAAGCGAAATTGGAAGAATTAATACAAAAAAATATTAATGAAAACATCGATATTTCCCTAAATCCAATAAATATTACATTATGCCGAACAGAAGACGACAGATGCACAATGATTGTAACTAACCATCACATTCTTTTTGACGGTTGGAGCAATGGTATTATTTATAAAAATTTTTTAGAAACATATAACAACTTAATTAATAATAAACCCATAAACATAAAAGAAAAGTCGAAATATAAACAATTTATAAAATATATTTTAGGGATAGATATCAAAAAGCATAATTTGTTTTGGAATAATTATCTAGACGGTTTAGAAGAAAAGACAGTTTTACCCTATAAAAATTCAAATTGTACTTTGACGCCTTCAAAAATTGCAACAATTGATTACTGTTTAAGCAAAGATATTACGGATGATTTAAATAGCTTTATCAGAAAAAACAATATAACGCTTGCCGCAACAATTTATTGTGCATGGGGAATTTTATTAAAAAGTTATAGTAATTCAGATGACGTATTATTTGGAACTACTGTTTCTGGCAGAACCTTGGCAATAAAAAATATTGAAGACATCGTTGGCACGTTCATTAACACAATCCCATTTAGAGTTGCTTTTAAAAAAGAAGACACTATTTTAGAACTAATAAATAAAATATTAGATGATCTTATAAAACGCAAAGAGTATGAAAATAGTTCGTTGTCAAACATCATTGAAGAAAGAAAAATGGGCAACATTAATGAATTGTTTGATTCCATAGTTGTAATAGAAAATTATCCTTTTGAGAATATAAGTGATGAAACAGCGCTTTCAAATTTGAAAATTGAAAGCTATTCCATCAAAGAAGCAAACAATTTTAATTTGACGTTAACGGTTATGATCGGAGATGTCTTAAAATTTAATTTTGCTTATAATCAAGAGCTTTTTGACTCAAAAATAATTGATAATTTGTCAAAGAATTTTGTTAGAATTATTAGTTTGATTATAAACGATTTTGATAAAAAAGTGCGTGAATTGGAAATATTATGTCCGGACGAAAAAGAAGAAATCATCAATTCTTTCAACAATACCGACTTTGAATATGACAGCACAAAAACATTAAAAGAGTTGTTTGAAGAACAAGTGCACAATACTCCGCTTGAAACTGCAATTGTTTGCGGAAACGAAAAAATAAACTATAGCGATTTAAACCAAAAAGCAAATTGCTTAGCACATTGGTTAAAAAATAAAGGAGTTAAAAAAGGAGATATAATAGGCATTGCACTTAACCGTTCCATAGAAGTCTTTATAGCAATGTTAGGTGTTGTAAAGGCCAGTGCCTCTTATTTGCCAATTGACCCTGAATATCCAAATGAAAGAATTGAATATATCCTAGAGCACAGCAACTGCTTTTCTGTTATTGCAAAAAAAGATTCAAAATTTAAAACAGATGACATGATTTGCTTAGATGACCTTGAAATTTTTGAAAGCGAAATGGCGAATTTAGATAACATAAATAGTTCCGATGATTTGTTATATATGATATATACTTCCGGTTCAACGGGAAAACCAAAGGGCGTTATGATTTCGCATAAATCTGTACATAATTTTATTAATGGCATGAACAGAAAGCTGGATTTTAGCCAGGATAAGACCATTGTTTCCGTGACAACGATATCTTTTGATATATTTGTTCTCGAATCATGGTTAGCATTAGTAAATGGACTAAAAATAGTATTGGCAACAGAAGCTGAACAAAACGATCCGCAACTTTTGGATAAATTAATTATTGATAACAATGTAGACATAATTCAAACAACACCCTCAAGATTAGGTTTGATGATTGAGAGCAAAAACATAAAAGGACTTGGAAAGTTAAGTAAAGTTTTAGTGGGTGGTGAACCCTTTCCCGAGCAACTTTTATTTCAATTGAAAGAAATATGCAAAGATGGTAAAATATATAACATGTATGGACCTACTGAAACTACAGTGTGGTCGTGTGTTGAAGAGCTTAGTAGTGCACAAAACATCACAATAGGAAAAGCAATAGATAACACTCAACTATATGTGCTTGATTCTAATTTAAAGCTCTTACCCATTGGCGCTGTTGGTGAGCTGTATATCGGAGGAGATGGCCTTTCTTTGGGATATTTTAAAAATGAGGAATTAAGCAACCAAAGATTTATAACATCTCCATTTGACGAAGACAAGAAAATATACAAAACGGGAGATTTGGTAAAATGGTTGCCTGACGGTAAATTAAAGTTCATTGGACGCAATGATACTCAAATAAAACTAAGAGGTTATAGAATTGAGCTTTCGGAAATAGAGTCGCAAATTTTAAAAATTCCGGGGGTAACTCAAGCTATAGCAGTTATTAAGAAAAACACGAAAAACGAAGATAGCATTTGTGCTTTTGTCGTTTCCGATTGCAGCTATTCACATAAAGATTTGGTTGATATTTTATCTAAAACGTTACCGACATATATGGTTCCTTCTTATTTTGTCATGTTAGAAAAGATGTTTGTTTTGCCAAATGGAAAAGTTGATAAAAAAGCTTTGCTTAATTATGAATTAAAAGGATGTTTGGAAAATGAAAAGTCTTATGTTCCGCCCAAAGGTGAGTTACAAAACCAATTAACTGAAATATGGTCTGAGGTGCTCGATATAGACAAAAATACGATAGGAATAGACGATCGCTTTTTCGATATAGGAGGAAACTCACTGAATCTTGTTAGGCTGCACTTAAAAATTAATAAATTATTTCCTGATAAATTTAACGCTGCCGATCTATTTACATATAATACGATTAATTTGATGGCCGATTTTATAAATTCTTAAAAAAGAAAAGATTTTATTAAAATTATGCAAAGAGAAATTATTGAAAAAAGGAACTGATTGATGGAAAATGCTATTGAAGTAAGATTTTTGAAGTTTGATATATCAGAAAAGAGAGATGCATATAATTTAAGCAAATATACATCTGAAGAGAAAAGGAAAAAGATAAACAAATTTAAAAATGATGCAGACTATAATAGGTCGCTATATGCCGACATTATGATAAGACAATTTTTTATGGAAAAGTTTTCTTTAACTAACGAAGAGGTAAAAATTGTATATGATAGTTTAGGCAAACCGTATGTTGAAAATTATGGTAATGTATATTTTAGTGTATCGCATTCTGGAAGTTATGTTATGGCTGCATTTGGCTTAAAACCCATTGGCGTAGATGTTGAAGAGTTAAGAAATATGGATTTTAAAGGGTTAGCAAGCAGATATTTTGATCATTTGGAGGAAAATTATATTTTTGACATAGATGATAAAGATGAAATTATGAAGCGATTTTATGAAATTTGGACTGTGAAAGAGAGCTACACAAAGCTTTTGGGAGCAGGTTTGTCAAGAGGGTTAAAATATTTTGTTGTGGAAAAACCAATGGATAAGAAAAATGAATTTAATGTTAAAAATAAATCTTTAGGTGAGATTTATTTGGCAAAATCATATGGAATTGATAAAAATTATATTTTTTCTGTTTGCTCTGATAGACCAAGTTTTGATATTTTGCTAAACAAAATAGATATTTCAAAAACAAAGGACATATTCAAATAAATATTAAAGTGTACATTAAGTGCAATAAATTATAATTGTTTTAATAGAGGAGAGTTTTATGCAGTGAAAAAAAATATTGCTGTAAAAATATTTTTTATAACATTATTTATTTTTAGTGTTATCATAAATAGACAAATTGTCGCTGCATCATGCAGCAATTTGGAAATTGAAAATTATGTACAAGAATTTATGAGCGATAATAAAATTCCCGGCATGGCCGTATATGCCATAAAATGCGATCAGGAAATTTTAAGCAAAGGTTTTGGTTTTGAAGATGACGATAGACCTGTAACTTGTCAGACGCTTTTTGAAATTGGTTCTAACAGTAAAGCTTTTACAGCGTTTGCAATTTCCAAATTAGCAGATGAGAAGATGTTAAATTTAAACGATGACATTTCAAAGTATATTAGTTGGTTGGATGTATATTACAAAGGGGAAAAACAACAATTAACCATTAAAAACTTAATTGAGCACAAAAGTGGAATTCCAAAAGGAATGATAAGCAAAATTCAGATTTCGTCATCTAAATCTGCGCTGGAAGACACTGTTAGAGTTTTAAAAGGCATAAATTTAAAAACTGCTCCCGGAACAAAGTTTGAATATTCCACAATAAATTATGATGTTTTAGGGCTTGTTATTCAAAATATTTCCGGCATGCCATATGAAGATTATATGGAAGCTAACATTTTCAAGCCTTTAGGTTTAGATGAAACTTATGCAGGCAGAAATGTTGCGCCAAAAAATTTAGTTTCAAATGGATATAAGCTAAATTTTTGCAATCAAAAAGATTATTTAGCTCCCATTTATAGAGGGAATACTCCTGCGGGATATATAATTTCTAACATAAACGATATTGGTAAGTGGCTTAAAGCACAAATGAATTTGTTAAAAGACAAAAATTTTCAAGATGAAAATTATTTTTTTGGTTGGTTTTTAGAAAAAGAACCTACTATAAAATTTATGCATAGAGGAATAAACCCTAATTTTTCTTCATTCATTATGTTTGATACAGACAAAGATATAGGAGTTGCTATTTTATGCAACACTAATAATTGTTTGTTAGATGATTTTGCCAAAGGTATATTTTCTATGGTAGATACTAACGATTTGCTTGATAAAACTCAGAGAAAAGATTTTAATTTTATTTTAGATGAAATATGTTCGTCAATTTATGTTGTTTTATCATTTTCTTTGCTGGTAATAGTTTTTTTTATGCTTAAAATTATATTTCAAATTTGTAAGAAAGAAAGGCGTTTTAGCGCTTTTAGTTTAAAAATATTTTATAAAATTTTATTTAAACTATCCATTTTGGGTTTAGCCGCTTTTGCAGTATATTTGATACCATATTTATTTTTTCAAGCAACGTGGGATTTTTTATTTGTTTGGTTCCCTTACACTTTTAAGCATGTGATTATCATTTTGTTTTTAAATTTTGTTTTTTTGAGCATTTTATTGATTATTTCATCTTTATTCAAAAGAGAAAAGCAGTTAAACAATTTTAAAATGAGTACATAATCCGTTTAAAGCAAATATAATTTAATTGAATTTATATAGAACTTGTTTTTGTTTATTATCGCTTTTATCATCCAAAATATCTAATCTTATTGCATTGTTTTTAACATAAGATTCTATATCACCGTCACTGTCTTCATTTGATAACAAAAAGTATGTTATTTTTCCTTCATTCACCAATTGTTGCAGACGCTCAACTGTAAATGTGTTTTTACCCATAAAACCTCCGTATGAAAAGCAAGGTAACCCTGTTTTTATAATATAGTTTGATATGCTTTGTGTTCTGCATGCGGTTATTAGGAAACTTCCTTCTTTGTAATTTTCTAACAGATAATTAAGTAGTTCATCACTCTCATTGCGTTCATTGGGTGGTCTATTACCATTCATCTGACTTGGACCCGCAGAAGGCAAAGCTGAATTGTTTGAGTTTAAAGTAGTGTATAAACTCCAACAAGATGGTGCAAACACCATTGAAGACAGCAAGACGATGGATGTTAAAATAGCCATTAAATTTTTATGTTTTATCAAATGCTTTTTTAAGCTTATTATTAATAAAATAATTCCGGAAATTAATAGCGCTATTGTTATTGGTATAATCCAAATGAACTGATTATAGTTTATCAAATATATAATAGATATGATAACATCTATTATCAAGCCCAAAATCAAGATTATGAGTTTTTTGTCAATTTTTTTAGATTTTTCTTTTTTAGTAAGCCGTTCATATATATAATTGATTCCAATGGCACTTAACATTGCAATGGGCGGAGCAAGCATTGCTAAATAGTAGGCATGGAAAAATCCTGCGAAACTAAAGAACAACCCTGCTGTTATAACCCAACATCCAAATAACACCAAGACACATTGGCTGATGTTTTTGTTTATAAGTGATTTTTTTCTTAAACAAACTACTAAAGACACAAGAGCAAATATTAACAGCCAACTTGCTTGTCCAAACAAAGAGTTGTTCCATAACCTAAACATAGATGCAGTGCCTATTTCTCTTGTATGACCACCTCCCATTGGCTGTGAATTTGGCGGCGAATCTGGATCGCTTGAGTTTAGATATGAATTGCTTTCATAGTTTGTTTTGTCATAAGAATTGTTATTGTTGCTATTAGATGAATTTTGATCTTGATTACTTTGAGGTATGTTATTGTTATTTGTTGGACTTTGTTTTGAATTGTTTTCACTACCATTGTTTAGTGAAGTGCCATCGCCAAACAAACGATCTGTACCGTTATGGCCAAATATTAATTCGACTATTGAGTTGTTTGTGGTGCTGTCAACGTATGGTCTGTTCTCGACAGGAGTTAAAGTGACAGCAGCGATCCATGCACCAGAAACAGCTATCATAACAAGACAGGATAAAATTCCCGCTGCAAAACGTTTCCATATTTTTTGCCTTGAGAAAATCAGATATACAACTATTATGGAAGGAACTATTAAATAAGCTTGTAGCATTTTAATGTTAAATCCTAATCCCAATAATGCACCCGCAATAATTAACCATCTCCATTTGTTGGTTTGTATTGATTTTAATACAAAGAAAACGGCAATTAAAAGAACCAATATTAGTTGCATATCCATGGTATTATTTCTTGATACTGCTACAACAATGGGAGTTAAGCAAAACAAAAAAGCGCTTATTAATCCAACTTTTTTGTTAAAAAATTTACTGCCTATTATATATAACATTAAAGTTGAAATAGTGCCGGAAATGATTTGAGGAAGCAAAATTGAATATCCGTTATAGCCAAACAACAAACAGAATATAGCTTGCACCCATAATCCAAGAGGAGATTTGTCCACGCTTAACATTCCCGCAGGGTCAAAGCTTATAAAAAAGAAATTATGTAGGTTTTGGGTCATGCTTTTAACACATGCGGCATAATATGAATTACCTGTGCCTAGGTTACCTATCATAAAAAAGTTGACAAAGAAAGATAACCCTAATATGCCGATTAAGATAATTATGTGCTTTTGATTTTTTAAGTTTTTAAAATTCATTTTTAATTCACTCCTTAAAATGTTTAAATTGTTTTAAAAATATTATACGGGTTAAATTTGATAATATTTTGGTTTAAATATTAATTTTATGTTAAATATAAAAATTTATTTTTGCGTTTTATAAGCAAAATTGACTTATATAATACTTTGTGATATGATCTAAAAGATTTTTTATAATATAAACTAGAAATGCGAAGTATAAATGAAATTTTAATGTGTATAAAATGTTAAATTCAATTAATTTATAATAAGCATGTAAGACCTTAAAAAGTTTTCCTAAACCCGTTTTGTTGCCTTACGCAGATATTTCAAAAAGCTTAATAATTTTCAGGAAGTTTTAGTTTTTTATTGTTAACACAATCAGTTGGATTTGCCATTTATAGTTATATCCTATCAAATGTATTATGCTTTTTAGGCGTTTGCTATATATTTTTTAAAATAACAGTCATTTTATCAGAAAGGGATAGTTATGAGTAAGTTGTTGCTTCACACATGTTGCGCACCATGTTCAATAAAGTGCATTGAGACTTTGCAAAAAGAGGGAATAGAGCCGGATTTGTTTTGGTATAATCCAAATATCCATCCTTTCACAGAATATCGCAGTCGCAAGAACGCATTGATAGAATATTCAAAATCAATTGGTTCAAATTTAATTTTAAAAGATGATTATGGGCTTCGACCTTTTGTTTGTGCTGTTTCCAAAGACATAGACGGTCGCTGCAGATATTGTTATGAAATACGTCTTGATGCCGTGTCGCGTTATGCAGCAGAAAATGGATACGATGGCTTTTCAACTACATTGTTAATTAGTCCCTATCAAAACCATGATTTAATAAAGCAAATTGCAAAAGCAGCAGCAAAAAAACATGGAATTGATTTTATATATAAAGACTTCCGTCCATATTTTAGAGAAGGTCAGCAAGCTGCCAGAGATATGGGACTCTATATGCAAAAATATTGTGGTTGTATTTTTAGCGAAGAAGAAAGATATATGAAAAAGAAAAAATAACATGCAGATGATTTTAGTAAGATTTAAGATTTAAAAAAAATATTATATTAAAATTGGAAATATACAGGTTGTTATATATAGATGTGCTTAACTAAACAAGTTTTGTTATCGGCATATATATTTTATTCTGAAATTTCGGTTTTTTTATATTTAGCACTTTTCAAAAATAGTGCTATTTTTTATTATATTTGATTTTTTAATTATACTACTTTTTGATGCGATTGTAAAAAGATTTTCTAAAAGCTGCCGTTGAACTGGATATTTTTGAAAATAATAACATGAATAGCCGCAATAGTGGATAGTTCAAAATCATTAATATTGAAAGCGCTATAATTGCTTCTGTTGAAAGTTCATCTATTGAAAAGAACTTGCCAAAAAATACAATGCTTATAATCATGAGCACGGCCATAGATATAAGTATGGCAAGTCGTTTCCAGTTGAATGGTCTGCAAACTTCTAGCAATACCAATATGCCATTTGTTGCAAGCAATACCGTAGCCATTGTAGACAGCTCATCAAAAGATAGATTAAATATATTTGCATACATTTGTAAAAATATAATGAGCAGTAAACTGCATATGCCACCCGGCAGAGCTTTTCTCAACACATTGCGGATAAACCTTCCATGGATAAGAGATGTTGTCGGTTCAATGGTAAGAAAGAATGAAGGTATTCCTATCGTCAAAGCACTTATTAAAGATAGTTGAAGTGGGGTCACAGGATATGCTATGTTTGCAAATATAGTAATTATTGATAAAAGAAAAGAGAATATGTTTTTTACTAAAAACAGCTCAGCTGCCCTTTCTATGTTGTTGATAACTCTGCGTCCTTCCATAACAACTTTGGGCATAGAGGCAAAGTTGGAGTCCAAAAGAACAAGTTCTGCTGCTTGATTTGCCGCATCACTTCCAGAGGCCATAGCTATGCCAACATCAGCATCTTTTAGAGCTAAAACATCGTTTACACCATCTCCTGTCATAGCGACTGTATGTTTGTTTTCTTTGATAAGTTGAATAAATTTGCGTTTCTGATTAGGAGTTACCCGCCCAAAAACAGTATAGTTGTTTATTGCTTTTCTCATTTGATCGTCCGTTTTCAGTGTTGTTGCATCTATATATTTGTCGGAATTTTTAATGCCGGCTTTTTTTGATACTCTTGATACAGTGATTGGATTGTCGCCAGATATTACTTTAATATCAACGCCTTGTTTTTCAAAAAATTTAAATGTTTCCGGAGCTTCTTTTCTAACGGGGTTATCGATTAAAACCAAGCAAATTGGTATTATTTCTCCTTTTAAAATATTTTTTTCAATTGAACCATTTAGTTTTGCCAAAAGAAGCACACGTGTACCTTGAGATAGATATTTAATTACCTGATTTTCTATGTTATTGTACTTTTCGTTTAATATAAACTCCGGAGCACCTATTACATATGTGCCATTATTTTCAAACTCAACAGCTGACCATTTGGTTGATGACAAAAAATGATGAATTTTTTTTGCTTTCCAATCGGTCTTATTATCAAAATGTTTTTTTAGAGCTCTTGAGGTGCTGTTATCCGACTGTAGATTGCACATTATAGAGTGTAGAATAGTGTTAATGTCTAAATTTTTGTTATCATTGAGCGGGATAATATCAGTAACCTTCATTTCAGGTTCGGTTATTGTCCCGGTCTTGTCAACACAAAGCACATCTACTCTTGCAAGAGTCTCTATGCAACTCATTTCGTGTACCAAAGTTTTGGTTTTGACAAGCTTCATTACACTGACAGCAAGTGCAATGCTAGTAAGCAAATATAACCCTTCAGGGATCATTCCAATAAGCGCTGCAACGGTGGTTACTATTGCTTCGTCATAGGCCAAATTGATAACAAAAGCTTGTTTAAAAAACAAAATAAGTCCAATTGGAATTATGGCAAATCCTATAACTCTAATCAACTTATCAAGTGAAGCCATCATATCCGATTGAGGTGTTTTTAAATTTTTCTTTGCTTCAATTGCAAGATTAGAAGCATATGAATCTTCACCCACTTTATCTAACCTTGCTTTACAACTGCCTGAGAGAACAAAACTGCCCGAAAGGAGCTTTTTGCCCTTAACTTTAGATATAGGGTCAGATTCTCCCGTTAAAAGAGATTCGTCAACTTGAATTTCCCCGTCTACTAATGTGGCATCGGCAGGAATTTGGTTCCCGGTAGATAAAATTATAATATCATCTCTTACTAACTTGTCGTTAAGTACCGTTTGCTTTTTGCCGTCTCTTATTGCTGTAGATTTTGCGGATGAAATTAAAGTTAATTTGTCTATAGTCAATTTTGATCGGATCTGTTGTACAATACCAATCATAGTATTTGCAACTATTATTATTAAAAAAAGCATGTCTTTATAGGATTGTGCTAAAAACAGGCAAAATCCCAACGTAAAAAAAACAAAGTTAAAAAAAGTAAATACATTGTCAAAAACAATCTGGCCAATTGTTTTGTAAGATGTATTAACACATTTATTTGAATAACCTGCTTCGCTTAGGTCGATAGCCTGCTCAGATGTAAGCCCAACTTTTGGCGAGGCATATATTCTATGACGATATTGTTTTTCTAATTTGTTCGCTTTTTTATGGCTTAATTTCATCAAAAGGTAACTCCAATTTTATTGTCGGCAATATTCATATATTATAACAAAAATAATTATAAATTCCTAAATAATTAAATAAAATAACTCCAAGATATAAATAAGATAGATAAAATAGTGAAAGACAAGTTTTAAAGATCAAGATAATTTATATGTATAATTTACCAAAAAGCATTTTGGCGGCATCTATAAGATGAAAACACATTTGTGCTTTGTTATAAAAAAAGTATACAATGTTTTAAGTTTAGCATTTACATCTATGCTTAAGTTTTCATTTCTTGCTTAATAAATAAAACCAAGATAATATTTAACATATAAAAATATAAATTATAAAGTTTCTATTACAGTTTGATAAATTCCCACGTCATCCAGCTTATAATGTTTTAATAGTTCTTCTGCAGCGCCCGATTGTCCAAATATATCGTTTATGCCTATACGTTTTACATAAGTTGGGTTGTTTTCACACAATACAGAACAAACCGCCTCACCGAGGCCACCAATAATACTGTGTTCTTCAATGGTGAATATATATTTTGTTTCTTTGGCAGCTTTTATAATAATTTCTTTATCAATTGGCTTGATTGTGTGGATGTTTATAACCCTGGCATTTATGCCGTCTTTTTC
Organism: uncultured Oscillospiraceae bacterium; assembly: GCA_910577565.1. Taxonomy (GTDB): domain Bacteria; phylum Bacillota; class Clostridia; order Oscillospirales; family Ruminococcaceae; genus RUG12519. The sequence goes on along the minus strand of CAJTNJ010000001.1, from coordinate 105,983 downwards.
TAAAAGTTTGGCAGCAGACAAAGTGGCACCGACTGGAAGCCCAGTTGCTATAAGCGTGATATCATTTCCGCTTTTTAGTTCAATGCCTTTGCCAATTTCGAATTTATAGTCATCATTATTGTTTATGCTGTTTATTGCAAGTCTTCCTAGCCTTATGTAAACAGGGCCTTTGAGCTCTGCTGCAGCTTTAATGGCAGCTTGCATTTCATAGTGGTCACAAGGATTTAAAATAGTCATATTAGGAATAGATCTCATTAGCGCTAAGTCTTCGCAACATTGGTGAGTCGCGCCATCTTCGCCAACAGAGATGCCAGCATGGGAACCTGCGATTTTGACATTCAAGTTAGGATATGCTACAGAGTTTCTGATTTGTTCAAATGCACGACCTGCACTGAACATTGCAAAACTTGCAACGAAAGGTATTTTCCCTGTGGTGGATAAACCGGCTCCAACTCCGATCATATTGCATTCTGAAATTCCGCAATTAAAAAATCGGTCAGGGAAAGCATTCTTAAATATTTGAGTTTTGGTGGCAGCGGCAAGATCAGAGTCTAAAACAACAACATTTGGATTTGTTTTTGCTATTTCTACCAAAGCTTCTCCAAAACTTTCCCGTGTGGCTTTTTTAATAGTTTCTGACATATTTTAGTCCTCCAATCCTGACAAAATAACAATCAATTCTTTTTGAGCGGCATAGAATTGATCTGAGTTGGGGGCTGAACCATGCCAAGATATGTTATCTTGCATAAATGATACGCATTTTCCCTTATTTGTTTTCATAATTACTGCAGAAGGTTTCTCTTTAATTTGCTTAGCATTTTGAATAACAGATTCAATTTCAAAGAAATCGTGGCCATTTATCTCAAAAACTTCAAAACCAAATGCCGCAAATTTTTTAGGTATATCGATAAGACCGGCAACTTCTTCTACAGTTCCGTCAATTTGTAAATTATTATTATCAATAAACAAGCAGAGATTATCCAGTTTATAGTGTGAGGCAAACATGCAAGCTTCCCAAACTTGCCCTTCTTCTATTTCGCCATCACCGAGCAAACAATAGACTCTGCTTTTTGATTTGTCTAATTTTAGTCCCAAAGCCATTCCACATGCAGCAGATATTCCTTGACCAAGTGAACCGGTTGTCATGTCAATACCTGGAGTTGAGTTCATGTTAGGGTGGCCTTGAAGATGGGATCCTAATTTGCGCAGTGTTTTTAGGTCTTCCATGTCAAAAAAACCCAGCTTAGCTAATGTAGCGTATAAAGCGGGGGCGGCATGTCCTTTTGATAAAACGAATCTGTCACGATTTGGATCTTTTGGATTTTTCGGATTAATATTAAGTTCTTCGGAGTATAAATAAGCCAAAAGGTCAGCACTTGAAAGTGATCCGCCCGGATGACCGGACTTTGCGTAATATATACTTTCAACTATACTCATGCGGATTTGACAAGCTAGCTTGTTTAGCTTATTTATTGTTTTTGAATCCATTAAACTTCTCCTAACATTAATTTGGTGTATATATGAACTGGTTTTGTATCTTATTTTAAAATTTCAAATTATATATTTTCGTATCTTTTTTATCATAAGTAGCTTATGTAATAATTAAATTTTGAAAATAAATTTTACATTAATATAGCTATATTAATTATATTTTTAAATATACTATATAATAATTTATTTGTCAAAAATTACTTTGCTTTAATACGCTCTTTTATTTTAAAAATAATATTGAAGTTGAAATATAGAACAGATTTAAAACGGAAGTGCAGGAAATCTTAGGATTAATTAATGCTAATCTATTTGCAAGGAGATTTAAAATAATAATGTTTGCATTTATAAGGTAATTTTTATAGGTTAATGCTTTTTGTAATATGTGCATAAAACAAAAAGAAATTCCCAACAAAATATATTATTAACCAAAGCCTCCGCATTTTGTGAAAATAACTGTTTGTTTTAAATTAAAAATTTGATATTAAAGAAATTGAGCTTTTTTATAATAAATATATAAAACAGCTTCATATTAAAAACATACAACAGTTATATTTTGATGGGTATTTTTGGTACTTTATAAGTATTATAATATATTGAAGAAATATATGATTTGTGTTATTATTTTAGTTACGATTAAATAGTGTAAAGAGGGATATGAAAATGAAAATAGATTTTCATACGCATATTATGCCGGATGAGCTTGCAAAAAGAGCATTAGATTCTATACTAAAAGGGAATCCTACATATCGTGCAGAGTGCGAAGGAGATACTAAAAGTACTTTAAAAGCGTTAAAAGATGGTGGTGCTGACAGTGCGGTAGTTTTAAACATTGCGAATAACCCACAAAAGCAACATAAAGTTAATGATTTTGCAGCTAGTTTGCAGAAAGAACATTCTAATTTATACTGCTTTGGATCGGTATATCCGGGTTCAGAAAATGAGTTGGATGAAATGAAACGATGCATTGATATGGGATTGTATGGTTTAAAATTGCACCCTGGCTATCAAGATTTTTATATAGATGATGAAAATGTGTTTAATTTTTATGAAAATGCTGAAAAATTGGGAATATTGCTTGCATTCCATGTTGGGTATGATCCAATTTGTACGAATAGCTCATGTTCTTCGCCGCTGCGGCTTGCAAAAGTTGCCAAAATGTTTTCAAACCTTAAAATCATTGCAGCACACATGGGTGGTTTTAAAGACGAAGAATCTGCTAAGCATTTAATTGGTATTGAAAATGTATATCTAGACACATCTCTTGCATCTTGCTTTTTGAGTAAGTCTTGTATGAAAGATATGATTCAAAAACATGGAACAGATAAAATATTGTTTGGATCAGATAGTCCTTGGGGCTCAACAAAAAAAGAAAGTGATTTTATTGAAAGTTTAGAGTTAAGCTCGCATGATTTAGAGCTTATATTTAGAAAAAATGCGCAAAAACTCCTTTTAAAAGAATAAATATTATATTTAAACAATTATCATAAAATGTTCTACTAATCTTTATTGAAAATATATTTTTCAATAAATTGAAATTAATGCTTTAATCATTAGGTTTTTTCATATTCAAGACAACTAAATTGTATTTGATATTTTTCACGTTGCTGTTTGAAGTTATTATAAATATGAAATATATTTGCTTTAAAAGCTTATTTAACTGATCAGTAATTTTTATATCACGGTTAATTATATTATTAGTTAAAAAATCAAGAGGTATGTTAAATGGATTATAAAGAAGATAAAGATCAAATTTTTATTCAAGATGGTGAGAAAATATTAGCAAAGCTGCAATTTGCTTGCGATGATGACGTTTATAAAATAAACAAAATATTTGTTGACGAGTCATTTAGAGGACAGGGAATTGCTGGGAAATTAATGGAAAATTTTGTAAAAAAAGCGCTTAAGGAAAATAAAAATATTAAGCCTATTTGTGGCTTTGCAATAAAATGGTTTGAAAGACATAAAGAATATGACGATTTTTTAGTTTGAATATAAAATAAAATTTCCAATGAAAAAATCAGGGCCATAGGAGGTTTTAAATTTTAAATTTGTTTAGATGAACTTTTTTGTTTTAGCACATTGTTCAATAACACTCACACAGCTATTAATTCCTATTGCACCTGAATTAAGGCATACATGATAGTTTTCCATAACCATCCAATCATTATTTGCATAATATTTGTGATATTCTCTTCTTTGTTTGTCATTTTTTTTAATCAAGTTTTTAATTTCGTTTTCATTTTTTAAATTTGGGTCATATTCTTTAATATACTCAATTCTTTTTTCTAATGGGGCATAAATAATTACGTTTAAAAGATTAGTATGGTTTGCAAGAATTGAGTTTGCACATCTGCCAACAATTATGCAGGAACTTTTGTTTACTAATCTTTTAATGAGTTTTGCCTGGGCTATGAAGAGTTTATCATTAATGGGCATTGTGTCATAATTAAATTGAAGGTTAGAATTGGCGGCAACAGAAAGGGAGTAAAGGAAACTATTTATTGGCTTTTCATCTGCATTTTTTAAATATTCTTCAGAATAGTTAAATTCTTTTGAAACCATTTGCAAAAGTTCTTTGTCATAAAAAGGAAGGCCAAGTTTTTTTGCCAATTTATGGCCTATTTCACGCCCACCACTTCCATAGGTTCTACTAATAGTAATTACAAAATTTTCTTTTTTATAGTTAACCATTAAAAGTGCACCCCATTTCTGTTTTTTACTAACATTTGTTTGATAATTTTTATTATAACATGTTTAAGTTGATTTTCAACAAAAAAATATATATAATTCGTGAAATTTAGTAGATAAGTCACATTTTTTGAATTATAGCATGTAAAAATCGATAAAAAACTTGAAATTAGTTTGAAAATTGATATAATAATATTTATTAATAAACGCTTTTAATATTTTATTTTTAAGCATATTTATAAATTAAAAAAAGATAGGAGATAGGTTGTGGCAAAATTAAAAAAACTCGGAACAATTGGTGTAGTGCTTGTAATTTTTTCAACAGTTTCTGGCTTTGCAAATCCAAATATTGCATATTATAAAATGGGATATGCTGCAATACCTTGGTATATATTATCGGCAATATGTTTTTTTATTCCATTTACATTTATGATAGCGGAATATGGTTCTTCATTTAAAGACAGTGGCGGAGGGATGTATACCTGGATGAGAGAGTCTATAGGTCCATTATATGGCTTTATAGGAACATTTATGTGGTATTCTTCATATGTTGTATATATGATGGCAACTTCTATAAAAATTTGGATACCAACATCAGAGTTTTTATTTGGAGCTGATACTACTCAAAATTGGTCATTTTTGGGACTTGATTCAAATAAATTTATTGGTATATTAGCAATGATGTTTATGGTTGTAGTCACATTTTTTGCAACAAGAGGATTTAATAAAATATCATTTGTTGCGTCTGTTGGTGGAACAGCTGTACTATTAATAAATTTATCGCTTTACATAATAAGCATTATCATATTCATTTTAAATAAAGGGCAAATAGCACAGCCTATAGAAGACATTAGTTCGTTTGTGCATTCACCTAATTCCGAATATCAAAGTGTTTTTTCATTGATAGCCTTTATGACATTTGCTTTGTTTGCCTATGGCGGAGTAGAGAATATGGGAAGCATAGTTGAAAAAACAAAGTCAATTAGCAAGTTTGTAAAGGGTGTAATACTTGCTACCATTTTAATTTCACTTTGCTATGCACTTTCAATTTTTTGCTTTGGAATAAGCTCAAATTGGAATGTTTTATCAGAAACCGATGGTGTTAATATGGGAAATATAGTTTATGTGCTCATGGGTAATCTTGGTTTTGAATTTGGAAACGCTTTAGGTTTATCAACAGATATATCTCTTATATTAAGTAGTTGGTTTTCAAGAATAACTGCATTAGTTATGCTTATGGCATATATGGGAGCTTTTTTTGTTTTGATTTATTCTCCACTTAAATCTTTGTTGTATGGTGCACCAGAAGGTATGTGGCCAAAGGCACTGGTTAAGAATAATAAGTTCAATATGCCTGGTAAGATAATGTGGGTTCAAACGATATTTATTTGTATACTAATTGCTATAATTTCATTTGGCGGACAGGGAGCTAAATCTTTTTATAACATTTTAATTTTGCTGTCAAATGTTGCACAAACTTTTCCATATTTCTTTATAGTTGCAGCTTTTATTAAATTTAGAAATAATAATGAAATAAACCATGATTTTAAAATTGTTAAATCAAAAATTTTTGTATACATAATGACATTTACGGTATCTTTGGTTATTTTGTTTGCTAACATTTTCACAATAATAAATCCTTTGCTAATCGGTGATGAGGAAGCTTTGTCACAGACAATATGGATGATTGCAGGCCCTGTGTTGTTTTTGTGCATTGCTCTTTTGATATACTACAATTATAAAAGAAGAATTAAGAAACTAAATAAATAATCTGTTACGTTGTTTTGTATGTAAAATGCCCAAAGTAGAGAAAAATATTTACTAAAGCAAAGATAAAAATTTTAATAATAATTATACATTAAGTCAGAGTTTATACTTTATTACAGTATAAGTTCTGACTTTTATTTTATTTGTAAATTGCTATAAAAGGTAAGAATAGCTAAAAGTTTTTTCAAAGCTTCTTTAAAGCGTTTGTTGTATTATGTATATTGCTTAAATATAGTAACTAATTTACAACTTTGACCATTTTTATTATTTTTGTAAAATCTATATTATATCTCATTTTACAAATGTCATTGCCTAAGGTGTTTCAGTTGTACATATCTTTTTAGCCATATTTCCTTTTTATATATAATCAATAAAAAGATAACAAATAAATTTTATAAATTTAGCCAAAAAATCTTTTCTGCCTTGCCATTTATTTATAAGATTTTTTATCACATAAATTTCTTTTTAATTAAACTTCCTTTTTTTATGAGATTTGAAAGAGCATCTTGATCTTGTTGCTCAATTGCTTTTTTATAGTCTAGCAGATTATTTATTATATTATTTAGTTCGTATAATAGATTTGTTTTATTTTTCAAAAACAGCTCAGACCACATTTTTGAATTCATATAAGAAACTCTTGTTAAGTCTTGAAAACTGCCGCCTGTAAAGCCTTCAGACAGTTTAGATGTTGGGCTCATTATATAAGAGCTTGAAACAATATGAGCTAGCTGAGAGGTGAATGTTATTATTTTATCATGTGTTTTGGCATCGGTTATAATAATATTTGTAAAACCTATTAGTTTTAGTAGATTTTTAATTTCATAAATCGCATAATCTTTTGTTAATTTAGTTTTGGTGAGAATAGCGTTTGCTTCATAAAATAAATCTTTAGTAGAATTGTTAAATCCAGACAGTTCTTTTCCCGCCATAGGGTGAAGTCCGACGAAATTTATGCCCGCATCAAACAATAAGTCATCTACTTTTTTTACTATTTCAATCTTCAATCCACATGCGTCACAAACAATACTTCTTTTTGAGAAATTGTTTATTTGTTGACTTATAAACTCTATAGTTTGGCCGACATATAAGCATATTATAATCACATCTGATTGGTTCAGTTGCTTTGGTGTAATTTCTTTATCAATAGCACCAGATTCTAATGCTTTTTTTATTACATTTTTGTCATTGTCAATACCGAATACTGTGTGATTGGTATTCTTTTTAATAGATTTGCAAAAGCTTCCACCTATTAAACCTAAACCAACAACTGTAATATTCATAATTATGCCTCATTAAGTTTTTTACCGCAAAATGAAATAATAGGTTTTATATTCTTCATAACATCGTCGAACTGATCAGGATCTAACGACTGAGCTCCATCTGACAGCGCTTTTGTTGGGCAGTTATGTACCTCTATCATCAATCCGTCAGCTCCGGCAGCTATTGCAGCTTTGCTAAGTGGCTCTACCATCCATGTTAATCCAGTTGCATGGCTTGGATCGACAATTATTGGTAGATGAGATATCTTCTTAATCATGGGAATTGCTGAAATATCAAGAGTATTACGTGTGGCGGTTTCGTATGTTCTAATGCCACGTTCACATAGGATAACATTTTTGTTTCCACCAGACATAATGTATTCAGAACTCATCATCCACTCTTCAATGGTGCTTGAAAGGCCTCTTTTTAAAAGTATTGGTTTATTGCATTTTCCCAATTCTTTGAGCATTTCAAAGTTTTGCATGTTTCTTGCACCGACTTGTATAACGTCTACATCTGAAAAAAGATCTAAATGTTTTAAATCCATAAGCTCGGTAACAATTGGAAGACCTGTTGCCTTTTTAGCCTTTAAAAGCAACTTCAATCCATCAGAGCCCAACCCTTGAAAAGAGTATGGGGAAGTTCTTGGTTTAAATGCTCCTCCTCTTAGCATACTTACACCTGCTTTTTTTACCCTGTTTGCAACATAGATTATTTGTTCTTCTGTTTCAACCGAACATGGGCCGGACATTATACAAAAGTGTCCTTCTCCAATTTTTTGATTGCTTACCTGAACTATCGTATTATTTGGGTGAAAGATTCTATTTGAAGCCTTGAAAGGTTCAGATATGCGTCTAATATCTTCTACGAAGGTTTCTGCTTTTATACCGTCAACATTAACTTTGCTGATATCTCCAATTAGTGTGATAATTCTTTTTTGCTCACCATTAATAACTCCAGTTTTCAATCCTAAATTGCCTAAATCTTTTAACATCTCGTCTATTTGTTCCTTTGTGGCCTTTGAATTTAGTATAATAATCATAATAAGAGCCTCCTTTAATAAAAAAAAGATTGATAAAACAAAAAGCTGAAGTGTTGTCACACTTCAGCTCGTTAATTCACAACAAACAATTACAGTTTACTTTGAATTAGTTAAAGTATGACAAAACAAATTAACCTCTTTAGAATAATAAGAGTTGCTAAAATAGTAATTTGCAAAATAAAAGTTACTAACGTTTGCCACAACTAAAACCCCTAAATATAATCTATAAAACCAGTATATCAAAACTAGAATATAATGTCAACTAAAAAATTTCAATGTTATAAAAAATAAATGTAGGTGTTACAATGATGTATGACGAAAATAGAAAAAATAGCAAATAGAAGCAAACTGTGTTAAGGTTGAGTTACAAAAAACGAAAGCAGGTGTCCTATTCACTATGAATAAGATAACACAGACTATGCTTTATCGTCAATCTTTAATCTTTATGCTAAAAAGCATGTTGTTGCTAAAGCGGATATCCACTATAGTACTAACCGACAGTATATTTATCTCTGGTTAAAAAGATATGACGGTTCATTACATTCTCTTGCTGACAAGCCTCATAAACCTCATCATCATCATCATCATCCCAATCAACATATTGAGCAAGAACTTGCATTGATTCGCAATAGGCGACGAAGAAACCCCAAGTTTTATGGGTAAAATTTTGGCAGCGTGGATATATTCGCTCTATCTTTGGGCTGTATTGTGTTCTGATTAGAAGCGGTCAAATGACTGTAAAACTACCAAATCCAAGTATATTCCTAAGCCTTATGAGTAAATGCAATATCCTGGCCAGCGTGTACAAATAGATGTGAAATTTGTCCTATCAGTTTGCCTAATAAGCAATGCGAAAGGCAAGAAATTTTATCGAATACAGCAGATATCGCTATCTAGAAGCTTTGAAAGAACATAGTATCTATTTTTCTGCGATGTTATTAGAACATTTAGTCGGAGTATTTCCATATGCTATTGAGTGTGTTCAAACAAACAATAGTTCTGAATTTACTAATCACTTAAACTTATGAATATCTAAAAAAAGCTTATTTGAAGTTACCCTTGCAAAGTTAAAAACAAAGCACAAATTAATAATACCGTACACACCAAGATATAATGGCAAAGTTGAATGTTCTCATCGCAAAGATAATAAAGAATTTTATATTTCACATACATTTATTCATTTAATGATTTCAAAGAAACAGCCAACACAATAAATTTCCAATGCGTCCTCTAAATTGTCAATTCCCTAAACATATTTTTTCTTTTTATAATGTGAATACATCATTGATAAACCTACAACTATTGTTTTGTATAATATTTCATTATTTTTTATTATTATTAAAACTAAAAAAATATAAAACGATAAAATGATAGCGGATACAAAAAGTATCTACTATCATTTAAAAGATTAGATAGATTTTCATGAGTATATCTTATGAACTATTTAGTTATTGACATGTCGATTGGCTATTATATTTAGTTTTATTATCAAAAGCTGGGTTAAATGCATAGAAGTTTTTGGAGTTTAAATGGTCTTGTACAATTCTTAGTGCTTCACCAAAGCGTTGAAAGTGAACTATTTCGCGTTCTCTTAGAAACTTAATAGGATCTCTTACATCTGGGTCATCGGCTAACCTTAATATATTATCGTAGGTAAGTCTTGCTTTTTGTTCAGCAGCCATATCTTCCATAAGATCAGCTATTGGATCACCAGTAGATGCAAACTGCGAAGCATTAAACGGTACACCACTTGCATCAACAGGGTAAATTCCAGTTGTATGATCCATAAAATATGGAGCAAAACTTGAATTTTTTATCTCTTTTGTTGTTAAATTTTTAGTTAGTTGATGCATGATTGTGTTTACAATTTCCATATGAGCTAATTCTTCAGTGCCTATATCAGTTAAAATTGCTTTTGCTTCTTTATATGGCATTGCAAATCTTTGACTTAAATATCTTAAAGATGCGCCTAATTCGCCGTGTGGTCCACCAAATTGACTTGATACCAATTTTGCCATAGTAGGATTTGGATTTTTTATGTTTACCGGATATTCTAATTTTTTATCATAATTCCACATTATGCATTAACCTCCCAAGGCCAAGGATTATTTACCCAATCAAATTTATTGGATGAATCAACCATATTGCTATTGAGTGGTCCAAATTTTGATGTATATCTCCATCTGGTATCCTCACTAATTTTTTTATATTTATCATATTGTTCTAAAGCTTCTTTATCAGTTGGATGTGTATCTAAATATAATATAGTATCAATTAAAGCAAAATCTGCAATTTGTACATCTTTCATTGCTTTTTCTCGTTCATTCATATTATACTACCTCCTCACCTAAAAATGGCAGATCTAGTTCTTGAAATATAGTGCCTCGTTGCAACGCAATGTCACTTCTATATATTTTTTTCCATTTTTGCCATGGTACATAAGCCATGCCGATTGGAAAGTGAGCTATATTATTTTTATCCGAATTAACAATATTTTCATTGATATTTGGCATCATATGCATAGTTCTGCAATTTTGTATACTATGAAATTGATTCAATTTTATCAAACTCCTTTCATATTATATTATGTCTGATCGTAAAAAATTGATATTATAATTATTAATTGATTTTAAACCAATTAGCATGAATTTATTAAAAATTCAAATAATTGCAATTTAAATTGCAAAAGATGTGCTGTTTTTTAGTGCCAGCAAAGAGCTGTTTATGTATTTTTACAAGAGTAAATTTATCTATAGTATTCATAAATTTGAGAGTGCTTTTGTCTAAGAACAAACTAATAATATTTTATAGCAAATCAGTATATTTTAACTAAGAATTTTTATATACTCTTTATTTATATTACCTATGCTTGACTCCTCACTTTTCAATTGTAATTGACATTTAGAAAAAAATTAATATAATGAACTATGTAATTAAAATAGGAGATTATATATTATGAAAATAAAAGCGTTAATTTTAACTTTAGTTGTTACCATTTTCTTTACACAAGGATGTTCTACATTTGAAACAAAGCATAAAGACTTAGACTTAATGATAGTACATACAAATGATGTTCATGGAAGAATGGTTTATGACAAAGAAAATAATGTATCAGGTTATTCTAAGATGGATACTTATATTTCTAAACTTAGAGAAAAAAACAAAAATTTGATGTTGTTTGATGCAGGAGATGTTTTTCATGGTCAACCAATTGCAACTGTGTCAAAAGGAGAAACAGTGGTTTCTTTGATGAATTTAATTGGATATGATTATTGTGTTCCCGGAAATCATGACTTTAATTATGGATATGACAGATTGAAGGAATTGTCACAAACAATGTCATTTAAAATTTTGGCTGCAAATCTTTATTTACAAAATGGTGAAATGCCATTTGTTGAAAATGATATTAAAAATATAGATAATGTAAAAATAGGAATTTTTGGGCTTGTTACTCCAGAAACTGTTTTTAAGACTAACCCTAAAAATGTTGAAAATTTAAAATTTGAGGATCCTGTAGAAACTGCTAAAAATCAAGTCAGCAAGCTGAGATCTGAAGGTGCTGACATTATTATTGCAGTTTGTCATTTGGGTATAAGTGATAAAAGCATATGTAATCGTTCATATGATGTAAGAGATGCTGTGGATGGTTTGGACTTGATTATTGATGGACACAGCCATTCAACTTTAGATAAAATAAATCAGGTTGAGGGGAAAGCTGTTATAACATCTGCAGGCAACTATACAGAAAACTTAGGCATCGTTAAAATATCCATGCACAATGGGTTAAAAACAATTTTACCTGAAAATATACCATTTTCTGAGTTGGACCAAATGGAACCAAGTGCCAAAATAGATGAGCAACTCGAGAAAATCAATAATCAACTTTCTCCAATGCTTAATCAAATAATAGGAAATTCTGAAGTATATTTAGATGGTACAAAGTCTATTGTTAGAAAAGAGGAAACTTATTTAACAAAATTAGTTACAGATGCTATAATAAAAGAAACTAATGCTCAAATGGTATTTATTAACAGCGGAAGTTTTAAAAACAGCATAAATATTGGTGATATTACAATTAATGACATTATAAAGGTGTTTCCGTTTGGAAATTGTGTAATTACAAAATCAGTGAAAGGTGAAGATATTATTAAATCATTAGAAATTGCTTTCTCTGAATATCCATATCCTTCAGTTAAGTTTCCTCAAATAGCAGGAGCAACATGTGTTATAGATAAAAACTCTCCTATAGGTTCAAGAGTTAAATCAGTTACTATTGGTGGTCATGAGATAGAGCTTAAAAAGACTTATATTTTAGCAACAAGTGATTTCATAGCTAATGGTGGAGATGGTTATGACCTTATTGGAAATAGTCCGGATGTAAATTACTTTTCCGGTTTAGATGAAATATTCATTAACTATATAAAAAATACTAGTCCTATTACAGAAACATTTGTAAAAAGTTTTGATTCAGGCAATTGTTTAAAAGTTAATTAAGTTAATATTATTTTAGTCATATTAAATAAAAAAGGGGAATTTGAAGTTGAAAAAAATTATAATATCTTGTTTAATAGTTGTTGTTATCTTTTCTGTTATTATTTTCGCTATTTTTTGTTTTAATAATATTTATTCTTGCAATAAAGAGAAATTAAGCTTAGAAATATCAAATATGTGCCAAAAATATGATGTTGGTTTTTATTATAAGAATCCTTATAATATGGAAAGTTTATGTTATAATGAATCAAAACAATATGATCCTGCAAGCACTAATAAAACATTTTTAGCTTTGTTTGTTTTTAAAATGATTAAAGAAGGAAATATAGAATTTTCTGAAGTTTTAGAATATAAAGAACAACACAAATATGATGGAACAGGAGAAATTCAATATGGAAATTTTGGCGATAAATACACTGTAGACCAACTTCTTGAATTATTAATAACTAAAAGTGATAACGTAGCATTTCGAATGTTAAAAGAGAGAGTTACAGAAGAGAATTTAAAAAATTTTTTAGCAAGCATTGGAACACCAATTGAAACTGAAAAAGTTACTTACCAAGATTTTAGTCCGAAAGACTTAATTAGACATTTAGAGGTTCTTTATGATCTTATATCAGAAGATTCATATATTTCTGATAAAGCCAAACTTTACTTTTCAACGGGCATTTATAATGACAAAATTCCTGCAGGAGTTCCAAATTTAAGAGTTTTACATAAACCTGGTTGGATACCTGAAAAACTAATTTGCAATGATGAGGCTATAATTTATGATGAGAATAATCAGCCATATTTTTTGGCAATAATGTCACAAGATATTCCCGAGACAGAACAACCTGCATTTTTTCAAAAATTGACTGCTAAAATTCATAAATATCACTGTTTAAATAAATAATTGTACAAAAGCATTTTATATAAAACATAAAGACCGCAAGATTTATATTTTTATTTTGTGGTCTTTATTATATTACTATTGTGCGCGCACTTAATACCTTATGTTAAAAAATATTGTTATGCAGGTGTAAACGATAACAGATGAAATTATGAGCGAAGTTAACAATAGCTTTTTGCTTTTAGTATTTTTTCTTAGGAAGTAATATTGCAATGTCGTTGATATCCCACTTGCAAGTATTGCAAATGCTATAGAGTATATCCAATCGTGAGATGCCCAAATACTAGCAGGCCATAACAACCTTATTAATAATTCATGTATGTATCCTTCTGCAGGATAATCAGAGTAATATACTATAAAATTAAATATAAATATTAAAATAAATGTAATTAACATAGCTATCATATTTAAAATAATTATCGAACAACATAGTTTAGCTATTCTTCTTACTTTTCCTAATATTAAAACAAATAGAAATTGTATGATTAGTATAAAGGTTAATGTATAAAAAATGCATAACCAAAATTTATCTCTTCCCACTTTCCCTAAATGAAAAAACACTTCATCATACGTTGAGTATAATCCATATGACAGAATTACTAACAATACAATAGCTGTTATTCTATATATTGTTTTACTATTATTAATTAACCAATTCTTTATTTTCTTATAATCAATTTTCATGCGTTTTAATATCTTATGTTAAAAAATATTGTTATGCAGGTGTAAACGATAACAGATGAAATTATGAGTGAAGTTAACAATAGCTTTTTGCTTTTAGTATTTTTTCTTAAGAAATAATATTGCAATGTTGTTGATATTCCACTTGCAAGTATTGCAAATATTATAGAAGATATCCAGTCATGTCCATACCAAATTGCCCCTGCTGGCCAAAGTAGATCCATTGATAAATAAACGAAAATAGTGTCCAATAAGCCTGTTAGTTTCCCAATTATAACACAATAAGTCGCTCTAAAAATGCTAAATAATATAATAGTAATTAACATAGCTATCATATTCAAAATGATTACTGAACAACATAGTTTAGCTACTCTTTTTACTTTTCCTAATATTAAAATAAATAGAAATTGTATAATTAATATAAATGTTAATGTATAAAATATATGCAATAAATATTTATCCATATGTACATAATAAAAATTTACAGGATTAAACTTAATAATAATTTGTCTAAATGTGATATATAATCCATATGACAGAATTGCCAACAATACAATAGCTGTTATTCTATATATTATTTTGCTATTGTTAATTAACCAATTCTTTATTTTCTTATAATCAATTTTCATAACAATACCTCAAAATTAATTGCTATTATGCATTCTTATTATAAATACGTCATATTTATCTAAATGAACATCATTATTAACATCCTCATCAAATTGTGGATCGGTATGAGCTGCATATTTTATACATCCTGAATCTGTGTACGATATTATCGTTGCATGATGCACGCCTTCTTCTCCTTGCCCTTTATGTGCAAAATACATTAAATCTCCCATCTGTATTGGGTTTCCTTCTGCTGCACATCTTGTTAGTACCGATGCCACCTCTTCACGCGTGGTTATTTTTATTATTTCTCCATTTCTATATCCACACGCATCGTTTTTAAAATATTCATATTGTTTTTTTGCCAATCTCCATGGCTCTCCAACATCAAAATTACTATCATTAATTTTCTTTGAATACCAAGTATCATTCATCGATATTCCACCTGCTACCAAACACTGTGATACAAAATTAGCACAATCTGCACTGTATTGACGATATTCTTGCTTATTAAAACTGCCATTCCACATATTTGCATATTCTCTTGCAGCTTGTCTGTTATATCCGCTATATTTTGTGTTTAAAGCTACTCCATTATCTCTTCCAGATACTGCTACTTTGTCCAACCCAAATCCAAAAGGGGTATATTCATAGTATTGGTCAAATGCCCAGTTAGTTGGCATGGGGTATCCATAGTTGCCACTATATCCTGTTGACATGTCACTTACAAAGCTTGATGTTGCAAAACCTTGATTGCTCACTCTTGTGCATATGTTCCTTGAACCATATACTCCTATTTTATATTCATCTTTATATATCTCATGCATTACTGAGTTGACTCCCAAAAAGTATGGTATTACTCTTTCCTTTACTTCATAATCCATAAAATCATAATCTACTGCAAAATATATAGTTGCATTCTGTCCAATATAAATATTTTTTGCTGCCTCAACCGCTAATTTTGCGTCTATTTCTCCTTGTGCTTCGCTAAAATGATCTTTATATTCATTGCCTTGCTGGAATATTGGAAATACTCGCATGCCTCCCTCTGATATTGTTCTAAATTCATTTATTGTCATCATCTTATCTCGTCCGCCGGGGACATTTGTTAAATATCTTCCAACATATCTATATCCTGCATTGTATAATGTTGACACTTTAGAGGCATCTAATTTAGTTGAACAGTCGCAACCCTTAGCAGCTCTGCTTGTGTCTCCTTTACTCAACATTAGCGACATTATTGTTCCTACATCAGCGTTTCCATTTGTATTTGGCAAACACATGAATTTTTGAAAATTTTGCACACATTTCTTTGTGTTTGCATTATATTCTCCGTTAAAACCTGTGTTCTCGGATAATTCTACTCCGTTGAAATATAATGCATATTGCAATATCCTTGTAAAGTTTTTCAGAGTTTGCCCAGAATATCTTGAATCATTTGGCAAATTAGGACATTTTTCTTTTGTTGTAGGACCAAAATTACCATTTGCTGTATTTGTATCTAGTCCCTCTTCTGCCTGCCATGCATATATTATGGCCTTATTTGTGTCTCTTGAATAGTGACCATCACATGGCCCTATCCCAAAATATCTATAATAATTTCTATTTAAATATTGTTGAGCTTCTCTTATTTTTATGCTTCCACCATTTACTGATTTATAGGCATCTGAACTTAGTAGAGCTTTAAACCACATTGAATCTACCTGTGAATCGTTTGCATCGGCAAATCCTGCATCGTGTTTCATATTTATTATTCCACTTGATGTGTTATCTTTAAAATTACCACTTACCGAACCAGGATTGTATCCTTTACAGAACATAGCATGTTGTAACATTGTCACATATTGTTTATCTCCACTATCAGTGGAACCATAATTTAATGTGCCTATTTGTCTATCAAACGCTGCTTTTGTTGCATTTCCAAATATTCCTGTAGGTTCTGCAATGCCTAAATCTATTTGAAGACCTTTTACAAAGGCACTTGCTACTCTTGTTCCAGGAACACCATCTTCAGGTATGATTGTATATCCATGCTTGCCGCCATACCTTGCATTTAACCACCTTTGTGCGTCTTTTACTCTTTCATCTGCACCAAATAAGACAATGGTTCTATTTGCACGAGGATTGTTTTTCTTGTGGCATTCTTTTATATCAACTTTAGGCGTTGTACCTCTTTGTTTATCTTCTTCTATTAAATCGTACCCTTTGATTTCGTCTTCAGTTTTAGGCACTTCATGATCAGTTTCTTCTAGGTAAAATGTAATTGTGTTCTCGTATCTTTCTCCATTTAAATCAAACCCATATGTAATTATGAATTTATGACCTTCTTCATCATAAACCACATCTTTAAGTTCAAATGTTATTTGTCCACCGCACATATCTTTGTCATATTCGATATAATCTGATTTAAATGCTGACTCTGTGTTTTCACATGAAAAAGCACTGTCATAATCCATTTTTACATATTCATTTTGCAGTTCAATATCCTTTTTAATGTTTTCATCAGTGACATTAAGCGTTATATCAAAATGGTCACCTTTTTGTATGTATTCTTTGTTTACACTATAGCTATCAATAAAAGGACTATGTTTTTCATTTGGTGATAAAGACTCCATAGCACTTGCTTTTAATATAACATCACCTGCAAAGATATTGATTGCAAGAAATGCCGCTATCACAGTAGTAATAATCTTTTTCATTTTAAACATCCTTTCTATAAATAGTCTATATTTATAATAAAAGTCTACAATAAATCGATTCATTATAGCATATTTGACATTTTTTGTCAAAATTTATTCTATTAAGGAAAATAATTAACATAAAATACAAACAGCGTTTATAGCATTACTACTAAAAACGCTGTTTGGTAATTTCAATCACACAATATATGATGATTTTTTATTATATATTAAAAATCCAAATATTTATTGATTATTTGTAGGATTCTTTGAATATAGCCTCACAATCTTTATCATTTATAGGAACACGATCGCAATCAAATAAGCCGCCCATTGTATCGCGAGAATTTTTAATAAGCTTTGGAAATTCGTCAGGTGTTATGCCATATTCTGACATTTTAAGATCTGCAACATTGCATTCCTCTTCTAGTTCCATAAGCATATAAATGAAATCTTCAGGTTTGTTTGCGTCTTTCATACCTAAAGCTTGAGCCATTCTTATAAATCTATCATCACAGGCATGATTATTGACAAAATGTTTAAAATAAGCAATAGACAGCATTATAAGACCAGCGCCATGAGGAAGATCTTGATGATATGCAGACATTGCGTGTTCCAATGCATGCTGACTTGTACAAGAAGATATTGTCATCACTATTCCACCCAAAGTATTGGCAAATGCCATACCCTCTCTAGCGGCCATATCATTTCCATCTTTTACTGCTCTTGAAAGATAACGTCCAACATATTCGATGGCAGTTATGGCATACATATCACTCATAAAATTAGCAGTTTTTGAAATATAACATTCAACACTATGAAATAGTGCATCAAAACCTTGAAATGCAGTTAATTTTGGAGGAACTGTCTTCATGAGTTCAGGATCGACTATTGAAATTACGGGATATAAATAATCTTCAACTCCGAAACCTACTTTTTCATTTGTTTCTTCATTTGTTACCACGCCCCAAGAATCGGCTTCTGATCCTGTACCTGCTGTTGTTGTAATAGTAACCACTGGAAGAGGAATATTTTTCACAATTTTACATTTGCCGGTGCCAGTACCAACATAATCCCATAAATCACCATCGTTAGTAGCCATAGCAGCTATTGCTTTTGCTGCATCCATGACACTACCGCCACCAAGAGCCAAAACAAAGTCACACTTATTTTTTCTAGCAAACTCAGCACCTTCCATAACGGTAGATTTTAACGGGTTAGCCTCAATTTTATCAAAAACAGCATATTCTATTCTTGACATTTTTAATTGATCGATTGTGCGGTCAAGCGAACCGTTTTCTTTTGTTGATTTACCATTTGAAATAACAATCATAGCATTTTTTCCAGGCATTTTTATTTCGTGCATGCTATTTAATTTGCCTATTCCAAAAATCAACTTTGTAGGTGCATATGTTCTAAATCCCATCATTATGATCCCTCCATTTTATAATTTTTAATTCATTATTAATTCTAGCTCTTATATAGAATTAAGTCAAGTTATAACATACCTATATTATAAAAACTGTAGATTTATCAATGATGCGTTACAAAATGAGAAAAAGAGTGTGTTTAGTAAAGTACCAATTAGGATGCATTGAAAATTTATTGTATTGGCGTTTGTCTAACCATCAGTTGCTTTTTTAAATCATCGAAATAATAAAATGTATGTGAATCATAAAATTCTTCATTATCTTTGCGATGACAATGCTCTACTTTGCCATTATGTCTTGGTGTGTATGGTCTTATCAGCGTGTGTCTTATTCCTAACTTTGAAAGATTAAATTCAAACAAGGCCTTTTTTAGATATTCAAAAGTTTAAGTGATTTGTGAATCATGAACCATTGTCTGTTTGAACGCACTCAATAGCATATGGAAATACTTCGACTAGATGTTTTAAGAACATCGCGTAAGAAGAATATGTACTATGCTCTTTTTGAAAGCTTATAGATAGCGATATCTGCTGTATTCATTTATTGCTATATATTTATAAAATTTTTTGCCTTTTGCATCACCTACGAGACAAACTGATGGTACAAATTTTACATCTATTTGCACACTTTGGTCAGGATATTTAATTTGCTCATAAGGCTTTGGTATATACTTTGGGTTTGGTGGTTTGATAGTTTTATAGTCATTTGACCGCTGTGGATCAGAACACGGATACGAACCGGAGATAGAGCGAATATATCCAAGCTGCCCGCAGCTTTACTCAGAAGATAATTAGACTACTATTGGTTTTTTCGTCGCATATTGCGAATTAATGTAAGTTTTTGCTCAGCATGTTGATTGGGGTGATGATATCTGTGAGACTTATCAGCAAGAGAATGTAAGTTCCGTCATATCTTTTAATCAGTCATAAATATATTATTTGTTAGTGCAATAGCAGATAGCTGTTTTAGTAACACTGTATTTTTTAGCATACGAAATCAAAGCTTGACGGTAAAGCATAGTTTGTGTTATCTTACTTCATAGTGAATAGGACACCTACTTTCATTTTTTATTTGTAACTCAATCTTAACAGAGGTTTGCTCCTATTTGCTATCTTTTTTCTACTTTTGTCACACATCGTTGTAATACCTACAAATATTCTCAAAATAATTAAATAAATTTCTTGCATTTTTTATAGATGTATGATATCATAGTTTGTGAATCATTTTATACGTAACTTATTCGGAGGTTTGACTTATGTCTATATATGAAATAATAGGCGGGATTGCGCTGATTATATCCGGCATATTTCTTGTAGTTGTTGTGTTGTTGCAAGAAGGAAAAGAGAATGGTCTTTCCGGAGCAATTCAAGGCGGGAGTACCGAATCTTATTTAAATAATAATGGCGGCAGAACAAAAGATGCTAAGTTAAAGCGGGCAACATCATTTTTTGCGGTAGTCTTCTTTATACTTTCAATATTGGCGAACGTTGCTGCGGTATTTTTAGCAAAGTAAAATTTAACTGAAATTCCCGTGAATTTTATTTCACGGGTTTTTATTTTATTATGGAGATTTTTTATGATAGCATTAATACAAAGTAAAATTTTATCGAAAATAAAAAAAGACGGAAAAAGAGGGACAAGCATAAAAGAGCTTAGATTTCTTTTAAAAAAGTATAATAAAAATGAATTTCAAAGATTCATGCTCGATCTTAAGAGCCAAGGAAAAGTAATTAAAGTAAAAGGCAGATTTTATACGCCGGAATCTTTGGGCCTCTATTCTGCAAAGATAGTAAAAAATTGCAAAAAGTTTTGCTTTGCGCAGAGGCTTTTTGATGATGCTAAAATATTTGTGCCGGGCAAGTTTTCCAAAGGTGCTATGCTTGGTGATATGGTGTTTATCTCGCCACTTGTTTCTCTGAAAAATTTTGAAAATCAATCAGAAGAAGGTGCAATACAGTCAATTTATTATAAAAACGATTATCACTTTACCGGTGTTTTAGTTAGGGAATATGGCAGATTCTATATAAAGCCCGATACGCTTTCTAAAGATTTGATGGAAATTGATCAAAATAGTGTGGGGTTTGCAAAAGAAGGGGATAAGGTAATAGCACATGTGTTAAAGCGCGGCAAAAAGCACAGTATGCATATATGTGAAGTCCTTGATAATTATGGAAGCGCTCAAAAAGCATCGGTTTGTGCATATGCTATTTTAAAATCAAGTGGTGCAAAAATTGAATTTCCTGCTACAATATACCAAAACGCTGAAAGAATATCAAAAAGGCAAATATCAGATGCAGCAAGAGCTGTAAGGTTAGATTTAACTGACAAGCCAATATTCACAATTGATAGTGAAGAGTCAAAAGACCTTGACGATGCAGTATCTATTGAAAAGTCAGATAGGTGCTATCATGTTGGTGTCCATATTGCAGATGTTGCTCATTATGTAAAGTTCAAGAGTCCGATTGATATAGAGGCTTATGAAAGAGGTACGTCGATTTATTATGCAAATCATGTAATACCTATGTTGCCGCCGCCACTTTCAAACGGCATATGTTCATTAAACCCAAATGTTGAACGTTTGACGTTTTCCGCTCTCATAGACGTAGGATTTGATGGTAAAATAATAGATTTTGATTTTAAAAAGACAATCATCCGTTCAAGAGTCAAGGGCGTTTATAAAGAAGTAAACGAAATTTTAGAAGGTAATCCAAGTTCTGAACTTTTGAAAAAATATGATGAGGTGCTTAAATCTATATATCTTATGAAAGAACTGTATGATATACTTAAATTTAATAAAATAAATAGGGGATCGCCACAAATCTTGACAACTGAAAGCAAGATTATTGTTGATGAAAATCAATTTGCGGTGGACGTCCAAAAGCGTGTTCAAGGTTTGTCTGAGGGCATTATTGAAGAATTCATGTTAATTGCAAACGAAGCTGCTGCCACGCTTGGAAAAGAAGCAAAACTGCCTTTTGTTTACAGGATACATGAATATCCTTCCGCAGAAAAGATTTCCGCTTTAAAGGAGTTGCTTGAAAAGCTTGGGTTAAATAGCAAGGAAATAAAGCCTAAATTAAGGCCGAAAGTTATGGCTAATCTTATCGAAAAGACACGAGGAAGTGATTTGTTTCCAATTGTTAATATGCAAGTATTAAGATCTATGGCTAAAGCGAGATATGAGTCAAAACCTATAGGTCACTATGGTCTCGTGATTGAAAATTATGCACATTTTACTTCTCCAATTAGAAGATACTCTGATCTTACGGTGCATAGGATCTTAACTGACTTTATATCTCACAAGGACAGCACAGAAATTTTGCAAAAAAGATATGGCAAGTTTGTAGTTAGTTCTTCAAAACAAGCTACGGAAACTGAAAAACGTGCTATGATGATAGAACGTGATGCTACTGATTGCTATAAAGCTGAGTATATGAAAAATCGTATTGGAGAAGAATTTGATGGCATAATCACATCCATAATCTCTCGTGGTATGTTTATAACACTTCCAAACACAATTGAAGGTTATGTTAACGTTGAAAGCTTAAATGGTTATTATGAATATGACGGCTACACTAAGCTTAGAAATCTACAGAGCGGTCACAATTATAGCATAGGTCAAAAAATTAAAGTTGTATGTATTTCTTCAGATGTAAACTCCGGCAAAATTGAATTTGCAGTAGAATAGAAAATATAAACGAAAATGCATGCTATTGTTTTATTTGTTATTATATAACAAAACTATTATAATTTTGACACAATTGAAGGTTATGTTAAAGAATCCGGAGGCTTAAATGGTTATTATGAATATGACAGTTACACTAAGCTTAGAAATTTACAGAGCGGTTACAACTATAGCATAGGTCAAAAAATTAAAGTTGTATGTATTTCTTCAGATGTAAATTCTGATAAAATTGAGTTTGCAGTAGAATAGAGAATGTAAACAAAATGCACACTATTATTAGGTTGTAATGATAGTGTGCATTAAACATTAGCATTATTTATCTTTTTTATATTTTAGGGTTGCTTTAATAAAATCGGCGAAGAGAGGATGTGGGCGATTTGGTCTTGACTTAAATTCTGGATGAAATTGTACCCCAACAAACCAATTGTGATTAGGAAGTTCAACTATTTCGATTAGTTTTTCATTTGGTGAAACGCCAGAAAGCTTTAATCCAGCGTCAAGCAGAGAAGCGCGGTATATATTATTAACTTCATATCTATGGCGATGTCTTTCATATATTATCTCTTCGTCATAAATTTCTCTGCATTTTGAGCCTCGTTTGAGCTTGCAAGGATATAGTCCAAGACGCATAGTTCCACCCTTTTTCGTAATATCCTTTTGTCCTTCCATTATATCGATAGCTTTGTGAGCGCAATTGTTGTCAAATTCAGCCGAGTTTGCATCTTTAACACCTACAACATTGCGAAGATATTCTATAACCATCATCTGCATGCCAAGACAAATGCCAAAACAGGGGATGTTGTTTTCCCTGCAATATTTAACCGTTTCAATCTTTCCCTCAATGCCGCGATCTCCGAAACCACCTGGAATTAAAACGCCATCGCACTCTTTCAGAGATTTGTAGCAATAATTTCCTAATGTTTGCTCTGAGCTTATATATTTTATGTTAACACTTACATTGTTTGGAATGCCACCGTGATGTAAGCTCTCAACTACTGACAAATAAGCATCGGGAAGTTCTATATATTTCCCTACAAGACCAATTGTTACCTCGTCTTTTACTGATTTGACTTTATCAATCATCTCTATCCACTTGCTATGATCAGGAGTTCTGTCCTCTATGTTAAGATGATAGCAGACTTCTTTTGCAAGACCATTATTTTCAAGCATCATAGGCACGTCGTACAAAGTTTTGGCAGTGAGATTTTGAATGACATCTTGAGGTCTTACGTTGCAAAACAAACTTATCTTTTTTATCATATCTTCTGGGAGTTCATAATCGCTTCGGCAAACAATAACATTTGGCCTAATTCCCAAAGACAAAAGCTCTTTTACTGAATGCTGCGTGGGTTTAGATTTAAGCTCTTTTGAACCGGGAACTGTCGGGACTAAAGTCACATGTATATACATTACATCTTGTGAATTAGATGCCCCTACTTGACGAATAGCTTCTATAAATGGTTGGCTTTCAATATCTCCAACAGTGCCGCCGATTTCTGTTATAACTATATCGCTATTGCTTGATTTTCCTACACTATATATTTTATCTTTTATTTCGTTTGTTATATGAGGTATAACCTGTACGGTTCCGCCTAAATAGTCTCCTCTTCTTTCTTTGTTTATTACATTCCAATATACTTTGCCGGTAGTTATATTTGAATTAACAGATAAATTTTCATCAATAAATCTTTCATAATGTCCCAAATCTAGATCGGTCTCTGCTCCGTCATCTGTGACAAAAACTTCACCGTGTTGGTATGGGCTCATGGTACCTGGATCTACATTTATATATGGGTCAAATTTTTGAATAGTTACTCTATATCCGCGATCTTTAAGCAATCTGCCAAGTGATGCAGCCGTAATACCTTTACCAAGGCCGGAAACAACACCACCGGTCACGAATATATATTTAACTGACATTATATTTCCTCCTCGATAAATGTAAAATAACAAATATGCGCAAATATTTATAACACTCTAACGTAAAATTTTATAATTTAGATTTAGAATTAATTGTAGACATTGTCAAAACCATCGGATCGTACTTGCCTACACTGTAGGATACAACTTTGGAATCAAAACCAGTTTTTTTAACAAACGGTGTTATTGGAATTGACAAAGACACAACAGTTTGGTTTTTTGAGGAAGATATGGTGCATATACCATTGCTTTTTTCGGCAAAAAGATATGCATATGTAAGTCCCAAACCACATCCTGAAATATCACCTGTTGATGGGTCATATGAATAAAACGGTTCAATAACTTTTGTTAAGTTGTTAATATCTATACCCATTCCTTTGTCTGAAACTTTAATTTGCAGTTTATCGCCATCTACGCAATCGGCAGTAACTGTGATTTCATTACCTTTAGCTGTGAAGTAATATGAGTTACAAATCAAATGAAAAAGTGCAAAACTAAGCTTGTGCATATCCAAATTACAAATTATTTTTTCTTTTGGTACGATACAGTTAAATGGGATATCGGACTTTCTCATAATTGACTTAACAGATGAACAAAGAGCTTCTATTTCGCCGAAAACATCAACGTTTTCTAAATGCATATTGCCTTGTAAAAGCAAATTATATTCGTAGTATAAATTAGCTGCTCTTAATATTCTGTAGGTACCATCAGCAATAGCATCAAGATTTTTCAGTTCGTCATATCTTTTTATTTTTTCAAAAATATCATTTAAAATTGCAATAGATTTAAATATTTTGTGTGATGATTTTCTTATAGTATTATCTATAGCTTCAGCGCCATCAAGCAAATTATTTGGTTCAACAACTAAGTCGCTAAGGTTTTGTATATCGACAATTTCAACATAAAAGCCGTTATAGCAAGGTCGGATTGACATTTTATATCTTAATCCATTGCAAGTGAAGACATCCATTTCTTCTTTTTTGGGTTTTTTAATATTGGTAAGATGCAAGCGCAATGTTTCGTTTTTGTAGAGTTTTTGAGCCGCGGAATTATGCCATTTAATTGTTCTTCTCCCGCATAAAAACACCGGAGTTAAGAGTCCTTCATAATATTCAGATATGAGGTCATTTGGCTTACAAATCTTCATATATTACATCCTTTTTCGACTTTTGATTTTCTTAATAATTTTTGATTAAATTTGCAATAAATTGCAGAACTCTAAATTATTATAGACTATTAGCCCACAATTGTCAAAGAAAATTTATTGAAAATAACCCTTGTCTTGAGGGGTTGTGTGTAATATGCTAAAAAAGAAAAATAATAAAAAGTCAATAATATTATAAAATATGAAAATTAGTAGGAATGGTTAAGTCAAAAGCATGCAAAGTGCGAACTAAATATAATAAAGTTATATTTGTTTCACTATTAAAAGTTGAGAAGAAAACAAAAAATTAAAATTATTTGTTCCAAGGAAATTAAAGCATATATAATCATTTATTAGACATAGCAGTTAGAGCATGTGATTTTAATTTAAGATTTTTTTGCGATTAAATATAAAAATTATTGAATAAAGAAATATTTACAAACCTATAATTATAAATGTACAAACAATAAATGAACGCTTTAACATTTTTTGTGTAATTAAAATTAGATATATAAATAACAAGTTCAATATTGTATTTAACTTTTATAATTTGATAGATTTTATAAAAAAGCTTGTAACTATTTATAATTTAGTTTATAATATATATAAATTATTATTTTTGGAGGTTTTTAATAATGGCTATTAAAGTTGGAATCAATGGTTTTGGACGAATTGGTCGCTTGGTATTTCGTGCTGGTTTAAGTAATTCAAACATCGAATTTACTGGAATTAACGATCCTTTTATGACACCAGATTACTGTGCATATATGCTGCGTTATGATACGGTACATGGTAAATTTGACGGAGAAATTTCTTACACAGATAACTCTATAATTGTTAATGGCAAAGAAATTAAGTTTTTCGATAAAATGGATCCAAAAGAAATACCATGGAATTCTTGCAATGCCGACTTTGTTGTAGAATCTACTGGAGTTTTTTGTACAACAGATGCTGCTTCAGCTCATCTTGCTGGTGGTGCAAAAAAAGTTGTTATCTCTGCTCCTGCTAAAGATAAGGAAACACCCACTTTTGTTTGTGGTGTTAATCTAGACAAATATAATAAAGACATGAAGATTGTATCAAATGCTTCTTGTACAACAAACTGTTTAGCTCCTCTTGTAAAGGTTGTTCATGAAAACTTTGGAATAAAAGAAGGTCTTATGACAACAGTTCACTCAACTACTGGTACACAAAAAACAGTTGATGGTCCTTCTAAGAAAGACTGGAGAGGTGGACGTGCTGCTTCTGGCAATATCATTCCTTCTTCAACCGGCGCTGCTAAAGCTTGCGCTCTTGTTCTTCCAGAGATGGCAGGTAAATTAACGGGCATGTCTATGCGTGTTCCAACTTTAGATGTTTCAGTTGTCGACTTAACTGTAAGCCTTGAAAAGTCAACCTCTTATGAAGAAATCTGTGCTGCTATTAAGAAAGCTTCTGAAGGTGAGCTTAAAGGTATATTGGGATATACAGATGAAATGGTTGTTTCTTCAGATTTTATCGGTGATTCTCGCACTTCAATTTTTGATGAAAAAGCTGGTATTATGTTAAATGATCATTTTGTAAAATTAATTTCTTGGTATGATAACGAATGGGGTTATAGCAACAAGGTCCTAAAGCTTATTGAACACATGAATGCAGTTGATAATGCTTAATTAATTTTTTAATCTAATAGTTTTAAGTTTATTATTAAATCCAACAAAATGGTTAGTGCCTTTTGTTGGATTTTTTTATAAAAATTCCTTTTATTGTAATCGATTGTGAAATAAATGGAATTTTAAATTATGATGTGACTGTTGTTAGCGAAATTTTAAACAACTAAACCAATTATATTGTTTACAAAAAATCCTAAATAACTTTAAATTTTTAGCTTAAATTTTTCTGACTCTTAAAAAAACATATTTAGAAACCTTTATTTGTTTTTTATCTAAGTTCCTAGATTGACTTTTTTTTGTTTATAATATAAAATTAATAATAATTTATAAATAATTTATGTTTATAATTTGGAGGTAAGATAATATGCAAAAACAACTCATGATTAACTTTACTCTATGCGCTTTATGTGCCGCTCTTACTTGTGTTTTAGCTCCCATTGCTGTGCCAATACCACCTATACCTATTACGCTTGCAACTTTTGCAGTTTATCTTTCCGGTGCATTAATAGGTCCTAAATATGGACCGATTAGCCAGGTTATATATTTAATTTTATTGTTTATTGGATTACCAGTAGGAGCTGGATTCATGGGTGGAGCTGGTTTGTTTTTGGGGCCAACAGCAGGCTTTTTAATTGGTTTTGTACCAACTTCATTTGTTATTGGACTTTTATATAGTAAATTTGGAAAATCAACAAATAATTATATAAATAAAATATTATGGCTATTGTTGTCATTTATAGTCGGAACCATTGTTTGTTACATACTTGGTTTAGTGTGGTATATGTTATATAGTGGCGCTGATTTTGTTGCCGCACTTATGGTTTGTGTTGTACCTTTTTTAGTTGGTGATACATTAAAGATAATTGCTTTATTGCTGCTTGTACCTCAGCTTGAAAATGCATTAAAATCACAACTGTCTTAAGTAAAAGATTACTAATGAATATTCCAAAATTGTTAAGACCACACCATGGGCTATGTATACCAAGATTTATAGGTAAAGGTTATGATGAAAAATTTGTTTCTGAAATGAAAAATTTTACATCATTTTTAAAAACACATCCTGATAATCATGTAAAACTTGTTTGTTCAAATGATGTTTTGTGTGATTCTTGCATTCATTCTGGATCAAAAGAATGTGTTATAGGATCTGTTTTGTCATTAGATAAAAAGTGCTTGAATATATGTAATATTGCTGAAGGCACTGTGCTGCCATGGAGTAAATATGTTTTAATTATTAATGAAAAAGTTTCAAAAATCGACAGTTTTTGTGAAGATTGTCGTTGGGTATATATTTGTAAAGATATTCACATAAAACTTTAATTTTTAAGGAATGAGTTTAGATGGAAAAGAAAAATTTACATATTCCTACATTGAGCAATTTAAAATTTGGCAATATATTTTCGGGCAGTTGCAAAGATTTTAATTTTAAAATATTTCCAAATTGTGATGAAGTAAAAATGAAAATTGCTGTTTGGAAAGGTAAAAACTGTTTTGAAAAAAGTGACATTTTACAAGAAAAAATTTTTGATTTGGACGAGCAAGGGATGCAAAGCGCAATTTCTTGGCTTGAAAAGAAAAATTTGGAATTAACACAAAAATAATTTTATTTATAAAAAGTCGTATACTAAATAGGTATCACTTTGCATAGTTTTTTACATTTGATAGCATATAAAATTGTTGATTGTGTACCTTTAGATTTAAAATCCCATAAAGCAATTATTTTATCGGCAAAATTTACTATTTTTTGATTTCTTATTATTGTAGCTGTTTTTCCATAAATATTATATTCCGGTAAAAACTCTCTGAAAGGGAGATTTTTTTCTTTTGCTATTCTTTTTGCAATAGCATCTGCTCCTTTTGCACCACCACTAACTATGCAAGAGCAGTCTTTTGGCAATATTTCTAATATTTTTTGTATATGTTCTAGTTTTGCACTTCTCGAACCTATTATTGCAATAATCATAATAATTCCTTTCAATAAAAATTATCATAATATGGAAAAAAAGTAAAATATATATTCGAAAAAACTTTCTGATAATGCATATTATAATATAAGATTATGATAAATGAAATATTATTATGAGCAAAAGAAGGTGTTATTTTGAAAAAGTTTATACGTTTTATATCGGCGTTATTATCAGTTACAATATTAAGCTTAATGGGCACTGTTAGCTATTATTCATATACTCTTCCAGACAATTATCGCATTTTTTCCGGAGATTCTCTGTCTTTAAATTCAATAGGAGTTACAGCGTCAAGAATTGGAAATGATGTTGTTGCAGGTAAAAGTTTTAATTTTGATGAAGAAATAAATATATCCTTACTTGGCATTATTCCAATTAAACAAGCACGCGTTAAAGAATTGGATGAGATGTCCATTATACCATGTGGTACTCCATTTGGTGTAAAATTGTTAACAGATGGAGTGATGATAATAAACGTTGCGTCCATAGCGACAAAAGACGGAAATGTAAGCCCCGCTGCAAACGCAGGATTGAAGGCTGGAGATGTTATTATATCAATAGATGGTGTAAAAGTCAAAAGTAACCAGCAACTTAGAGATATGGTGTTATCAAGTGACGGAAGGAAAATGAAAGTAAAATATAAAAGACAAGATAATGATCTTGAAACAGTATTATCACCTGTTGTTTCGTCAACAGATAATGCTTGGCAAACAGGACTTTGGGTACGTGATAGCTCAGCAGGTATAGGAACGATTACATTTTGCACTGGAGAAGGTGTATTTGGTGGTCTGGGACATCCAATATGTGATGTTGATACGGGAGATGTGCTTCCTCTTGGTAGTGGTGAAATTGTGGGTGCATCAATAAGCGGAGTAAAACAAGGTACTTCCGGTAATCCCGGTGAACTTTGCGGTGTGTTTTTAAGCAATGATTCCTTAGGGAATGTTGAGATAAACACGTCTTGCGGATTATATGGCAGATTAAAGCAGCCTTTAACAACGCATGAACCAATATTGTTAGGTCTTAAACAAGAAGCAACTACCGGTAAAGCAACTATATATAGTACAATATCAGGTGAAGAACCAAAAGATTATGAAATAGAAATTGAATCGATAGATTTTAATCAAGATACCAGGAATTACGTAATTAAAATTACTGACTCAGAACTTCTAAAAAAAGCAGGAGGAATTGTTCAAGGAATGAGTGGAAGTCCAATAATTCAAAATGGCAAATTAATAGGAGCCGTAACACATGTGTTTGTAAACGATCCTACAAAAGGATATGGAGTTTTTGCAGAAACAATGTTTGAAAAATCCAATGAAGTATCTAAAAGCCATAGTTAAGACAACAAATATAATAAGAGTGTGTTAGAAGCAAAATTTTAACAAATTAAATCTATTAAAATAAGTTAGTTGGGCATATTTTAGTTCTCTTATTAGTGCTTAAAAATTTAATATAATTTATAAAAGTAATAAAGCTTGTTTTTTTCGCATATCTGTTATTTAGTATGTTACAGGGAGGCGTTAAATTGAAAAAGCTTTTATTATTTATATTGGCAATAACATTATTTTTAAGTGGATGTTCACCTAAAAAAGTTCTCTCTTTAAATAAGAAAAGTGATTTTGAATTAATTGCGACATGCAAGCAGGAAGATATAAAATCTGAAGCTAATATAAAATGCAGTGGAGCAATTATAACAGTTACTTACACATACCCGAAATGTCTTGATGGACTTACATTCATATTTGATGGTGATTTAGGGACTGTAAAGTATATGGGACTTGAGATAAAAGAAGAAAATTTAAATATTCTAAAATCAACTTGCCCCGAAGTAATAGCTAAGTCATTGCAAGACTCAATTTCTAAATTTGACAAAGAAATTAATGGGTCTACCGAATATGGTAATTATAATATTAAGATTGATGAATCAACTGGAGTACCATCCACGCTTAATGTTCCTAATAAAAAATTAAATTGTACTTTTAAACTAAAATAAAAGTTTATATTTTAATCATTTTCTAATTTTAATATCCAATTATGTTGGTCGGGTAGTTTTCCAAATTGTATACCAGTTAAATTATCGTATAATTTTTTAGATATATCTCCAATTTTATTGTTATTAATATTTAAAATTTTATTATTGTAACCTAAAGTGCCAACGGGTGAAACTACAGCAGCAGTTCCTGTTCCCCAAACTTCTTGAAGGGTGTTGTTATCATAAGCATTTAGTATCTCATCAACGTCTATTTTGCGTTCTTCAAAAGGTAAATTCCAATCTTTAACCAACTGAATAATAGAATCTCGAGTTATGCCACATAAAATGCTTCCGTTTAGTTTAGGAGTGATTATTTTATCATTGATGCGAAAGAAAATATTCATTGCACCAACCTCTTCGATATATTTGCGATGTATGCCATCAAGCCAAAGAACTTCATTATATCCGGCTTTTTTTGCGATATTTTGAGATTTTATTGATGCTGCATAGTTGCCACCAGTTTTTGCAGTTCCTGTGCCTCCGGGTACTGCGCGAACATAGTCTTTTTCAACAAATATCTTAATAGGTGAAAGTCCGTTTGCGTAATATGCACCTGATGGAGACATTATTATTATGAATTTATAACTGTTTGATCGATGCACACCCAAAGCATTTTCTGTTGCAATAATAAACGGACGTATATAAAGTGTAGCGCCTTCTTCATAAGGAACCCATTCACTATCGATTTTAAGAAGTGTGATTAAAGCATTTAAAGCAATTTTTTCGTCTATAAAAGGTATGCACATTCTATCACAAGATGCATTCATTCTTTTAAAGTTTTCAAGTGGTCTAAAAAGTTGAATAACATTATCTTTTGTTCTGTATGCTTTTAAGCCTTCAAATATTTCTTGGCCATAATGCAAGCAGCTGCAAGATGGGTCAATTGTAAGTGGACCATAAGGTTTTATTATTTGATTATGCCAACCAATACCCTCATCGTAATCCATAATGAACATATGGTCTGTAAAATTTTTTCCAAAATTAAAATTTTTTGATTTGGGTTTTGGATTTTTAGTTAATTCAATTTTGATGTTTGACATATTCTTTGACCTTCTTTCAATATAATTGCATTAAAGCGATCTTATATAATTGCGACATTTTTAGCAGTTTATGGATAAGGTTTCCCATAATTAAATTAGTGTTTTTTTGTTATATTTAATTAGTCAATTTAAGATTTTTATCAAATTAATATATTTTTTTAAAATTTCACCTTAAAATATATAAAAATGCAATATCTTATTTTTGGAAAAATTATGGTTAAGTATGCTAGAAATTTTTAGTTAAAATTCCAAGGCTTTTATAAACTTTATTTAATGTTTTTGAAGCAATTTTTGATGCTTGTTCAGCGCCATTTAAACAAACTTCTTGAAGATATTTTTTATCTTCTAATAATTTTTCATATTTATCTTGAATAGGTTTTAAATGGCAAGCCACCAATTCGCCTATAGCAGTTTTAAAATATCCATAGCCTTTCCCTGCAAATTCTTGCTCAGTTTCTTTTATGCTTTTTCCGGAAATAACTGAATAAATCGTCATAAGATTTGATATTCCGGGTTTGTCATCGCTATATATTATATTTGTATCTGAATCAGTAACAGCGCGCTTAAATTTTTTTATTATAACATCTTTTGTATCCAAAATTGAAATATAACAATTTGGGTTGTTATCGGATTTAGACATTTTAGAAGTTGGATCTTGTAGGCTCATAATTCTTGCGCCTTTTTTTTGTATGTAGGGATTAGGTATTTCAAAAATATCACCATATAATTTGTTGAATCTATTGGCAATATCACGTGTTATTTCAAGATGTTGCTTTTGATCGGCGCCAATTGGTACATAGTTTGCTTGATATAATAAAATATCAGCAGCCATGAGTACAGGGTAGCAAAATAAGCCAGCATTTATATTGTCAGCATTTTTTGAACTTTTATCTTTAAATTGAGTCATCCTTGAAAGCTCGCCAAATTGTGTATGACAAGCTAATACCCAAGACAATTCGGCATGTCTTGGAACATGACTTTGAATAAACACTATGCTCTTTTTTATGTCTATACCGCAAGCAAGCAATAATGCAACAGAGTCTAAAGTTAGCTGTTTAATTATTTTAGGATCATTTTTAACAGTCAATGAATGCAAATTTGCAATAAAATAAAGGCATTTATATTCTTGTTGCACTTTTTCCCAATTTTTTATAGCTCCTATATAGTTACCCAATGTAAATATACCAGTGGGTTGTATACCGCTTAACATAACCTGCTTTTTATTTTCCATATTCAATATTTTTTCACACCTTTCCTATTTAAGCATATTTCCTATAATTTTGATTCCGCACTCTATTTGAGAATCGCTTGGAGCAGAATAGTTTGCCCTGAAAGCATTGCTTTTTATGTTTTGCCCAATATAAAAAACATTGCCGGGAATTAAAGCTACAGAGTGATCTTTGATAGCTTTATTGCAAAAATCTAGCATATCGATAGATTCTGGAAGCTCAAGCCAAATGAACAGTCCGCCTTTAGGTTTAATATAATTTAATTTATAGCCTTTAATATATTTATTAATGCAGTTATTCATAAGGTCATATTTGTGCTTATATAACTTTTTAAGTTTATTAATATGAGCTTTAATATCATATTTTGTTAGAAAATCAAAAACTGTAATTTGAGAAAGCAAATTAGTATGCACATCATTTGCCTGTTTTAATATTACAAGTTTTTGTGTAATCTTATTGTTAGCACTTATGTATCCTACTCTGAGGCCAGGAGAAAATATTTTCGAAAAGCTTCCAACATATATAACGATTCCTTCATCATCCAATGATTTTATGGGATTTATGTCTTCGTCATCAAATCTTAAATCTCCATATGGATTGTCTTCTAAAACAATAACACCATATTTTTTAGCCAAATTATATATACAAGCACGTTTTTCCTCACTTGTAGTAATGCCAGTTGGATTTTGAAAATTAGGTATAGTGTAAAAAATCTTTGCATTAGGATTTTGTTTAAATGCTTTTTCAAGCTTTTCAACATCAACACCGTTATTTTCTAAATTAACGCCAACCAAGTTTACATTATTGCTTTTAAATGCAGTAATTGCACCAATAAAAGTTGGGTTTTCACATATTACCACATCACCACAATTGCAAAAAGTTCTAGTGACAAGATCTATTGCTTGTTGGGCACCACTAACTATAATTACATCGCTATCACAGTTAATATCAAACCTATTTGATAAATCTTCCTTTAAATAATTACGTAATTTTTCATATCCTTCAGAAACTCCATATTGTAAAGCAGCCACCGGTTTGTTTTTTAGGATATCGTTGGTAATTTTCTGTATATCATTTATTGGGAATGCTTCAGACGGGGGATTACCGGCAGAAAATGGAATAACATCTGATTTAGAAGAATATTTAAGAATTTCTCGTATAGCCGATGGTTTAAGACCATCTAATTTATGGGAAAATTTATAATTCATTTAAAGCTCCCCTACCAAGCATATAATAAATTAATAAATATTTTATCACATTTATATTTAAAAAGGAAGTCTTCGATTCAGCAAAAAAGCATTAAATAAAGCTTTTGAGATATAAATACAAAATTTATAGTTAATTTATGTTATTTATATATTAATATTTTAATAAATTATCGGATATTTCCCTAAAAAATTTAAAATTTTTTATCTTTTTTCAATTTTTGCTTGTGAATATAAATTGTTTTTTTAATCATATTAATCATAAAATAAAAAAGAATTTAGAGTTTAAAACAATATAAAAAAATCAGCATTTTATATTACTATAATTTCATAATTTATTGTGCTGCAAAATATTTTTTTCAAAAGTTTAATCATTTTAGTATTGTTCTTGCTTTTTTAGTTTGGACAAAGTATATAAATATTGTCGCTTTTCCATTTTGTTATCCTTTGTTTTGTCTTTTTTGAAAGCCTGAATTTTTACTTTCTTAATTTCTATAAGATTTGTTTAAAAAATAAAATATGAAGTAAGAAAAAATTTGCTTACTTCATATAATAAACTATTTTATTAAATGTTATTCATATTCTCGAAGCAGTTTCTCAATGCTTGCGATTTTAACACATACACAGAAAACGTCCATAGCAATGCTTAGTTCTTTGATAGGAGGGAACGTAGGAGCTATTCTAATATTTCTGTTATATGGGTCTATGCCATAAGGATAGGTAGCGCCAACATTTGTTAGGACAACACCGGCTTGCTTGCAAAGCTCTCCAATACGTTTTCCGCACCCATTCATTGAATTAAATGATATAAAATATCCACCATTTGGATTTGTCCAACTTCCTATTCCGAATGGCTTTATTTTTTCTTCCAATTTTTCTAAAACCAAGTCAAATTTAGGTTTTATGATGCTTGCGTGAGCTTGCATATGAGAGTCAAGTTTTTGAGAAGTGGAAAAGAAAAGACAATGTCTTAATTGATTTATTTTATCATTGCATATAGTTTGTATCGACATTATTTCAAGAATGCTTTGAACGTTTTTTTCAGATGTTGCTATAGCTGAGATTCCTCCACCTGGGAATGTAATTTTGGAAGTAGATGTAAACTCAAGCACCATATCTTCACTTCCATAATCTTTGCAAACATCGAATATATTTAAAAGTTCATCGTGTTTTTTTGATAAATGGTGCACAACATATGCATTATCCCAAAAAATTCTGAAATCTTGCGCTGCCGGTTTTAAAGCTGCAAATTTTCTTACAACTTCATCAGAATAGGTTATGCCAGTTGGATTAGAATATTTAGGCACACACCAAATGCCTTTTACTAATGGATCGCTCTCGGCAAGCATTTTGACTTTATCCATATCTGGGCCGTTCTCATCCATTGGTATACTTATCATTTCTATTCCAAATATTTCACAAATTGCAAAATGTCTATCGTAGCCGGGAGCAGGGCATAAAAATTTCACATTTTCAATATCTTTCCATGGCTTATTTCCTAAAATTCCAAACTGCATTGCAATATGCACACAGTTATACATTAAACTTAGGCTTGAGTTTTCACCAACAATAATCATATCAGGAGTTACGTCAAGTATGTTTGCAAAGAATTTTTTTGCTTCAGGGATTCCACTCAGCATTCCATAATTTCTAGTTTCAAAACCATCTTCCGTTTTAGATAAATCGTCGCATGTAATATTATTTAACATGCCAGAGGATAATTCAAGTTGTTCGGTGCTTGGTTTACCTCTTGACATGTTAAGTTTGAGGTTCATTTGTTTAAAATTTTCATATTTTTTTTTCAGCTTTATTTTTTCGTTTTCTAATTCAGTTTTTGTCATTTTATTATAAAAAGACATTTTATGTACTCCCTTCAATAGCCACAATAATTCTTATAAGCATAGACAATTATACACAATATTGTCTAATGTTGCAAGTTAGCACACTTAAAATTGCAGAATATAAAAATCATATTTATTATCTTTATAATTATGATTTATTTAAAAATCAGATAGGAAACTGCTAAAATAAATAATATGAGGAATTATAATAGAAAAATGGAAAAAACTCTTAATTTCATCCGATTTATGCATGCTGTTTTCGTTTTTCATTTATGCATTGCAGTTGGCTTTTTTAAAGAATTTTATTAACAAATAGATGTATCTTTTTGATTTTATATTTACGTCAATCGATATAATTTGACAAGAATCGATAAACAAGTTACAATTTTAATGCATTACCGTTTTGATTTGTTATATGGGCAATTTTTAATTTGATAAAAAGGATGGCGTGTTATGAGCCAAAAGAATATATATAGTTCAAGCAAAAATAACAGACGAAATAATCAGGATAATTTTAGAAGTATATATAATCAAGCAAAAAAAGATCATAGCGTTAATAAATTGCATTATAAAAATAATAATAAAAGGTATAAATATAGAAATAAAAGGTCCATTTGGATAAAAGTTATTATAATTATTTTAGTTTTAGTTTTGCTGTTAGTTGGAGGAGCTGTTTCAGCATTTTTCTATTATTTTGGCGGACTTAATACTGACAAAAATTTTACTCAAAACCCTCAAGATCTTGGACTTGTTACGTCATCTAAAATTAACAATGATGTCACAAATATTGCATTATTTGGGCTTGACACAAGAGAACGCGGGGCAAGAGGGCGATCAGATACCACCATGATAGCTACTTTTGATGGCGTTCATAAAGAAATTAAAGTAACATCTATTCTTCGAGATAGCAGAGTGGAAATAGAAGGACACGGAAAAGATAAATTATGTCATGCTTATGCATACGGTGGACCGGAGCTTGCTGTTAAAACTTTAAATAAAAATTATAATATGGATATCATGGAATATGTTTCTGTTAACTTCACGCAGATGGCTCATATTATCGATGCAGTTGGCGGGTTGGATATTGAGATAACCAAAGAAGAAAGAGTGGCGGCTAATGGGTTAATCGCAAGTACGCCGGAATTGTCATATAGTGAAGAAATTCCTGCATTTAGCGGCAAATCTGCGACATTGCACTTAAATGGGTCACAAGCTGTATCTTATGCACGAATTAGAAAAATTGATAATGAGACCAAACGTGCTGGCAGACAACAAATAGTATTGCAATTGTTGCTTAATAAAGTTATGGATATGAATGTGACACAATATCCTGATTTTATCAAAACAATGCTTTCTTATATGGATACATCTTTAAATTATCAAGATATACTTGGATTTATTCCTGTTCTAATGTTTGG
Organism: uncultured Oscillospiraceae bacterium; assembly: GCA_910577565.1. Lineage (GTDB taxonomy): Bacteria > Bacillota > Clostridia > Oscillospirales > Ruminococcaceae > RUG12519. The sequence continues at coordinate 67,821 of CAJTNJ010000001.1, read as the reverse complement.
AAAACCAACTTTAAAAACATATAAAATACCTGATGAGAATGACCCTAATGTTAAAGGTGGTATGGTAAATGGCGTTTGGTATTGGGTTTATGATTTAAAAGTTTATGCAAATAAACTTTACAACTTTATCTATAATGAAGAATAAAATAAAAACCATTAATATATAAAATTGTATAATTATCCTCAATTTTGAAAAACTAAATCAGAAAAGGGGGTAATTTTATGGGCAAAAAAAATAAAGACAAGGAAATTGAAGTGCCATTCAATAACGATAGTTCTGAGTCTACTAAAGAAATATCAGATGACAAGTTACAGCAAATAGTTAATATGGGTGCAATAACTACTAACGGAAAACATGTTATACATTGCATGACAATTATCGGCCAGATTGAGGGGCATTATGTACTGCCTTCCCAAAACAAAACAACTAAATATGAACATGTAATACCCGCTTTAGTTGCTATAGAACAATCAAATGATATAGAAGGTTTGCTTGTAGTGCTAAATACAGTTGGTGGGGATATTGAAGCGGGACTTGCCATAGCAGAACTCATTTCAGGTATTAAAAAGCCAACTGTTTCTATTGTGTTGGGTGGAGGGCATTCCATTGGTGTACCGCTTGCCGTTTGTGCTAAGCGATCTTATATAGTTCCATCAGCCAGCATGACAATCCATCCCGTTAGAAGCACAGGTACAATACTCGGTGTGCCTCAAGCGTTTTCATATTTTCAAAAAATGCAAAACAGAATAGTAAGATTCATAACCAAAAATTCCAATGTTACTGAAGATGTTCTTTTAAATTTGATGATGAACACTGATGAGTTGGTTACTGATGTTGGCAGTGTTGTCGAAGGAGATAGGGCGGTGGAGATAGGTCTCATTGATAGCTTGGGTGGCATATCTGACGCAATGGAATCGCTTTATGAAATGATCGAAGAAGATAAGAAACAAAATGATAATCTAAAAAGCAATAAAAACAAACAAGATAAATGCGAAAAATCTAACGATGAAAAAAAGAATAAAAAACAATGATGTGTTTAAGCAATATTGTTTAAATATATGTCTGCACAATATAAATTAGTTATATAAAAGCGAAAAACAATTCTTTTTTGGGCGCAGTTGTTGATAGCAAAGTTTTTTAATAAACTAAACCGATTTTATGCACAAAAACGTGAAAACAGCTTAAATGTTTTATTACTTTTTGGAATTTGCAGAATGTTTTCCATGCAAGGATATAACGATATGAATTAGCTTGAGCACTTTTTGATTGTTTCTTTTTTGGAACTTTCTAATTATAGCTTTAATTTGCAATAAATATGGAATTATTGTATAATTAATTCTATCAACTTTTGAATAGATGTTTAATATTAACAGGCGGTTTTATAGTTGACTAATGCAACAATATAAACAGTCTGTTGTTACATATGGAGGAAAAATGGCAAACAAAAGAGGTAAAAAACCTGCATCTAACAGGCCAAACACAAAAAAACAAACTGATATTAAAAATAATAAAATGCATCAACTCGGAGCCATATTGCTTTTTGCAGTTGGACTTTTTTTGTGTGCACTTGTGTTTGTTGAAGGCCAAAATTTGTGGAAATTAATGCATGATTTATTGTTGGGATTCTTTGGGGTTTTGGCTTATTTTATAGGAGCTTTGATTATGATAGCGGCTGTTTTGCTTGCTTCAAATTCTATGAAAGGGTCATTTCACAATAAAGTCTTCGAATTAATAACCTTATTTGTTTTAATATGCACTCAGGTTCAAATAATTAATCATCCAATATATGGCAATCGCAATTTTATTGAGTGTATGGAATATGCATGGAGAGATGGTGTCAACAGCATAGGTGGTGGCCTTGTAGGAGGATTGTTTGGTTTAACCTTTGAATATGCTCTTGGCAAACAAGCAGCAATGGTTGTTGTTTGGATATTGATATTTGTCTTTTCGCTTATAGTAACAGGCTTTACTTTGATTGATTTTTTTAAATTTATATATAAGCCTATAAAAAAAATAGAGGTAGGAGTTAAAAATAAAAATAGGACAGTGGAAGAAAAACCACGTTTTGATATAGATGTTTCGCTTGGAGATATGCCTGAGCATCCCGTTTCATCTAAAAATTTTCATGTTCCTGATTTAGAAGAGCCTAAAAAATCAAATAAAAAGAAAAATGCTGAATTAAATGCTGCAAATTCACATAAAGATACAATTGATAACGACAAAAAAATTAAGCAGACAAAACTTGATGATATAGTTAAAAAAGCAGCTACGGAATTCGGTGAAAATGATAAGTTCAATCCACCGAACTTAGGTGAATCTTTGAATGTTAATGGGTACATATTTCCTTCAGTTAACTTGCTAAAAAAGGCAACTAATCTCAACAATGTTGATGTTTCTACAGAACTTAGAGCAAATGCAGACAGATTGGTTAACACTTTAAGAAGTTTTGGGGTGGAAACAAGGATTATTGACATTTGCAGGGGTCCATCGGTAACAAGATATGAACTTCAACCGTCTGCAGGAGTTAAAATAAGCAAAATAACAAATCTTGCAGATGACATATCACTTAATTTGGCCTCTGGAGGAGTTAGAATTGAGGCACCAATTCCAAACAAGGCAGCTGTTGGAATAGAAGTTCCTAATAAAAATAAAGATATGGTCTCACTTAGGGAAATTGTTTCAAGTGAAGAGTTTGCAAATTCAAGCAGTTCTTTGACATTTGCACTGGGCAAAGATATTGCCGGAAAGGTTAAAGTTGCAGATATTGCAAAAATGCCGCATGTCTTAGTTGCAGGTGCTACCGGTTCAGGTAAGTCGGTTTGCATAAATTCTATTATTATATCTTTATTATATAAAAGCTCGCCGGAAGATGTTAGACTTTTAATGATCGACCCAAAAGTTGTTGAACTTGGTGGTTATAATGGAATTCCACATCTGCTTGTGCCTGTTGTTACAGATCCGAAAAAGGCTTCAGGTGCACTTGGTTGGGCAGTAACAGAAATGCTAAACAGATATAAAATATTTGCAGAGACTGGCGTCAGAGATTTAGATGGTTACAATAAATTAGCTAAATCCCATAAAACCAATGAAGATGGTGAACCTTACGCTAAAATGCCACAAATAGTAATAATTATAGACGAGTTGGCTGACCTCATGATGGCGGCTTCAAGAGAAGTTGAAGATTCCATTTGCAGATTAGCACAAATGGCACGTGCAGCCGGAATGCACCTCGTTATTGCTACTCAAAGGCCATCTGTTGACGTTATAACAGGAGTTATTAAAGCAAATATTCCAAGCCGAATTGCATTTACTGTATCATCTCAAGTTGATTCGAGAACTATCATTGATTCATCGGGAGCTGAAAAGTTGCTTGGCAAGGGAGATATGCTATATTATCCTATAGACCAACGAAAACCGTTAAGAATACAAGGATGTTTTGTAAGTGATAAAGAAGTAGAACAGGTAGTTAGTTTTATAAAATCGCGTGAAAAAGTTGAATACAGCGAAGATATATTGGAAGAAATTGAAAGACAATCGATAGAAGAAAGCCGCAATTCCGGCAGCAGTGAAGTGGCTGAGGGGCAAGATTCTATGATACCTGCAGCAATTGAGGTGATTGTTGAGACGGGACAGGCTTCAACTTCATTTTTGCAGCGCAGGTTAAAGCTTGGTTATGCAAGAGCTGCAAGGATAATGGACGAAATGGAGTCAAGAGGCATTGTTGGACCACAAGATGGAAGTAAACGCAGAGAAGTTTTGATTTCAAAACAGCAGTGGTTAGAAATGCAGATTAATGACAAATCAAATGATTAAGTTTTTACCATCTTGCGGAGGATATATAATTGAAGAGGAAAAATAAAAAGAACAAATCCTTTATGTCAGCGGTTATAATTTTATTAATTGCTGTTAGTTTGTCGTTTGGTTGGCATTATTTTAATGACAATGAAAATATAATTTGTGACTCGTCTCTTTTGATAACTCAAGATGTTTCAGCTCATTTTATCGATGTTGGTCAAGGAGATTGCGAACTTATATTTGATAATAATAGAACCGTTTTAATTGATGGCGGGGAATTTGAAAAAGGCAACGAGGTTGTAAAATATTTAAAGTCATTGGGCATAGAAAAAATTGATATATTAATAGCAACACATCCTCACACCGATCATATAGGAGGCCTTACTGCTGTTGTTAAAAATTTTGAAGTGGGTCGTTTAATTATTCCAGATATACCCAGCAGATTAATTCCAACTACCAACACATATACTAACTTTTTAAAGTTAATATGTGAAAAAAACGTCAATGTAGACAAAGCTGAGGTAGGAAAATCATATAAAGTTGGTCTTGGCAATTTAACTATTTTAGGCCCTGCCAACAAAGGTTATTTAAGCCTTAATTCTTGGTCTGTTGCTTTACGATATGTTTATAAAAACACATCATTTTTAATGTGCGGCGATATGGAGAAGGATGCTGAACAAGATCTAATAAATAGTGGACAAGATATAAAATCGGATGTTTTTAAGCTTAATCATCATGGAAGCAAAACATCTAACACAAAAGAGTTTTTAAAAGCAGTAGCCGCTAAAATTTATATAATTGAAGTAGGAAGTGGCAATAGTTATGGGCATCCGAGCATTGAAGTAATAAAAAGGCTTGGTAATAGTAAAATATATCGTACAGATCTAAATGGGACCATAGTCATTTCAACTGATGGCGATGAATTAAGTGTTAAATCAAAAAAGGGCAGTGACAGTAGTGTTTATTTCAATTGATAGATTTGAAGGCGATTTTGCAGTTTGTGAAGATGATAATTTGAAAATCATTAATATTCCTCGCTCAAAACTTCCTAAAGAAGCCAAAGAGGGCGATGTTTTAAAATGTTTTAAAGGGAATTATGCTGTAGATTATGAAGAAACCAAACGTAGAAAATTAAGAGCTTTTGAACTTCAAAAAATTATTTTTGATAATGATGGCTTAAAATGATATAGTTTGTTATTTAATTTATCACATTGCTATCACATTAAAATATTATTATTTACTTAAATTTATATTAGGAGATATGAACTATGGTTAAAATTTTAGTTGCTGAAGATGAAACACGTTTAAGAAAGCTTATATGTAGTTATCTTAAACAAGAAGGTTATAAGGCTGTTGAAGCTGGAGATGGAGATGAAGCGATAGATAAATTTTACAGCGATAAATATAATCTTATAATATTAGACATCATGATGCCAAAAATTAATGGTTTTGAGGTATGTTCGGAGATAAGGAGCATGTCAGATGTTCCAATAATTATGTTAACCGCAAGAAATACAGAATATGATGAACTCACCGGGTTTAAATATGGTGTTGATGAATATATTACAAAACCGTTTTCAACGCAGATTCTATTGTCAAGAATAAAAGCATTATTAAAAAGATCGGGTGTAATTCATAAAGATGAGCTTTGCATTGGCAATGTTCGCATAGTATACAGAGAGCATAATGTATATGATGGAAATAAGCGCGTTTTATTGACACCAAGAGAATATGATTTAATTTGTTATTTTATAGAAAATAAAGAACAAGTTTTGAGCAGAGAACAGATATTAGAATCTGTGTGGGGAATAGACTATAATGGCGATATGAGAACGGTAGACACTCACGTAAAATGTTTGAGGTATAAGATGCCGTCTTTGAGAAAAAAATTGAGAACTATTAGAAAGTGTGGTTATATTCTACAGGAGTGATTTTATGAAAAGGAGCATAAAAACAAGACTTTTCTTTGTTATTTTTGGGATCATATTATTAAATATTACACTCGTTCTTGTTTTTGGAGGAGTCTTTGCTGGCATATACTATACTGAATTAACAAAGATGAAACTAAATGATTATGGGAAATATATTCAAGATGCATATAATGATTCAGATAATCAGGACAAATTGAAATACATCATTGATAAATGCACTGCAAATAATGTCACAGTTGTAATATATGATTCATCAAACAATACCGTATTTTCAAATTCGCGCGAAAAATCAAGCAAAATGCAAAGTGGGATAGATGTAAACACATGGATTGAACATGTTTATAAGGAAGGAATTTTTTCTAAATTAAATAGCAAAAGCAGCATAACAGATACCGAAAACAATGGGATATCTGACTCTATATGTTTTTATTCAAAGATTGATGATGATATATATTTAATGCTAGAGACACCAATGGAATTTTTACAAAGTGCTGCAAATATGATGTTTCAATTTTTTTCTATCATCAGTATAATAACTTTAATTATTGCTACATTTATAATATATTTTGTTTCGAAAAAGATAGCAAAACCTATAAAGCAAATTGATAGAACAGCACAAAGAATTTCCAAAATGGATTTTAGCGAAAGGTGTAATATACACACAGGTGATGAAATAGAAGTGCTTTCAATAAGTATCAACAAGATGGCTGATAAGTTGGAAAAAAACATAGATATCCTCAAAGAAGATTTACGTAGAGAAGAACAAACAAACATTATGCGGCGTGAATTTATAGCAAATGTTTCTCACGATTTAAAAACGCCTTTAGCATTAATAACGTCTTATTCAGAGGCATTATTTGATGGAAATATAGACAAAAAAGAAGCTGTTGAGGTATTGCTTGAGCAATGTAATAGAATGGATCGTTTGGTTAATCAGATGCTTACATTATCAAGGCTTGAAAGTAATACGATGAAATATGATATGACTGTGTTTCCAATAGGTGAGCTCATATCAACTGTTTCTCAAGAGTTTAAATTATTGATTGAAGGCATTGATTTTAATTTAGATGTTGATGATTCTATAGTTTATGGTGACTATAACGCAATAGTACAAGTTTATACAAACCTTTTGGATAACGCAATTAAATATGTAGATGATAAAAAACAAATTCGGGTGTTTTTGTCTGAAGATGATTCTGAATTCGTTAAAATATCAGTTTATAACACTCACAAACCGCTATATGAAGAAAACCTTCAAAATGTATTTGAGATGTTTTATAAAACTGATAAATCAAGAGAGATAGGCAGCAAGAGCTATGGCATTGGGCTTGCTATTGTGAAAAATATCGTAAAATCACATGGTGGAAAGTGTGGGGTAGAAAATATGGACGAAGGAGTTTGTTTTTGGTTTACATTAAAACGCGTTGAATTAATTTAAAAAATAGAACTAGTAAGTATTTATAATATTACAAAATAAACAATTAATATAAAAAGAAAGTTTATAATATTAACTTTAAAAATAATCAATTTTTTAAAAATGAATATAACCGTTTAAAGTTAGCGGATGTTTATTAAGTAGAATTCATTATATTTATTTATATAATTAATATAAAATGGAAATTTTTTCATAAAATTATCTAAGATTTAACAGGTTTTGGATTTTTATAGTGAGTTATATTCTGCATCCATTTTTTACGCTTAAATATAATACTTGCTGCAATTGATCTTGCTATTTCTTCTACAGATATAAATATATAAACATACACCAAATGTAAATCAAGTGCAAAAGCCGCAACTATACCTAATGGTATACCAATTATCCAAGTGCCTATGCTATCTATAACCAATGTGTAAGTTGTGTTTCCACCTGTACGTATAATATTTTCAATCATCATGTTTAGCATTTTTACTAATAAAAATGCTGAAAACGCATATAAAACGTCCTTAGTAAGTAGTTTGATATTATCACTTACTTTAAATAAATTTACATAGAAGTCTGATATTAATATAATTATTACGCTTATTGTAAGTGCACCTATAAAAATAGTGAGAATAAGCCTTTTTGAGGCTTTATATGCTTCGTTATATTTGTTTCGTCCAATTTTTTTACCAACAATTACACTGGCAGCTGTAGATATACCTATTAACAAATTGGTTGATATTAATTGAATTGGTTCGGTAATCGACATAGCAGATACAGCATCTACGCCATCGCTTAGATGTCCATAAATCATCATATATACGTTGTTTCCTAAAACCCACAAAAATTCTGTTACAATAATTGGAATTAAAATTACAATTAACTTTTTAATAAATGATTTTTGAAATTTGATTTTAAATGTAATAAATCCGTTATTATTCTTTATCCATATAAAAAATAGTATGAAAAGTATAAAACATTCAATAAACCTAGACAGTACAATAGCTATAGCACAGCCTTTGAGTTCTAATTTAGGTAGTCCGAAATTACCAAAGATTAATAAATAGTTAGCAACTAAATTTAAAATTATAGAAATAATACTTGAATACATTGGATAGTTACTTTTTTCTGCGCTTCTAAACATTGCAGAAGTTATAGAAGTAAATGTATATGGTATAAAGCTAATAGCAATTATTTTTAAATATTCAGCAGCAGTTTCACTAGCAGCAATATCTTTAGTATAAATTTTCATTATTTTATATGGAAATATTAATGACAATGAAATAAATAATATCATTATCAATATGCCGCAAGATAATGTATAAAAGAAGCTTGTAGATACTCCCTTTTTATCTTTTTTTCCATAATATTGCGATATTAAAATAGTTGCTGCTGCAGATACAGCAGTAATTGTAATAGTAAATAAACTTTCATATTTATTTGTAATTCCATTGGCAGCAACGCTAATATCACCTAACTGTCCAACCATGAATTCATTTATAATGCTTAAAAATGCCTGAAATACATATTGAAGAGTTACGGGAATAGCAATTTTTAAAACTTCGCGTTGAAAAGAGTGTGTTTTTAATTTAATTAGTGACATACTATTTCTCCATTTTTACAATTAATTTATGAAAATGTATAAAAGTATGAAAGGTTATAGTCTATATTTATTATTTTAATATGTTATAGATTATATGTAAATTTTTTATGTAAAAGATAACAAATAAAAAACTTTTGAAATTAGAAAAACTCAAGTTGAAAACATTTATATTTTTTATTATAAATATTTTCAACTTTTATCAAAAGTAGAATTTCTTTATTTGGAATTTGTTATAATTCTCTACTTAAGATATATTTTTTAAAAGTTTATATATTTAAACATAGACTTTTATATGAATAGATATTTAAATTTAGTTATAACTTTGTGCTTATATCTTTAAGATATTGCCTAAAATCAGTTCCTATTTCTTCGTGATCGAGAGCTGTCTCAATATTTGCCTTCATTATGCCAAGTTTATTGCCCATATCATATCGCTTGCCAATAAAATCAACACCTATTATACCTTCAGTTTGCGCTAGCTTTTTCATAGCATCGGTTAACTGCAGCTCACCACCAGCACCTAATTCAGTTTTTTCTAAAATACTAAATATTTCAGGTGGCAACACACATCTTCCTAATATAGCGTAAAGAGACATTATCTCGTCTATTTTAGGCTTTTCTATCATATCAGTAATTTTAAATAAATTATCTTTTATTAAATCAACTTTCATAGAAGAATATTTTTGAATAGCTTCTTTTGTAACCTGTTTAATGCCTACAACACCTAACCCAAATTCTTCATATGCATCACAAAGTTGTTTACAGACGGGATATTTGGAACGAATGACATCATCTCCATAGAGTACAGCAAATGGCTCATCTCCAACAAATGATTTTGCACATAATATAGCATCACCAAGACCATTTGCTTCTTTTTGTCTTATGTAAGATATATTGGCAAAATTGGAAATATTCAACATTTGGTTACAAATATCTTCTCTACCTTTTGATAATAAAACGTTCTCAAGTTCTGGAGATCTATCGAAATGATCTTCAATAGCTGCTTTTCCTCTGCTTGTTATAATTAATATTTCTTTTATATCACTTTTAGCAGCTTCTTCAACTATATATTGTATAGCTGGACAATCTACTATAGGTATCATTTCTTTTGGTATAGCTTTAGAAGCGGGTAAAACTCTTGTGCCTAAACCTGCAGCCGGAATTACGGCTTTTCTTATTTTCATTTCAACATCCTCCTTATTAAATATTAAAAGTTCTAATTTTGACTATAATTGTAACATATAAAGTGTTAAAAAAAAAGTGTAAATTCAAAAATATATTTTAGATTAAATTAACATAATAATTGTTTTTGTGAGCTATAGAGAAGGGGTGGGTAAATTTAGTTTAACTTTTTTTATAATTTATTGTTGTTTTTGTTGTTCCATATTTTCTAACAATATGAATGTTTATAGTAAGCACTTGTCTATATCTTTATATTTTTATATTCTCCAATATTGTTTTAACGCATATTGTATCATCCAGAATTTTTATATTATTTTTTCTCCTTTTTATAAAATACTTAATTTTTTGATTTATAATTATTATAAAAAACAAAAAATAGATGTATCAAAAACTTTGATGTTTATAGATTTAGACTATAATTTTAATGGACACAAATTATAAACTAGGTTATAATTTATATATAATTTTAGGAAATGGAGAATGCTTTTATGCTAAATTCATTTAAAAATAAAATTTTAAAAAAAATAAGTTTGAATTTAAAACAAATTCGCAAAGAAATTGACCATATTGATAAGAAATTGCTTGATTTGTTTCAAAAGCGAATGAATTATTCAAGAAAAGTTGCAAATTATAAGAAAGGCCATAACCAAGCAGTTTTTGACAAGAACCGTGAATGCAAAATAATAAATAAAATTAAAGAGAGATCTTTGCCAAAATATAAAAATTCAGCAGTACTTTTTTTCTCGCATTTAATGGATATAAGTAGATATTTTCAATATGATGATATGCAAAACTATTCCGAGCAAACTAAAAGCATAATCAAAAAAGCAAATGAAAATTATGATTTACCAAAAGATCCTAAAGTAGGTTATTTTGGAATTGAAGGCAGCTATTGCAATAAAGCCGCATTAAAATATTTTCCTGACAGAGAAATTAAAAGTTATAAGCAATTTTCGGAAGTTTTTGATGCAGTTAATGATGGAAAAGTCGACTTTGGAGTTCTTCCTATCAGAAACTCAACTGCAGGTTCTGTAAACATGGTTTACAGCTTACTAAATAAAAATGATTTATATATAAATGACATTATAACACTAAAAATCTCTCATTGCATAGCAACCAATAAAAATAACAAAGCCGGCATTAAGGAAGTAATTTCTCACTATCAAGTTTTGGATCAATGTTCTAATTATATTTCTAACCATAAATATAAACCGACTTTGTTTAACAGTTCAGCTGATGCCGCGCTTTTTGTTTCAAAAAACAATAAACAAGTTGCTGCTATTTGTTCTAAAGAAACGGCTGTTAAATATGGTCTTGAAATTATTGATGAGAATATCCAAAACAACAAGGAAAATTACACAAGATTTATTGTTATTTCAAAAAATTTATATTTATCTAAAAAGCAAAATGTCATATCAATTATAGTCACAATTCCTAATTCTACCGGTTCTCTAAATAAATTACTTACTAATTTTAGCGTGAGAAATGTTAATATAATAAAAATAGAATCTCAACCAATTGGTGACAGAGATTTTAATGTAATTTTTTATCTTGACTTTTATGGAAATATTAATGACAAATCTTCAATTAATCTTATAAATTCTATTTCTTTTGAGGCTGAAAATCTTAAATTTTTAGGTTGTTATAAAGAGGATAATAATGAATAAAAAGGCTGTTGTATTTCAAGACGAGAAACCTCGTTATGTAATAGGTTGGATTTTGATTATATTGTTTACCATCACAATAGCAATTTTTTGTGTCTATAACAAAAGTGCTTTTATGATGATGTTTGGAAAAACTAGAGTAGATTTAAACGATTATAAAACAACCGCTTCTTATATATATAAAAATCCTTCTAATTTTACAAATGTTTTATCGACAGAAAATGAAGAATTCAGCTCTATCTCTTATGAAACAATAGATAACATATATTATTTCACTATTAAAAGCTTAAATAATAAAATTTTCTTTATTGATGCAAATGTTGATGTAAAGAATTTTTTATCTCTTTCGTTAATAGAAAAGTATAAGGTAATTGATAAAGTTCTTCAACCAATATTTAATAAATCTGATATACTTGCTTCGGAAATAGGCATATTAAAAATATTATCACAATTTGCATTTAATGAACTAAACTTTTTAAACCTTAACTTCAATCCCCCGCAAAATATTGAATTTAATTCATCATCAAACAGTTATGTTGTTAATTTATTATATAAAGACGATGTTTTAAATCTTAAACTTAGTGTAAGATAAAATTTGAAAAATCCAATGACTGTTTAAGCCACCGGATTTTTTTATATAAAATATTGAATTTGCCCTTATAATTTAATTTTTTAAAGAGTTTTCATAAGATTCAATCATCTTCTTAACCATCTGTCCGCCAACTGATCCGGCTTCACGAGAAGTTAAGTCACCATTGTAACCTTTTTTGAGGTTAACTCCAACTTCATTAGCAGCTTCCATTTTAAATTTTTCCATAGCTGCACGAGCTTCAGGCACAACTAAATTATTACTACTATTATTATTGTTGCTCACTTAAAACACTTCCTTTCTGTGTTATAAATTAAATTGCGTTTGTAGTTATATTCTTACCCTATAAATAATAACTATTAATGGAAATATTTAGTAGATGTTAAATCTAATTTTATTTCATCTTTTTTTTCTAAAATTATAGTTATTGCTGCGATACATTGCATTGCAAAGAGTGTATTTGTTTTAGAGTGCAATATTGGTATCTCCATTGGAGCATGGCCAAAAAAGCTTCTTTGCAATGAAACAACCGAGCTTTCCTTTCCAACGCTTGAAAATGTAAGTGTATCTTTTTCGCTCAAACCACATGTTATTACACACAATCCTAGTTTTGAAATTTTTTCAAGCTGTTTATGATTTTCAGAACTTGCAAGTATCGGTATATTGTTGGATATATTTTTTAACCCATCCATTCTCGCACGCTTTTTAAGGATGATCAAACTGTTTTTTGATTTGATTTTTTTAATAACATTTGTTTCTATAATGCTTATTTGTGGTCGCCTTGCACCATGTAAAATACCATCCCCATAATAAAATGTTCTATAACACTTTGATATGGGATCAAGTATCTCTTTTGTCAAATATTTATCTTTAATATTGCCATATAAAATTAATTCCATACTTTAACACCGACGCAATTAGTATTTAATAATAAGCTCAATCATCAAAGATTTTACTTATTACATAATGCTAAATTAAAAAACACGAAAAAATAATCTTCGCGTTTTTATTATATCCATTATTTTATATTTAATTAGACAAATTCTTTTTTTAATTTTTTGGATTTTCAAATTAAAATTAAAATAATAAATTAAAGATGGATTGTTTCATAGAGAGGTTTAAACAAAAAAAATAAAAAATGACAGATTTGAATAAAAACTCAAAAACTTATCTAAAACAAATTTATTAAAAATATTAACAAAAATTTTAAATTCACCTCAGCATTTTTAGAATAAAAGAAACATTTTGATTTTCTATGCAAATTTGACATATAGTTCTTTAAGTTTGAATTTACTCCTTCTACAGCGCAGGTCATAACTTTTATTTTTTAATGACTTTTAAGTTTCACAATATATATTTGGAACAAACAAAATAAGCACCAGAATAGTAATGCTATGCTTCTTTTGAATTGTATATAAGTCTTTACATTCTTTCACAGGTTTTATTAAAAATTACATTATATTCCAATGTCTGTCATTTATTACTATCCACAGGTGTTTTAGGTGAATTTTATTTTGTTCTTGCTGTATATTTTACCCAACGTAAACACATATTTTTATTTATTCCAAATATCCACTATACTGTTATTCTACTGTTTTCTTCCATTCTTCATAAAATTATAAATGTAGACACTGTGAAAAAATATCACTAAAATCAAGAAGAAGTTATATCAAATAGATAAAGAAATATGTAATGAAATTGTGACTTACCAAATAAATTAGGCATTATTTTAAGAAGATTTTTTAAAAATAAGCAATTTGTTTTGCTTTTCCTTTAATAAAATTTATTGTTATAAAAAACAAATTGAATGGAAAACATCAGCTTCCCATTCAATTTGCATAAAAATTTTAATTATTCGTTTTCATTTTCATTTTCTTTAAGGCCACAACATTTTTTATATTTTTTCCCACTGCCACATGGACATGGATCATTTCTGCCGACCTTATTGGTGTGTCTAATAGTTTTGTTAGGAGTTTTTGTTTTGTCCTCTTTGTGTTTAATGGGAACTGGTATTTTGTTGACTTCTTCACGCTTGATTTCTTCTTCAGTTCTAATTCTTACTGTAAGCATCAAACGCATAACATCTTCTTTTATGCTTGAAACCATAGCATCGAACATATCAAAACCTTCAATACGATATTCAATGACGGGGTCTTTTTGCGCATATGCACGAAGATATATACCCTTTTTAAGCTCTTCCATATCGTCTATGTGAGCTGTCCATTTAGTATCAACAGTTCTTAGTATAACCACCCTTTCAAGTTCGCGCATGCGTTCTTCGCCAACCATTTTTTCTTTTTCTTCATATATATTCATTGCTTTACTGAGAATAAAGTCTTTAATATCATCTTTTTGAATTTCAGAAAGTTCATTGGTAGTGTATACTAAATCATCTTCACTAATAACATAATTAACAAAATAGTCCTTAAGACCTATTATGTTCCAGTCATCGTGAACATCAGTGTTTGCAATGTACATATCAACGATTTCTTCAATGCAATCTTCTATCATTTGCACTACATAATGACGCATGTTTTCACCATTTAGCACCTGACCGCGCTGTTTATATATAATTTCACGTTGAGAGTTCATTACGTCGTCAAATTTAAGAACATTTTTACGAATGCCAAAGTTTCTACCCTCAACTTTAGCTTGTGCATTTTCAATTGCCTTGGTAAGCATTCTGTTTTGAATAGGAGTATTTTCGTCAACTTTTAAGGCAGTCATTAAGTTATTTATTCTATCTCCGCCAAACAACCTCATAAGATCGTCTTCAAGCGATAGATAAAAACGGCTTTCTCCTGGGTCACCTTGTCTACCAGAACGTCCTCTTAACTGATTGTCTATACGGCGAGACTCATGGCGTTCTGTACCAATTATAAACAACCCACCTGCTTCTTTAACTTCTTTTGCTTCGTCAGCTATAATCTTTTTGTATTTGTCATTTAGTTCAGCAAACATTTTTCTTGCATCTATAATTTCTTTGTCATCTGTGTCTCCATAAGCAGTTGCCTTGTCTATAAGTTCTTCATGAATTCCATTTTTGCGCATCTCTTCTTTAGCCATATATTCAGCGTTACCACCGAGAACAATGTCAGTACCACGTCCAGCCATATTTGTAGCTATAGTAACAGCGCCTTTTTTTCCTGCCTGAGCAATTATCCTAGCCTCTTTGTCATGATGCTTAGCGTTTAGCACCGCATGTTCAATGCCTTTTTCCGTTAGCATTTTACTTATCAATTCAGATTTTTCAATTGAAATTGTACCTACAAGCACCGGTTGGCCTTTTTCATGGGACTGCACAATTTGATCAATTACAGCACGAAATTTACCGCGTTCTGTTTTATAAACAACGTCGTGATGATCTTTACGTATAACTGGATTATTTGTTGGTATTTCAACAACATCCAATTTATATATTTCGCGGAACTCTCCCTCTTCGGTCATGGCAGTTCCGGTCATACCGGAAAGTTTAGGATATATTCTAAATAAATTTTGAAAAGTTATAGTTGCAAGAGTTTTTGATTCATTTGCTACTTTAACATTTTCTTTTGCTTCAATAGCTTGGTGTAAACCTTCATTATATCTACGCCCGAACATAAGTCTTCCGGTAAACTCGTCAACTATTAAAACCTCGCCGTCTTTGACTACATAATCGGTATCGCGATGCATTACGCCATAAGCTTTAATAGCTTGATTGATATGGTGAAGCAAAGTGATGTTGTCACCACTCATTAAGTTCTCAACATTAAAATAAGCTTCAGCTTTCTTTACACCTTTTGGAGTAAGAGTTGCTGTTTTTGCTTTTTCGTCAACAATATAATCTCCATCAACGTCGTCATGTTCTTCTTTGTCATCAAGTTCAGTAACCTTGTACATTTTAAGAGTTTTTGCGAAATTGTTTGCAAAAATATAAAGATCTGTTGATTTGTCACCGGGTCCTGAAATTATAAGCGGAGTTCTTGCTTCATCTATGAGTATTGAGTCGACCTCATCGACAATACCAAAATGGAATGGTCTTTGAACTTGTTGTTCTTTATAAATACACATATTATCACGAAGATAATCGAATCCTATTTCGTTGTTTGTACCGTAGGTTATGTCACATGCATATGCATTTCTTCTTGAATCATTATCCAAGCCGTTAACAATAACGCCAACGCTCAGGCCCAAATATCTATAAACTTTGCCCATCCACTCAGAGTCACGTTTTGCAAGGTAGTCATTTACAGTTACAATGTGAACGCCTTTGCCTGTAAGTCCATTCAAGTAAGCAGGAAGTGTTGCAACCAATGTTTTACCTTCACCTGTTTTCATTTCAGCAATACGACCTTGGTGAAGAACAATACCACCTATTATCTGAACTCTAAAATGACGCATGTTGAGCACTCGATTGGCTGCTTCACGGCAAACCGCAAAAGCGTCGGTTAAAATATCATCAGTAGTTTCACCTGCTGCAAGTCTTTCTTTGAGTATTCTTGTTTGATCTTTTAGTTCACTCTCGGACATTTTTTTATATTTGTCTTCAAGAGCAATAACTTTGTCAGCAATAGGTTTAATTCTTTTAAGCTCCTTTTTGCTGTAAGATCCAAATATTTTATCTACAACATTCATTTTATGCTCTCCTTTATTTTATTAATTTAGAATTTAATTAATTATTAATAAATTAGCTTAATATAAACCGCATTTTATCTCTCTACGATAGCATATTCTTTGTAATTTGTCAAACGCAGTCTTCTTTTAATTTTTCAAATAAATATTATAATTTTATTATATTTATATTATGAATAAAATCAAGTAACTTTGAGATAAGTTAGCAATTAAAGATAAATAAAATTTGACAAAAGCCATGTGAAATATTCGTTTGAATACATATTGATCATAAAGATTGTGGATTATAAGTGTTTGGTAATTTGGTAAATCTGTGTAGTGATTTTTTTATAACTTTTTTAAGATTAAACTTTAAGTGCTAAAGCAAAAACGCTCAAAAACCTATGAATGTTTCGTATCTTACCAAAAATTAATCATATTTTAATTTAACAGATCAATTTGAAGTTACAATAAAAATTAAGGAAGTTTTGGGATATCTTGCAAAATATATTTTAGTTTTATATAATGTTAATATAAATCAAAATATGATTTAACTTGAAAGTAGGATGTTAATATGGTTGAAGAGCAAAAGTTTAAAACAAAAATATTTGGCGGGTTTGAAAAAAAATGCGTGGTGGATTATATAGACAGCTTAATGACCAAATTTAAAGATGAGATAAAAAGTTTAGAACAACAACACAGTTCTCAACTAGAAGAGCTTTCAAAGCAAAAATCACAGTATAAATGTTTGGTTGTTGAAATACAAAGACTGAAAAATAAGATACGTGTTAATGATAATAACTATCAAAAAATTATCGAAAAAAAAAATCAACACCTTGATTCTAAAGAACAAACCATGCGTGAGCTCAATGATAAGATTAATAAACTAAATGCTAAAATTATGCAATATGAGCAAATGGAAAATATTCAAACAAAACGAGTTGAAAAATCTGAACAAATCGCAAAAGAACGCACAAATCAACTTATCAAACAAGCCAAATTTCAAGTTGAACAAGAATATAAAACAAAGATGGATCAAGCAGATCAAGAAATTAAAGCGCTGCACAAAAAAGCTCGTGAGGAAGCCTCTCAGATTTTGCGCAATGCCGCAAAAAGAGCTAATCAAGTGACAACTCAATTTAAAGAAGAAAGTGAAAGAATAATAGATTCTGCTAAGGCTAAAGCTGAAAGCATAATTAATTATGCAAATTTGAATTATAATGAGAAAGAAATGGATTCAAATATCAAGTTCGATTTGGATCTTTTGCAAAATGAAATTGAAAGGGAAGTTGAAGTTGCACTTAAACATTTAGACAGCGCAGAACTTTCGGTTAAAACATTTAAAGATAAGATAGAAAAGATAAAAGTCCCTGAGAGAACAGTTCAAGGCAAATCATCAATGAATTCTATAAATAAATATAAGCGTGCTATTAACAACATTTTTAATTCAAAATATAAAGAATAGTTGCATTTGGCGGTGGTTTGAGCTTGAAAAGTAAATTCCTTGATAAAAAAGCAGTTGATATTGGTTTTTTAGAAAATTTGGATGCAAAAATATCAAAGTTTTCTAAATGCCAACAAAAAATTGCTAATTTTATAATAAATAATTATGATAAAGTTGCTTTTATGACTGATTCTAAACTTGGAGAAAGCGAATCGACTGTTGTTAGGTTTGCAACTAATATAGGCTTTAATGGCTACCCCGAACTTCAGCATGCATTAAGAGAAGTTATTCAAAACAAACTTACAACAGTGCAAAGAATTGAGGTCACCAACCACCAAATAGGCAGTGAGGATGATCTGCTTGAGAGAGTGCTGAATTTGGATATTGATAAAATTAGAAAGACGCTTGATAAAATATCATGCAATGATTTTAAATATGCTGTTGATCTTATAGTGAAATCCAGAAAAATTTATATAATTGGAACAAGAAGCGCTGCTTCGATTGCTAATTTTATGAGCTTTTATTTTACATTAATATTTCAAAATGTACAAGTTATATAACAATTAGCAAAAGTGAGATGTTTGAGAAGATATTCAATATACAAGACGGAGATGTTTTAATAGGAATAAGCTTTCCCAGATATTCAAGCAATACTTTACAGGCTTTTCAATATGCCCATAGCAACAACGCAAAAACCATTGCAATAACTGATAGCTTTAGTTTGCCTTTAATAAAGTATGCCGATTCGGTGCTGTTGGCTCAAAGCGATATGATATCTTTTATAGATGGATTGGTTACGCCGCTCTCTTTGGGAAATTCATTGATAATTGCGGTAGGACTTAGAAAAAAGGCCAAAATTTCTGCGATTTTTCAAAAGTTGGAATATATATGGAAAGAATATCGAATATATGAAAATTTTAAAACTAAAAGAGAACGCAATGACTGATGTTGTTGTAATTGGTGCGGGTGCTTCCGGTTTGCTCGCTGCCGGAAAATTAGCTTCTTTTGGAACACGTGTTGTGCTTTTGGAAAAGAACAAGACTCCCGGGAAAAAGCTTGCTATAACCGGCAAGGGCAGATGCAATATAACCAATAATTGTGATGTCTGTGATGTTATTAAAAATGTGCCGACAAATGGGAATTTTTTGTATAGTGCTCTCTCAAAATTTTCTCCTTTTGATGTTATGGAATTTTTTGAACGTTTGGGGGTCAAGCTAAAAGTTGAAAGAGGTAACAGAGTATTTCCTGTTTCAGACAAAGCTTATGATGTAATATCTGCGCTTGTTAAATTTTGTAAAGATAGCGGTGTTTTCATTCTTAACCAAACTGCAGTTGATATAGTTTACAACAACGGACGAGTTAAATCTGTTAAAACAAACAATCAAATTATTGAGTGTAAATATGTGATAGTTGCGACAGGAGGCTTATCATATCCACAAACAGGATCGACCGGAGACGGATATTTGTGGGCAAAAAAAGCAGGGCATAAAATAACACCTCTTTTTCCATCACTTGTGCCTATAGTAACGGCAGAAAGTTGGCCAACTATGGCACAAGGCATACCACTTAAAAATGTTAAATTGAGCGTATTTGACGGCAAAAAGTGTATATTTTCATCTCAAGGCGAGATGTTGTTTACACACTTTGGTGTTTCAGGACCTTTGGTTCTTAGTGCATCAGCTCATATGAGACCTATTAAAAGCGGCAGATATAAAATGTTCATTGATTTAAAGCCAGCACTTGACAAAACTAAGCTTGAAAATAGGATTTTAAGAGAAATTTCTTCCGCTAAAAATAAATCTATAAAAAGCGTTTTGAGAAAGCTTCTTCCTCAAAAATTAATAATGCCTTGTTGCACATTATTAAATTTAAATTATAATTTAAAAGCAAACCAGTTTACAAAAGAGCAAAGACTCAAACTTGTAGATTTACTAAAATGTTTGCCTATGACAGTTAAAGCGTTTAGGCCAATTAAAGATGCAATAATAACTTCAGGCGGGGTGGACGTTAGTGAAATTAATCCAAAAACGATGCAAAGCAGGTTGCAAGAAGGCCTATATTTTATTGGAGAAATACTCGACCTTGATGGATATACAGGCGGGTTTAATTTGCAGATAGCTTGGTCAACAGCCGCAACCGCTGCCGATGATATTTTGCATAGATTGTGATTTAAGCAAAAATTAATATAGGAGGATAATAATGATAAACATAGCGATAGACGGACCTGCAGGTGCCGGAAAAAGCACTATTTCAAGGCTAGTAGCCAAACAATTGAATATTTTGCATGTTGATACGGGCGCGTTATACAGAGCAATAGGACTTTACATAATTAGGTGCAAGATATCATTTGATGATGTTGAGAGTATACAAAAGGAAATTAAAAACTGCAAACTATCTATAAAATATATCGATAAAGAGCAAAGGGTATTTATTTTTGATGAAGATGTAAGTGATTTGATTCGCACTTTGGAAGTTTCAAAGGCTGCGTCGATTGTTTCGGCAATAGGCGAAGTTAGAGACTATTTGCTTGATTTTCAAAGGAATATTGCTAAAAAAGAAAGTGTTGTTATGGACGGAAGAGATATAGGAACGGTAGTTTTAAAAGATGCAGATTTTAAAATATTTCTTGAGGCGTCAGTTGATATAAGAGCAAAACGCCGGTATGATGAGCTTTTAAAAAAAGGCGAGAAGGTTATACTTGATGATGTTTTAAAGGACATAGAAAAGCGTGATTTTTGGGATAGCACAAGGAAGACGGCACCGCTTTTGGCAGCAGAAGATGCTATTGTGATTGATACATCAAATTTATCGATAGATGAATCGGTAAAAAGAGTTGTTGATTTGGTAAAAAAAGGAATTTATGGAGGATTATAGTGAGTTTTTATCTTTTTTCATTTTATGTTTGCAGGCTTTTCTTTTATGCATATTTTAAGCTTGATTTTAAAGGAATTGAGAATATACCCAAAGCGGGTGAGGGAATTGTTTTAATTTCAAACCATCAGTCATATCTTGATCCGGTAATGATGGGTCTAAATGTAAAGGGAAGAAAGCTTTATTTTATGGCCAAAGAAGAGTTGTTTAAAGTTCCTATATTGTCGCCGATAATAAAAAAATTAGGAGCTTTTCCTGTTCAAAGAGGAAAACGCGATCCAAAAGTCATAGAAAAAGCAGTAAATATAGTCAAAAGCGGGGAAATTATGGCTATGTTTCCTGAAGGCAGGCGCTCAAAAAACGGAAAGTTGATGCGCCCTAAAACAGGAGCTGTACAAATAGCAATTGAGTCGGGTGCGCGCATTTTGCCTTGTGCAATTTGTTATAAAGGCAAACATCCAAGAAGCAAAGTATTTGTTGAATATGGAAAACCCATTGATTTAAACGAAATTGTTAAAGGTAAATTGACTTCAAATGATATCAAGGCTTTATCTGAAAAATGTTGGGATATGGTATCGGAAATTTATAAAAAGCAGCAGGGAGAGTTGTCATGATGAAGATAAAAATTGCAAAAACAGCCGGGTTTTGTTTTGGTGTAGACAGAGGTGTCAAAATAGTTTACGATTTAATAGATAAAGGTAAAAAAGTTTGCACCCTTGGCCCGATAATTCATAATAATTGGGTTGTGGACGATCTTAGTTCAAAAGGCGTAAGGATAGTTGATTCGCCAAAGGATGTTCAAAAGGGTGAGACTTTGGTTATAAGATCACATGGGGTGGTTCCTTGTGTATATGAAGAAATATCAAATATGAACATTGATATGGCGGATGCCACATGCCCGTTTGTGAAAAAAATACATGATATTGTTTATAAGGAGTCTAAAAACGGCAGTATTGTTTTAATAGCTGGCGATTCCAAACATCCTGAGGTGGAGGGTATAAAGGGTTATTGCAATGGCAAAGCTTATATTTTTTCTAGTGTAAAAGATTTAGAATTTTTGCTTTTAAAACATAAAAATTTTGTGGAAAATAGCCTAATATTAGTCGCGCAAACTACATTTAATTTGCAATTATGGAAAAAATGTTACGACATTGTAAAAAAACTATGTACAAACGTAAAAATATTTGATACAATATGTAATGCGACAAGTGTCAGGCAAGAAGAGGCTGCATTGCTTTCAAATGAGTCTGATTTGGTAGTCGTAGTCGGCGGAAGGCATAGCTCAAATACAAGAAAATTGTTTGATGTGTGCAAGAATCGTTGTAAGACTATATTGATTGAGAGTGCGAGTGAAATATATAATTATTCTTTCTCACCGATACCTTTAAATATAGGCATAACGGCTGGAGCTTCAACCCCGGCTCACATAATTAAGGAGGTTCATGATATCATGAGCGAAAAAATGAACAATGCTATAGATAATAATTCAGAAGAAATGAGCTTTGCAGAATTGTTTGAACAATCTGAGCAACAGGCTGTTTATAAAGTTGGCAAGAAGATAAAAGGTGTGGTAACAGCTATTTCAAAGGGTGAAATACAGGTTGATATTGGCGGAAAACAGTCAGGTTTTATACCGGCTTCTGAATTTTCGGCTGATTTGTCTGTGAAACCTGAAGACGTTGTAAGAAAAGGTGATGAGCTTGATCTTATTGTAACTAAAATAAGCGATCAAGATGGAATAGTCACTCTTTCTAAAAAACGTTATGATGCTGAAAAAGGATACGAATTTATAGTTGAAGCCAAAGAAGAAGACAAAACTTTAAGCGGAAAAATCACCGATTCAGTCAGAGGTGGTGTTTTGGCTTTGGTTGACAGCGTTAAAGTGTTTATTCCTATTTCTCAGCTTTCAGACAAAAGAGTTGAAAATGTTGATGATTTTATAGGTAAAAACGTTGATTTTAAAATAATTGAAGTTAACCCAAGCAAACGCAGAGCAGTTGGATCGGTGCGCCGTTTGTTAAATGAATTAAAAAAGCAAGAGACTGAAAAGTTTTGGGAGAATTTGAAGGTCGGAGATGTTTACAGTGGAACTGTTAAATCTTTGACAGACTATGGCGCTTTTGTAGACCTTGGCGGTGTAGATGGTATGGTTCATATTACCGAACTTTCTTGGTCAAAAATAAAACATCCGTCTGAAGTTGTGAATGTAGGCGATAAAGTAGAAGTTCAAGTTAAAGATTTAGACAAAGAGAAACACAGAATATCGCTTTCATACCGCAAATCGGAAGAAGATCCTTGGCGCATATTTACCGAAAATTATTCAGTTGGACAAGTTATGGATGTAAAAATTGTCTCTTTGACACAATTTGGTGCGTTTGCTGAAATTATTTTGGGTGTTGATGGCTTGATTCACATCTCACAAATTTCAAATGAGCGAATTAGTAAAGTGTCCGATAGTTTGTCGGTTGGACAAGCAGTAAAGGTTAAGATAATTGATATTGACTATGATAATAAGCGCATAAGTTTGTCGATAAGAGCGCTTTTGGAAGACGACAAAAAACAAGAAGAAGATGAAAATGCAAAGGCTGTTGAAAATATTGAAGGAGTAGAAATTCAAACTGCTGATAAAGAAGACAAAGGTGATAGTGAAATAAACGAAGTAAATGAATTAAGTGAAGTGAATTATCAAGGTGAAGCTGATAAAGAAATTGAACTAACTGAATCAAAAGAATCAACGGAAGTTAATGAGGAAGAGATTCAGCAAAAAAGCGAGTCGGTTGAATTGGAAGAGGCTTGTAAAGAGTAAGTAAAAGAAAATAGTCAACTGTGAATTGTTAAACTAAGCTTAGATATAGATTAATACTTAAAAAGCGGCTGTGTGAGATGGTCGCTTTTGTTTTTTCATAACATAATAAAGACCTTCATATAAATTGAAAGTGCAACTGTTAATGAAAAATATAATATAATCACTTGCAGCTAAAAATGGAGGAATCACTGTGAAATTTCCATCTATACTGAAATTGTTTATGGATGAGCCAAACAATGAAATTAAAGAAAGTGAAAATAAAAAAGCTACTAAGAGGGTAAAACAAAGTAATAAATCAAAAAAAAATATAAAAACTAAACCAAAAAATGTCCGCGGGCTTACGACCGAGCAAGCGCAGGCTTTGCTAAAAAAAGAGGGCGAAAACAAACTGATTAGTTCAAAAACCGTTTCCGCAATATCTATTTTTGCTGGTCAATTTAAGGATTTTTTGGTTTTAATATTGCTTGTTTCAACTTTAATATCTGTTTTTATGGGAGAAATTGTTGAAGCCATATCTATATCGTTTATTGTACTTTTAAATGCGTTAATGGGATTTTTTCAGGAGTATCACACTGAAAAAACACTTGAAACGCTCAATAATATGGTATCGCAAACCGCAAAAGTCATAAGAGATGGAAAGATATGCAAGATACCGGCAAATTTGATTGTTTGCGGTGATGAAATAATAGTTGAAGCAGGAGACAAAATACCTGCCGATGCGGTGGTTATTGAGTCTATAAAAATGGAGATTGATGAATCTATTCTGACAGGAGAATCTGTTTCAATTGCGAAAAATGTCGATCCATTGCTTGATGATAAAAACGACCTTAATAAAAGCAACATAATGTATATGGGTACGTCTGTAGTGAAAGGGCATGGACGCGGCAGAATAGTTGCAACTGGAATGAATACTCAAATGGGCAAAATCGCCGGCATGATAGATGATATAGAAGATAATACAACACCTTTGCAAAAGCGGCTTGACCAGATGGGCAAGTTTATTGTTACTTGTTGCTTTATAATTTCAGTTATAGTGATAATTACTGGCATATTAAGAGGAGAAGATCTGCTTGAAATGGTAATTACGGGACTATCTCTTGCTGTTGCGTCAATCCCTGAAGGGTTGCCGGCAATTGTTACAATAGCTTTAGCGCTTGCAGTAAAGCGTATGGTAAAAAGGAAAGCGTTGGTTAGAAAACTTCACGCCGTAGAAACTTTAGGGTGTGCTAATGTGGTTTGCACTGATAAAACGGGCACACTTACTCAAAATAAGATGACAGTTAAGAGATTTGTAACGGCTTATCACGACTTTAAAGTTGAAGGGGATGGGCTTAATTGCACCGGCGGAATTGTATTAGATGGCCAAAAAATTAAAGTTTCGAGGTTTCCTGCACTTGAAAGGATGATTGAAACTTCAGTTATGTGTAACAGTGCGCAAATTAGCTTAAATTCAAAGCAAAGCACAAAAGATAGAAAAAGAAAAGTTCGGCGGGCGATAGGTGAACCTACAGAGATAGCGCTTTTAATATCGGCTGCCAAAGGTGAGGTTACAAAAGATAGCCTAAGGGCTAAATATAGTTCGTATGATGAGATACCTTTTGATTCATCAAGCAAATGTATGACAGTTTTTGCAAAGGATCAAGTTGGAAAAAAATATGCGTTTGTTAAGGGCGCTTATGATGTTATTGCAAAAAAATGCAGTTTATGTGAAGATGACAATGACATAACATCCTTTAAAAATGTGCAGTATATATTTGATAGAAAAAATGAGGAACTGGCAAAAAGTGGGATGAGGGTGTTGGCATTTGCGTATAAGGAAGTTTCTGCTGACAAAAGTGATGGCAACTTAATTTTTTTGGGGATTTGTGCAATGTACGATCCGCCTAGAAAAGAGGCAAAATCTGCTGTTATGACCTGCAGATGTGCTGGCATAAGAACAGTTATGATAACTGGAGATCATAGATTCACAGCAATTTCTATTGCAAAACAGGTAGGAATTTATAGAAATGGCGACAGTTGTGTTGATGGTTCTGAACTAGATAGCATGAGCGATGCTAAGCTAAATGAGATAATAAATAATACCACAGTGTTTGCAAGAGTATCTCCCGGACATAAACTCAGAATTGTAAAAGCCTTTAAAAATCAAGGCAATGTTGTTGCCATGACAGGTGATGGCGTTAACGATGCACCGGCGATAAAGGAGTCGGACATAGGGGTATCTATGGGTGAGAGTGGTAGTGATGTTACAAAGCAAGCTGCAGATGTAATATTGCTTGATGATAATTTTGCAACACTTGTTGTAGCAGTTGAAGAAGGCAGAGTGATATATGGCAACATAAGAAAATTTATAAGATATCTTATATCTTGCAATATAGGTGAAGTTGTAACAATGTTTATGGGCATGTTAATTGGTATGCCAATACCGCTTTTGCCGATGCAGATACTTATGATAAATCTTGTAACCGATAGTCTGCCTGCTGTATCTCTTGGACTGGAGCCTGCAGAAGAAGGGACTATGAGAAAACCGCCCAGAAATGTTAAGGACAGCATTTTTTCTGGCGGACTTATGTTTACGATAATAATTAGGGGAATACTTATAGGATTTACAACACTTTCGGTATTTACAGTAATATTTCGCATGACATTATCTGTTGATATTGCAAGAACAGCTGCTTTTTTAACGCTTGTGAGCACACAGCTTATACATGTTTTTGAGTGCAAAAGCGAGACAAAATCGATATTTAACATTAATTATTTTAACAACAAAGTTATGCTTTTTGCAATTTTGACGTCAGTGATAGTTGCAATAATATCGGTTTGGGTAGATCCGATTAATAAACTGCTTAGAAATTGTCCCTTAACATTAGAACAAACTTTTGTTGTTGTTATATTTACACTAGTAATACCGGTTTTAAATGCAATCACACTTTGGATAAAACAACTAATAGGCAAAAAAGATAAAAACCAAAATATCAAAGTTAATAAACTTGTTAAAAGCTATAAGTAAAAATGTTTTAAATTTATGTTAAATAGGAATGGAAAATATACAAGCCGTTACTATGTTTTTATTTTTGTTTAGATTTTCCGTTTTGTTCGTCTCATTTACGAAAAATGCAATCTTGTGGCTAAAAGATAAGTATGTTATAATGATGTAAATTATGTGTGTATACGTGCGTGTGTATACTTTTTATTTAGACTCATTAAGTACTTATTTTTGCTATGGGAGGAACAATGAAACAAGTTTGGAACATTGTTACTAAAAGGCTTTTTGTAACAGCATTTATTTTATTATTGGAAATAGCTTTTTTAATTTCTATGATGTACTTACTTGGCAGCCTTTGGATTATTTTTGGTGTAGCTTTATATATATTTAGTATTGCGATAATACTTTTGGTCGTAAATGATAACGGAAACCCCGCATATAAAATTTCTTGGATAGCTTGTGTAATTTTAATACCATTTGCAGGCGGCATATTATATATAATATTTGGTAAACATCACACCACAAAGCAAATGAAAAAGCGATTTAATGCAGTAGATATGGGCGGCAATGAATTTCTAAAAAATTATGATGATATATTGAATCGCCTTGAATGCAATCATGCTTGCTTTCAAATGGCTAAATGGATGTGGGATGTGTCTAAGCATCCGGTGTATGATAGCACATCAACTGAATTTTTAAAGTCAGGCGAAGTTTATTTCAAACGACTTTTGGAAGATTTAAAATTAGCTAAGAAAAACATTTTTATGGAATTTTTTATAATATCTCCTGGAAAAATGTGGGGAGAGGTAGTCAGCATACTCGCACAAAAGGCTAAACAAGGTATAGATGTAAGGTTAATTTATGATGATTTTGGTACCATTACGACAATGCCAGATAATTATTCGGAATATATGAATCAAATCGGGATTAAAACAAGGGTATTCAACCCTGTGCGACCCAGATTAGATGCTTTTATGAACAATAGAGACCACCGTAAAATAGTAGTTATTGATGGAAATGTGTCATATACTGGCGGAATAAATTTAGCTGATGAATATATAAATGAAAAAGAGCGGTTTGGATATTGGCAGGATTGTGGAATAAGACTAAATGGAAAAGCCACAGCAAGTTTTACCGCTTTATTTTTAAGAATGTGGCAATATCTTTCAAATGAAGAAATAGACTATGAAGCTTTTATGCCAAATAATGAAGTAACCGGCGACGGGTTAGTAATGCCTTTTGGTGATAACCCAATAAGATCACACCATTTAAATGATTCAATATATTTAAAAATCATAACAGCTGCAAGCAGATATATTTATATACAAACGCCATATTTGGTGATGGATTACGAACTTACAACAGCTCTTATTTTCGCAGCCGAAAGTGGAGTTGATGTTAGAATTGTTACACCTCATATCCCTGATAAATTTTATGTGCATGCAATGACAAGAAGCTCATATAAAGATTTGATAAAATCCGGTGTTAAAATATATGAGTTTACGCCGGGGTTTATACATTCAAAAGTTATAATATCCGACGACTGCGTTGGTGTAGTTGGTACCGCAAATTTTGATTTTAGAAGTTTGTATTTGCATTTTGAATGTAGTGTTTGGATGTATAAAACCAGTTCTTTAGAGCAAATATATAAAGATTTTATGAGAATTATAGAAAGATCGCAAAAGATGACAATTGAAGATTGTGACAATAGAAAACTAATTCAAAAAATGTTGGGAATTGTTTTAAAACCTTTTGCACCGCTTATGTAAATTAGTTATTATGAGAATTGAGGGAAAAATATTGATCCTTGCTGTTGATATAGGTAACACAAATATGGAATTTGGAATATTTACAAACGGCAATCTGGCTTATAATTTCAGGTTGGTCACTGACAGAAATGTTACATCTGATGAAATTGGGCTTATGATGCTTCAATTTTTTGAATTTCACAAAATAAGCACCGATAGTATAAAGGATGTAATAATTGCATCTGTTGTTCCACAAGTGATGTTTTCCTTCAACAATGCCATGAAAAAATATATTAAAAAAACACCACTGATTGTCGGCGAAAATTGCGCAGTACCAATAAAAAATAACTACAGCATAAAAAAAGAAGTTGGAATGGATCGTTTGGTTAATGCCTTTTCTGCTTATAACGCTTACAAATGTCCTTTAATTGTTGTTGATTTTGGAACGGCTACCACTTTTGATGTTGTGTCTAAAGACGGTTCATATGAGGGAGGTTGCATTTTTCCAGGAATAAAAATATCTATGGAAGCTTTAACCAGGTATGCCGCAAAACTTCCAAGAGTTGAAATATCAAGTCCAAAAACTTTAATAGGCAAAGACACTGTTACCAGCATGCAAGCAGGTGCCGTTTGTGGATTTGTTGGTGCGACTTCTTACACAATTGAGCAGTTAAAAAAAGAAATTGGAACAAGTGCATATGTAGTTGCAACTGGTGGCTTGTCTGCATTGATTGCAAAACATACAAAATCAATAGATGTTGTAGATAAAAAATTATCACTTCAAGGGCTTTATGACATTTGTTTGATTACACGTGGATATGATATCGTTTAAATTGATTATATTTATTTATGGTCATCGAATAAAAAGGATGTACCATGAATAGATTTTTATATATAAAAGAGTTTAGTGTATAAAACCAAGGATGCTAAATTAATTTATTTAATTAACCTTTAAATTTAAGGTGGTGGCATCTTGAAGATAGATAGATTATTATTAATCTTTACCATTGGTTTGATTATAGTTGGAATGATTTTTTCTATTTTTTATATATTTTGTTATGGTAAATATACGCCCGTTTTTGTAAAGACAACTCCTATTCGTCAAGTTGTGATAGATGCAGGGCACGGCGGAGAAGATAGTGGTGCTGTTGTGGGCGATGTGCTTGAAAAGGACATAAACCTTAAAATATCATTAATTTTAAATGATTTACTAACTATATCCGGATTCGATACTATTATGACAAGAACCGAAGATATATCAATATATGATGAAGGATTAAACAGTTTAAGAAGTAAAAAGCGTTCAGATATAATGAATAGATTAAAGATGGCAAATAAAAATGAAAATGCCATTGTTGTTTCGATACATCAAAATAAATTTCATGATTCAAAATATTTCGGGGCTCAAGTGTTTTATGGCAATAAAAATACTTACAGCAAGTCTTTGGCCGAAAGTTTACAATGTTCAATAGTTAATATGTTACAACCTGAAAATAAAAGAAACATAAAACCCGTTACTAAAAGCATCTATCTTATAAATAACGCAAAAACACCCGCTGTTCTTTGCGAATGTGGGTTTATTTCAAACAAAAAAGAAGCCTCTTTGTTAGTTGATGAGGACTATCAAAAGAAAATGGCGTTTGCTATTTATAATGGCATATTAAATTTTTACAACAGCTAATATATACAAAATAAAAAGTGCCTAAAATCAACATTTAAGGTATAATAAAATAAAGAAATATTCAAGTTGATTTAATCTATATATTTTCTTTTTTAAGCAAATAAACAGATATTCCATTTAAAGTCCAAAAAATTTTTCTGCTGATTAAAGTGGTTTGATTATAAAAATATGACCTTTATTTTTATATTTGGCATTTTTTGTAATAGTGTTTATTGACAAAAATTAAAATTGTTTTTAAGATTTTGAAAGGTAAATTTATGGCTAAAAATAAAAAAAATTTTGTATGCAAAGAGTGTGGGTATAATTCACCTAAGTGGACAGGCTGTTGTCCAAATTGCGGTGGATGGAATACCTTTGAAGAAGAGGTGGTTGAGCCTAATTTAAAAGGCATAAGTTTCACACCAAAGTTAGACAGTTATATAGAACCAAAACAGCTTAGAGATATTGATGTTGATGATGAATTGAGGTATAAAACGGGAATCAATAGCCTCGATCAATTGTTTGGTGGTGGAATTGTTAAGGGTTCATTGTCGCTTTTGGGTGGTGATCCCGGCATAGGAAAATCCACTTTGTTGCTTCAAATTTGCAGCAGCATATCAAAAAACAACAAAATATTATATGTTTCAGGCGAGGAAAGTGCAAAACAACTAAAACTTCGTGCCGATCGCTTGAATGTGAAAGATGAAGCGCTCTATATACTTTCCGAAGCAGATATAGGCACTGTTACAAACACAATATTAACTACTAAGCCGGACATTGTGATGATAGATTCCATTCAGACTATGAATCTATCGGAAATTTCCTCTGCATCCGGCAGTGTTATGCAAGTTAGAGAATGTACATATATATTGCAAAAAATTGCAAAAGAGAAAGATATATCAATTATCATAGTTGGACATGTAAATAAAGACGGAAACATAGCAGGGCCAAAAATACTCGAGCATATCGTTGATGTCGTTCTTTATTTTGAAGGAGAGACGAACTTTTCTTTTAGGATATTAAGAGTAGTTAAAAATCGTTTTGGATCTACCAATGAAATAGCGGTTTTTGAGATGCTAAAAGAGGGTTTAAAACCTGTGGATAATCCATCCGCTATGCTCCTAAGTGAAAGGCCAAAAGGAGTTTCGGGCAGTTGTGTTTGTTCGGTAATTGAGGGTACAAGACCAATTCTTGCTGAGGTGCAATCGCTTGTAACAAAGTCAGGTTTTGGAATGCCAAGGCGCATGTGCAAAGGTTTTGATTATAATAGAATGTCTTTGATGATTGCAGTACTTGAAAAAAGAGCCGGATATTTGTTTGGAGCGCTTGACTGCTATATAAATGTGATTGGTGGCATAAAGTTAGATGAACCTGGTGTTGATCTTGCAATATGCTTGTCTTTGGTGTCGAGCTTAAGAGATAAACCTTTAGATGATGGCCTAATTGCAATTGGAGAAGTTGGGCTTGCAGGTGAAATAAGATCTATTATGGGCGCAAATAAAACGATTTTAGAAGCAAATAAGCTCGGTTTTAACAAGGTTATTTTGCCAAAAAGCTGCATAAACAGCATAAATTATATTCTAAATGATGTTAAACTTATACCGGTTAACGATATTAAAGACGCTATAAATAAAGCTTTTAATGAGTGACGCATACTTTAGAAAGTTTTATCTTTTATTATCTATGTTGGAGTTTAAATTGTTAAACCTATAAAACATTGAAAATTTAAAATTAAAAGTTTTGAAATATCTACTGTGTGACAGATTGATATTATCATATGTTGAATACATATTAGTTTTATAATCTTATCTTTCTTGTTTGGTATTTTTATATTTTGCTTCCATAAAAAATTCTAAACATTTGAGTGCACTTAATGAGATATATGTATTGCAATCTTTGGTGTATATGTTAAAATAAATTATATAAATTGTTAATAGATTATAATTTACTTTAGAGGAAAATTTTTGATATATGGATAAATTTGTTAGTTTTTGGAATATGTTGTTGGGGGTAATTTTATCCTTTAGAATTACTGACTTGATAGACATATTAATCATATCATACATAGTATACAAAATGATTCAAATTGTACGTGAAACGCAAGCTGCTCATCTAGTAAAAGGTTTGTTGTTTTTGTTTGCTTTTGCGCTTATTGCAAAAATACTGAATTTAAAAACTGTAGGCTCAATTACATCAAATGTATTTTTTTGGGGACCGCTTGCAGGCATTGTTCTATTTCAGCCGGAGCTTAGGCGTATACTAGAGAGGGTTGGAAGGACTAAAATGGGTACGCGCTTTAAATATCTTTTAATTAATAATATTGATGAAAATGAAGAAAAAATTGAAAGAGCTATATATAAAGTAGCCAATGCTTGTGAAGATTTATCCAGAACCAGAACGGGAGCACTTATTGTATTTGAAAGAAAAACGAAACTGGGAGATGTTATTGAAACCGGAGTAAATTTAAATGCTGATATTAGTGAAGAGTTAATAGGAAATCTATTCTTTAAAAACTCACCACTGCATGATGGAGCAGTTATAGTTAGAGACGGAAAAATTATTGCAGCTTCCTGCTTTTTGCCGAAGCCTTCAAAAGAAGAATATATTTCAAGGAGTCTTGGTTCGAGGCACAGAGCAGCCATTGGAATGAGTGAGAATTCAGATGCGCTGGTTTTGGTTGTTTCTGAAGAAACTGGGTCAATTTCCATTGCTAATGATGGTAAGCTTAAAAGACATCTAAATCGCACTGGGATGATTTCATATTTACAGGATGGATTGATTCCAAAGCATCCTAATGAAAGCAGCAAGTCAATATTTGGGAAGGCGAAAAAGAAATGAAAAAAGATATTTTAGGCGGATTTTTTTCAAGCAATAGGTTTACAGTTTGCATATCTGTTTTGATTGCTGTTGTTGCTTGGTTTGTTACAGTAATGGTTAACGATACTTATAGCACTATTACAATCAGCAATATTCCCATATCAATAGATGTGTCAAATACACAGGCAGAGCAGTTGGGCCTTGACATAGCAAAAATTGAGCCTGAGGTTGTGAGTGTAAACGTTAAGGGACCTCGCTATAAAATAGGAATGATAACAAAAAATGACATAACAGTAACGCCTGTTTCGCTTATAAATGTAACAGATTCAGGTACTTATGATATAGCGTTAGTTGCCAATTTAAAGCAATCTCAAAATGATGTTTCATTAGGCGAAATTACACCTTTGTCATCATTGTTTACATTTGATGTCACATCTAACAAGACGATTACATTAACGGCAGAAGCACCAAATATCAAAATTGAGTCAGGTTATGTAAGCGATACAATAGTTTGTCAACCGGAACGTTTGGTTGTTAGTGGACCAAAACAGAGCATAGACAGTTTAGAGTCTATAAAGCTTATAACAGATGCTATTGGCACTCTTAATGCATCAAGAACCTATGACGCTGCTTTAAAGTTTATATCTAATGACGGAACAGATATGAGTTCATCTTTATTTAAATATAATTCTGATATAAGTTTTAAGATAACGATACCGGTTTATGAAGAAAAATATGTTCCGCTTACGTTTATGTATAAAAATGCTCCTGCAAGTCTTGACACTAAATTGTTAAATAGCGTGATTTCGCCGGGTGGTATAAATGTGGCGGGACAGTCCGAAAACATAAAAAATTTAAATGAAATTAACCTTGGATATATTGATATGAGAGAGCTTGACATTGGAACGAATTTTACATTTCAAATAGCACTTGCTTCAGGTTATAAAAATGTAGATCAGGTGACAACAGCGGTTGTATCTTTTGATAGCAGCCAGTGGAGTGATAGATCATTTACAGTTAAACAAATACAACTAAGCAATGTTCCCGAAGATTATAATGTTAATATTGATACTACTGCTATAAAAAATGTTCGGATTGTTGGACTTTCAAATATGATAGACAGCATTAGCGAGGCAGATATTACAGCTACAGCGGATTTGACAAATGTTGGAATTAAAGAAGGCAAGCAAATTGTTCCTGTTGCGATTGGTATTGTAACAAAAAATGGTGTATGGGGAATTGGAGAATATAGTTGTTCGGTAACTGCAAAGAAAATTTAGTTTATAAAATCACAAGAGGTAACAGATTATAATGCCAATTTTAGTATCTCAAATAAACATTGGTTTGGGAAAAGATGATCAAGCAGCAATTAACAAAGCCATTAAAATGCTTGCCATAAAATTCGATGATATAAAAAATGCAAGCGTTATAAAAAAGTCGATTGATGCGAGAAAGAAAAACGACATAAAAATTGCTTGTACGGTTTTTATAGAGTTAAAAGACGAAAAGCTTGAAAAGTTAGTTGCAAAAAATAATTTGCGAGTTGTTTTAAAATCAAAAGAAACTATCAAGCCAGAATTTGGCAATGAGAAACTTGTTGGAAGGCCGATAATAGTAGGGTTTGGTCCTGCAGGAATATTTTCGGCATATATGCTTGCAAAATATGGATATAGACCTATTGTCATTGAAAGAGGATCTGATATTGACAGACGGGTGCAAGAGGTAGAAAAATTTTGGAGTGAGTGCAAATTAAATGAGCAAACCAATGTTCAATTTGGCGAGGGTGGAGCCGGGACTTTTTCTGATGGTAAATTAACAACAAGGATTAATGACCCGTTTTGCAGCATGGTTTTAGATTTGTTTGTAAAACATGGAGCGCCAAAAGACATAACGATGCGGTCTAAGCCTCATATAGGAACAGATTTACTTAGAAACATAATAAAATCTATTCGCAAAGAGATCATATTAATGGGTGCAGAAGTTAGATTTGATACAAAGCTAGAAAGTTTAAATTTAAATCTTGGTAGGCTTAGTTCGATTAAAACAAACGATCAAGAGCTCAAGACAAACGCTTTGGTTCTTGCAATTGGACACAGTGCTCGTGATACTTTTAGCATGTTGCTTGAAAATGGAATTGAACTTGTTTCAAAATCTTTTTCAATAGGCTTTAGAATAGAACATTTGCAAGAGGAGATAGATAGAGCGCTTTATGGCAAATATGCCGGACATAAGTTGCTTCCAAAAGGTGAATATACATATTCCTACAGAACTGGTGATAGAGGGGTTTATACTTTTTGCATGTGTCCCGGAGGAGTAGTTGTGCCATCTTCTTCAGAAGCTTTTGGAGTGGTAACAAATGGAATGAGCGAATATGCACGCAACGGTAAGAATTCTAATTCTGCCGTTGTTGTGGGCGTGTCACCAAAAGACTTTGGAAACAAACCTTTAGATGGTGTTAATTTTCAACGTGAAATAGAAAGATGTGCGTTTAAATTAGCTGGTAGTTGTTACTTCGCTCCCATAGCAATTGTAGATTCATATTTAAATGGATCGACTTATAAAGAAGGTCGGGTTAAACAAACATATGCATGTGGCACTACACCTGCAGATATAAGTCAGCTTTTCCCATCATATGTTAATGACATGTTAAAAATTGGATTAAGAGCTTTTGACAAGAAATTGCCTGGTTTTGCATCACCTGATTCTATAATAACGGCTCCTGAGACAAGAACAAGTTCGCCGGTAAGAATAGTGCGTGATGAAAATTTTACGTCCTGTTGTGGTATATATCCTTGTGGTGAAGGAGCGGGTTATGCTGGAGGGATTATGAGCGCTGCTGTTGATGGAATACGCGTTGCTTTTGCAATTATGAAAAGGTTTGCGCCCAAGTAAGCAAATGGAATGAATATTATGTATATTTAAGGCAATATCTCACAGTAGCCAAAAACGGCTGCTAAAATAGTGAAAAAGAAAAAACGCCAGGTTTTCCATTGATGTTTCGCTGTAATTATGTCATAATGGCAAATTTAATTAAGCCAACTTAGTTTTTTTGTCAGCTAAATAAAGGTTTGCCAACGCAAAAATCATATCCATTTTTTGTGTCTGTTTTTCATTCTTTTGGTATCGTGTTTTTGGATGTTTGAAAAGTTTTTTGACTACCCCGAATACGTGCTCTACCTTTGCTCGTATTGATGATTTTTGGTGTTCTATTTTTTTCGCCCGATATTGCTCATCTTTTGATAGTTTCCTCATTTGTGATGGCCGTTTGTTTATTTTATATTGAATTTTCTTCCCACACTTATTTTTTACAACCGCATTTCCTCGCTTATCTCCTTCAACACAGTCGCTATCTTCGTATACAAAAGTTTCATCACCCGTCAATAAATCGGGCACATGACTATTACGTCGTGCACATTCGCTGATGTTACTTTTACCGTATGCACTAATTCCGTTTTGCTATCAACACCGACATGCGCTTTATAACCGTTGAATCTACAATTGTGCTTCTCTTCAGAATTAAGTCTTTTTGAAGCATTATTTTGACTACCTGTAAAAACAGTTTTTTATGCCGTTTTTCAATAGTATGTTGCGAAATATTCCTATAGTGTCTCCATCCGTAACCTGGTTTAATGAGTCTGCTTCGCAGAATTCCAAAAAAGCTCGACTGTAAATCCCATCTGTCATCATCATGTCGAACAAACTACAAAGGTTTTGCAAGATGTAAATACGAAGTATCAGTTCAATGTCGTAAGGCTTGTTGCCTCGATCTCCTTTATAATAGTATGGCTTGATGATCCCTATCCACTTGTTCAATGGTAGTATTGTTTCATCTGTTTTAAAAAGGATTTTTTACTTGTTTTCGTCTGTGCTAATTCATGATAGAAATACGATAGTGTCATTTGCTTATTCATAGTTTTATTATACAATATTTTTTATTTTGCCTACTGTGTGGTGTTGTCTTAATCTTTTATTAGTAATATAATAAGTTTGTTTTTAAAGATATCGTTATATATAGTTATGTTAAAATTAACTTTATTATAAATTATTGTTTTAATCTATATTGTAACATCAAATATTTAAAAATTAGGAATGATTAAAAAGTTGTACTATTTAGTGCAACATTTTTTTATTATTAGCACTTAGTGAGGGGGAGTTATAAATAGGGGAGAGAAAAGGAGGAAAACTTTGCAAAACATACAAAAGCTTACACTTGAACTTAATGCAGAGCAAACAATTATCACAAAGATTTATGCGGTTAAGGGTGATGAGGGCACTCGTGTAGTAAAAATAAATTTGCTTAATAACGGTGAAGATGCGATTATTGATTCTGATACAGTTGTAAGTTACTGTTTAAGTAAGCCCGATGGTACTCAGGTGGTTAAGGAAGCAACTGTAGAAGATAATGTTATAGTTATTGTATTTTCTAACCAGTGCTTTACATGTGAAGGGAATTGCTGCTGTGAGATCAAATTATCAAAAAATGATCAATTAATTTCGAGCACTAAATTTTATGTTATAGTTATGTCTTCTGTATTTAACGGTGAAGCTATGGTAAGTTCAAACGAGTTCAAAGATATTGAAAATGCTACTAAAGAAGCCTACCTTTCAGCTGAATATGCAAATTCAACCGCAAATTCCCTTATTGAAATGAGAGATAATGGTGAATTTAATGGCAAAAACGGTGCTGATGGTAAAGATGGAACAGATGGTAAAGATGGCGCTGACGGTAAAGACGGAGCACAAGGAGAAAAAGGCGATAAGGGCGAAAAAGGAGATCCGGGTGAAGTATCGACCGAGCAATTAATTGAAGAACTTTATAAAAAAGCAAATCAACCATATGCATCAGCAAGCGGTTATCCGATATTAGCCTTAGACTCGGTGAAAGGACCAATATATAACATAGCTATAGACGGAAATAGTGTTTTAAGCAGTGTGCCATCAATGGATAATCCTTGCAGCATATCTCATGTTATCAGTCCACTTACTTTAAAATTCGAGAGTAGTGATGGTAAGATAGACCAAAACTATGAAATTAACATCTTAGCAACAGATAAAATAAAATATCCAGATCCATTACCATTAAAAAAATGTGGGGATATTTATGATTCAATTGAGATTTTTGACGATAAAAGATGGAAATATATAAAAAGGGTTAATAGCATAACATTGGATGGATCGGAAACATATAAAAGATATGCTGAAATATCATCTACCGTATTATATCAGTGTGAAAAAGCTTATGCTCTTGGAAATTCTACAATAATAAAGTCTACCCATTTTAATTATGTAGCAAGCATTTGGAATGAAACAATCATAGGTGCAGCTATGGGTGGAGGAGATAATATATCTGATAGACCAGAGTTCCGTGTTGATAAAACATTATATCCAACACCAGAAATTTTTCAGCAATGGGTATTAAATCAATATACTTCAGGCACACCTTTAGTTATTCTATATTCGCTTAACGAGAATGTGGTAATTGATCTTGATGATAATTTGCAGGAAGTTTTAAACAGCTTGTTTGCTATAGAAGGTTCTACAAAGATTACTACAACCAATTCAGTTAATCCGTCTAGTTTGACTCTAAACTATCCTCAAAACCTTAAAGCATATATTCAAAGCATTGTTTTTGGCGGATAATCATGGAAGCAATAAAAATAATTAGAAAAATATTCTCTATAATTAGACTATATAAATCAAAATTAATAAATTTTATAAAACAATGATTAGCATTAGTATTTATGGTATGCATTAGCATATTAAGTTAATTTTATTTAATAAAGTGGTGTTATATATTTATGGAAATAGATATAATGAAAACGTATA
Source organism: uncultured Oscillospiraceae bacterium (assembly GCA_910577565.1). GTDB lineage: Bacteria > Bacillota > Clostridia > Oscillospirales > Ruminococcaceae > RUG12519. The sequence continues at coordinate 28,891 of CAJTNJ010000001.1, read as the reverse complement.
TTGAACCAATTATTATTTGGGGAATTACAGCTTTTATGGCATTTCTGTGCGGATTAATTTGGAATAACTATAAAAGAGAAAAAGAAATAGAAAAGAATTTAAAGCTTGGCGTCTTAGCTCTTTTGAAATCAGAGATAGTAAAGGAGCATGCGAAATGTATGGAAGCAGGATTTTGTTCGGTTTGTTCTATACAACTTGTTGATGCAATATATAAAAGCTATCATGAGCTTGGTGGTAACGGTATAGCAACAAGGTTAGTTGATGATATTAAAGAATTGCCAACAAAACTACCTAAATAATTTATATTTAATTTGCTATAAGATTAACAAAAGCAGCAGTTTACCTTTTTAAAGGAAAGCTGTTGCTTTTTGAATTTGGATGAGATAAATATAGATTATTATTTAAATCGATTTTTTGTAGCATATATCTGATGTTAATTAGCTTTTAAAAACTAAACCAATCATGCTTATAAATTGCAAAAACGGTTTGAAAATTTTTTGGATGCTTTTTGAAACATATGCTGATTTATTTTAATGTGTTGATATATTTGTTCAGATAATTTTGAGTATTTTTTCTATTTTTTTAATGTGCTTTTTTCATATATATGATATATCTTAAAACCTTGTTTTTAGGCATTATGCGGATTTTATAAAAATTTGAAAAAAAGCAAAGTTTTTTGTATAATTATAATTGTTTTTTAAGTATATTTTAGTTTGTGGAGGAATAATGAAAAAGCAAAAAGTTTTGTTTGTTGTCGAAGCTATGGGAGGTGGCGTAAGGCGACATATTGTTGATCTTATTAATTGGCTTGATAAAGAAAAATTTGAAATAATGCTGCTTTATGGAGAAAAAAGAGCCGATGATTCATTTAAGTATTCCATAACCAATCTTTCAAAAATAGCAACATTAAAAAAGTCTTCATATCTTGTTCGTGAAATTGATATTAAGGCAGATATAAAAGCTATTAAAGAAACAAAACAAGTCATAAAAGAATTCAAGCCAGATATTATTCACTGTCACAGTTCCAAGGCCGGTGTGATCGGTAGATATGCAGCAAAAAGACTTGGCGTTAAAAAGATATATTATACTCCTCATGCATATTCATTTCAAAAAAATAATTTTTCAAGAAAGAAAAGGCTGTTGTTTATAAAAATAGAGCGGTGGCTTAGCAAGCATGCAACTACTATGACTTTTAATGTGTCTAATGGCGAAAAAAATGAAGCACTTAGAAATAATATTGATAGTTTTGATAAATTCAAAGTCATATATAATGGAATATCTGATTATAACAAAAATGACAGCTACTCTATAAAAAGCGAGCTTGGCCTTGATGAAGATTGTTTGATTGTTGGAGTTACGTCAAGATTAGATAGTCAAAAAGAACCGTTTGTTTTTGTTAAAATAGCAAAAATGGTCATAGAAAAGATTCCAAATACACATTTTGTGTATGTTGGCGATGGACCATTGTTTAATGAAATAAAAAAGTATGTTTTTGACAATGACATAGATAAAAATGTACATCTTTTAGGTTTTAGTAATGATGTACAAAGTATAGTGAAAGATTTTGACTTATTTTTGTTTACATCATTAAATGAGTCTATGCCTTATTGTTTAATAGAATCTTTATGTGCGGGAGTTCCCATTGCTGCAACTAAGGTTATGGGAAATGATGAGGTGGTAATACCTGGGTTAAATGGAGAACTTTTTGAGGCTAGCAATATTCAAAAAGGGTGTGAAACAGTGTGCAATATGCTTTATAATAAGGATAAATATTCTTATCAAAAGATAAGATCTGACTTTATGAATAGGTTTTTAATAGATAAAATGATAAATGCAATTCAAGGTGTATATTTAGATAATTATTAAATTATTTAATTTGAGGATGATTAAATTGGAGAACAAAATTAGAGTATTATTTTTTACGGATGAAGTTGGTTGCGGTGGAATACATACTTTTTTGTGTAATACAATAAAATTTTTAGGAAATGTTGAAATCGAGGCAGAAATTTTGTGCCTTGATAGCGGCAGTGATACTTCTTTGGACGGTGATTTTACGAAAATGGGTGTTACTGTGCATAGACTTAAAAATATTTGGCTTTCAAAGCCAATTGATTTTATTAGACAATCAAAAGCACTTTTTGAATTTTTCAAATTACATAATAACTATGATATTGTGCATTTAAATGCCTCATCAAAAAACTTTCTTGTTTTGAAAAAGGCAAAGGAGTTTGGAATTAAAACAAGAATTTCTCATTCTCATTCTATTGGTTTTCAATCATCTAATTTTATAAATAGATTTATTGGTAATTGTTTTAAGCCGCTTCTTAGAAAATATACCACAGATTATTTCGCATGCTCTAAGGAAGCAGGTATTTGGTTGTTTGGTAAAAAAATATCAAACTCAGATAAATTTCATATTATCCCAAACGGCATAGACGTAGAAAAGTTTAGATACAATAGCTTTATAAGAAACCAAATGAGAAAGAAGCTTTTAATAGAAGATTTATTTGTTGTTGGTGATATTGGTCGTTTTGTTAGTCAAAAAAACTATGGGTTTTTAATAGATATATTCAAAGAAATATTAGAGCTCAATCCAAAATCTTGTTTGATAATTGTAGGCGATGGGCCAACTATGGATGATATTAAAGATAAAGTTTTTAATTTGGGAATTAGTGACAAAGTAAAATTTTTAGGGTTTAAGCAAGACCAATATAAATATTTGCAAGCAATGGATGTGTTTGTTTTGCCTTCGTTGCTTGAAGGTTTAGGTATAGTGTTAATTGAGGCTCAAGCGGCTGGTTTGCCGTGCTTTACTTCTACGGTTGTTCCGAGAGAAGTTAAGATAACAAAACTTCTAGAGTTTATATCTCTTAAAAAGTCGGCTAAAGAGTGGGCTAAAATAATAATTAATAATTCTAATATAAAAAGAGAAGATACGTCAAGCAAAGTGGTTGGGTGTGGATATGATATAAAGTCAGCTTCAAACAATCTATTGAAAATATTTAAGAATTTAATGAGAAAAAACAAATGATAAAGAGGATATAAAAGGCATGATTCAAGCTATAATAGTATTTTTAAATGTAGCGCTTAAATATATAATGGTTGATACAAGAAAAGAAGATGAATTACTTTATTATGCCATTTTGGCTGTGATTTCAATTTTATGTTTAACTGTTGTTTTTATAGATTTTAAATACTCAAAGCTTACAAAACTTAGTAATATGAGTGCTTTAGTGCTTCCAATATCAATAATTATATTAGTTTGCCTTTGCTTTTCACAAGATATTAATTTCATTTTACCGTTTATGTTAGCTTTAACATTTATCAATACAGATTATAACAAGATAATAAAATATTTTTTTGTGTCGTCTATGATTTGTTTTTGCGTGCACATATTTCTTTTTATCATTGGTGTATTAGATGACCCAGATATTATGTATAGAACTGTAAGTGATGGCAGCGTTTTAACCAGAAGCTTTTTAGGATTTGAGCACCCAAATAATGCATTTATGTTTTTATTGCCCATAATTTTGTGCGGGTATTATTTTGTTCAAAATTTCATTCAAAAGCTAATTTTTGTAAGCATATCTTTTTTTATTTCACTTATAATATTTTTTAAGACAAATTCAAGGACCGGATTTATATTGATAATATTGATTTTGCTAATTAGTTTAATTAATGAGAGTTGGATTAAAAGGAGAAAGATTTTGCTTTTTATCGGGCGTTTTATGTTTTTTATAATGTCTATAATCAGCATAGGTATTTCTATATTATGCGGCAAAGAAATAACGAATAAAGTAAATGAATTGTTGTCAGGAAGACCATACATATGGCATACATATTTAAATGATAAAGTTAGATTGATCCCAACACCCGGGAAGATAGGATTGGAAGAGTCGCAAATTGTAGATCAATTTGGGCAGTCTATTGATAATTATTACATATATTTTTTAGTTAGATATGGAATTATATTATTTATCATTATTGGTATTATATATTATGCTTTTTTTAAAAATCTTCAAAAAAACGGTCAAATAAAGCTGTATGTTATAACAATATTTTATTTTATATATGGAATGGTAGAGACGAATACAATTTTGGTAAGCATTAATTTTGTGCTAATATTTATTTTTTCGATATATTTTAATAAGAACTATTTTGATAAAAACTACTCAAAAAAGACAGATAAAAATTTAGAAAGTGCTAAAATAGAAGGTTTAAAATATAATAAAAAGATGTGAAATTTAACCAACCTAATTTATGTTATTACTAATGCAAATTAGTAGGTTTATTCGATAAAAATTGAAAGTTTTTAGGTTTTTCTTTTTATCAGAAAAAAGATAATAAATAAAAAATAAAGGTTTTTAATATTAGTTTTTATTTTTTGTTGTTTGTATTTTCTGAATCTTGTGGTTTTTTGTTAATAATATAAGGTGGTCTGTTGCGAATAGCGTCAAACATTCTCCAGACATATTCTCCCAATATCCCGAGAGATAGCATTATTATACCAAACGAAAGCAACAACAGCATTACAATTGAAGTATATCCGTCAACATCTATTTTGCCTATCAATTTAAATATAAACACAATAAAAATCCATATTAATGAGCATAAAAATGACAATATGCCAATTCCAAATATAAATCTTATTGGGACATAAGAAAATCCTAACATAGAGTCTAGAGACAGTTTTATTTTTTTAGATAAAGTCCAGTGAGACTTTCCAATTTTGCGCTTTTGACGTATATATCCAACAGATACTGGGTCAAAACCGCACCATAAGATTTGTTCGGTTACCGGTGTGTTTTTTTCATTCATTGATACGATCAAATCAATAACTTGTCTGTTGATAAGGTAGCTATCAAAACCACCTTTAGGCATGTTTTCAAGAGCAAACTTTCTCATTAAGCAATTATATATTGATGAAAAAAATTTTTGTGTAATAGGTTCATCTCGCCCCTCTCTGTTAGCCAAAACAATGTTGTGGCCTTCTTCATATTTTTCTATAAGATCTAAAATTAACTCTGAAGGTTCTTGTAAGTCTGCAGCTTTTCTCACCGCACAATCACCCGTGCATTTTGCAAGGCCCGCCAAAGTAGCAGCGTGTTCTCCGAAGTTTCTTGACAGTTTTAACAATTTTATTTTTGGGTCTATCTTAGCTAGTGAGCACATTTCGAAGTAAGAATTATCTTTAGAACCGTCATCCACCATTACTATTTCATAGTCGCAGTTTAATTTGTCAAGCGTTTTTTCTTTTAAATCCGAATATAGTGGGAGCAATTCTCCTTCATTATAGTAGACAGGAATTACTATTGATAACTTATTTATATGCATATTTTTATTTGTCCTTTCAATTAAACATATTAAAACATATGTATTGTAACATAAATTATCTATTGCTACAAACTTATTTTTAAAACCACTTTTTTCTTGATTATATAATAATTTATTGATATAATTTAAACGTTATTTATTTTAAATTTATAAATATATTTTTAAATCGCGATATTGGCTTTATAAATTTTTTATTGTTTTTTATATTAAGATGAGAATTTGTTTTGGTTATAATATAATCAAACAAATTTTAAAAGGTGGATTATATGTTAAAAATTAAGTTTTATAGACAGCGAATATATGTGACTTGTTTTTTGTTATTCATATTTGCAATTTGTCTTGTTTATGCAATAGTCATACCATATAATGACGCACCTGATGAAGAAATGCATTTTCAGATTGTGAATTATATATTTAGACATGGAAGTTTGCCTCATGGCGGCGATCCGGAAATTAGAAGCCCAATATGGGGTTTGTCTTATGGATTTACACCATACTTGCCTTATATTATAGGCGCTTTATTTGTGAAAATCTCGAGTTTTTTTAGCATGGATATTAATATTTATGTTATAGCAGCTCGCATGGTAAGCGTATTATGTGGCGTTTTTATTTCTTATTATTGCATAAAAATTTCACAAAATTTATTTACAAAATATTATCGCTGGCTATTTGTCATATTTTGCGTATTATTACCAGGAACTGTTTTTTTATTTTCTTATATAAATTGTGACAGCATGTCGGTACTTTCATCGGCAATGATTATATATGCCTGGATTCGAGGTTTAAAAACAAAATGGGATTTTAGATATTGTGTCCTATTGGCAATAGGTATTTCTGTTTGTATTCTTTCTTATTTTAATGCATATGGATATATACTTTGCAGCATATTTTTGTTTTTTGTATCATATTTTCACTTGTTTAAAAAAGATTATAACTTCAAAGATTTTAGAAATAAACTATTACTTATAACAAGCATTGTTTTTGGTTTGGTGCTTTGGTGGTTTATAAGAAATGCCATATTATATAATGGGGATATAATTGGAATTGAAACATCTGATCATTATGCAGAGATGTATGCGAGAGCCGATCTTAAACCATCTGCCAGAATAACTTTAGCAAAACAAGGAATACCTTTTTATAGTTTTATAATTCACTCATGCTGGGCTCCAATGGTATATTTTAGTTTTATAGGTCTTTTTGGATATATGAAAATTAAAATAACTCCTTATTGGATTTATATTGTTTATTTTGTTTTCTTTTTATTATTTGTTGTTGGGTTAATATGGAATGTTATTTCAAAAAGAAAACTTTTTAAAAACAAAAAACATATTGTCTCTAAATATTTTAATATTACTATGTTTATTGCTTTTTTAATACCTATCATTTTATCTTTACATTATTCTTATTATAGTGATTTTCAACCTCAAGGAAGATATTTGGCGCCACTTATAATCCCGCTTATGTATTTTTTGGTTATAGGGTTAAAGCAATTGATGAATAAAATAGTAAAAACCACACGGCTTAAAAAGATTATACTTACTTTAATCGGTACATTTTATGCGCTTAGTCCAATTTATTGTTTGATTTTTATATTAATTCCGCAATATAATAAATAAAAATATATTAGGCAGGGTGAATTTATGATAGATTTTAATATACCTCCAAGTGTTGGCAATGAGCTTATTTATATTGAAAAAGCAATAAAAAACAAAAAAATTTCAGGCGATGGAGAGTTTACAAAAGCTTGCAATTGTTGGCTTAAAAATAAGTTTAATGCTCAGTCAGCGCTTTTGACAACATCATGTACTCACGCGCTTGAGATGGCTGCTATTTTATCCGATATAAAACCTGGAGACGAGGTTATTATGCCATCATATACATTTGTTTCAACGGCAAATGCCTTTGTCTTAAGAGGAGCAAAGATTGTTTTTGTTGACATTAGACCAGACACAATGAATATAGATGAAAACCTTATTGAACAGGCAATTACTTCAAAAACAAAGGCAATAGTTGTAGTTCATTATGCAGGGGTCAGTTGTGAAATGTATACAATAGCTTACATAGCAAAAAAACATAATTTATTGTTAATTGAAGATGCGGCACAAAGCGTCATGTCTACCTATCGTGGCAAAGCGCTTGGTACAATAGGCGATTTTGGATGTTATAGTTTTCACGAAACAAAAAATTACAGCATGGGAGAAGGCGGAGCAATTGTTGTTAAAGACCCTGAACTTACTGAAAAAGCAGAAATAATCAGAGAAAAGGGTACTAACAGAAGTAAGTTCTTTAGAGGTCAAATTGATAAATACACATGGGTTGATATGGGTTCGTCTTATCTTCCAAGTGATATAAATGCCGCTTATCTGTTGGCTCAATTAGAGATCGCTGATGAAATAAATAAAAATAGAATAAAAATTTGGAATAACTATTATAGCGAACTTGATAACTTATCTAAAAACGGATATATAGATTTACCTGTTGTACCTGAAGGATGTATACATAATGCGCATATGTTTTATATAAAAACAAAAAATTTGGAAGAAAGATCTTATTTAATATCATTTCTTAAAAACAGGGGTGTTCAGGCAGTGTTCCATTATATTCCATTACATATCTCTGATTATGGTAAAAGCATTTCAAGGTTTAGCGGGAAAGATGAGTTTACCACAAAAGAAAGTGAGAGATTACTTAGGCTACCTCTTTATTATAAACTAAGTGAGTCCGATCAAAATATGGTCATAGACTTAATAAAAAAATTCTACAAGGTATATTGTTAGGGTGTTAATATGAAAAATATAGCAATACTTGGTGCTAATGATTTTGCAGTTCCACTTATAAAAAAAGCTAAAGATTTAGGTTTTAAAACACATGTTTTTGCATGGAAAAACGGTGATGCTGGTGAAAGGGTTGCTGACTATTTTTACCCAATTAGTGTGACGGAAAAAGAGAAAATATTAAAAAAATGCAAAGAGATAAAGCCTGATGCCATAACTTCAATTGCATCAGATTTAACAACCATTGCAGTTACTTATGTGGCAAATGAGCTTGGACTTTCAGCAAATAGCCAAGAGTGTGCAGCTTTTTGTACAAATAAATATAAAATGAGATCGGCTTTGAAAAATGCCGGTATTTTGGTTCCGAAATTTATGATTGCTGATTTAAGCACAGATATAGATGAAATTATGTCGGCTTTTGAACTGCCGGTAATAGTCAAACCAACAGATCGCTCAGGAAGCAGAGGAATAACCAAAGTGATTGATGGGTGCCAACTTGCTAAAGCCATATCGGCGGCTTTGAAACAATCATTTGAGGGTAAAGCTATCATTGAAAGCTTTGTTGAAGGCAAAGAGTATAGTTGTGAATGCATAAGTTATTGCGGCAATCACAGAGTTTTGGCTTTTACTCAAAAAAGTACCACAGGGGCGCCGCATTTTATAGAAACAGGTCATATTGAACCGTCCGATTTGAGTGATGAAGAAAAGAACAAAGCAGAAGCTCAAATTTTTAGAGCTCTTACAACACTTAAAATAAAAGTTGGTGCGTCGCATTCTGAATTTAGAGTAACTGATAAAGGTGAAGTGGTGCTAATGGAAATTGGTGCAAGGATGGGCGGGGATTGTATAGGTTCTCATCTTGTTGAGTTATCAACAGGCATTGACTACTTAAAGATGGTTATAGACTGTGCTATAGGGGAAAAACCTGATTTCACGGTAAAATCAGAGCCTAAAATTGCATGCATAAAGTTTATATTGTCACAAGAAGATCTTTTAAAATATTATGATATAAAAAAATATTACGAGGACAATATTGTTTATGTAAGCAGTATTGAAACAATAGGTACAAGAAGTGTGGTAGATAGTTCCACACGCTATGGTTACTATATACTTAAATGTGATAATATAGAAGATATGAGGGAATTGCTTAATGTTTAATAAATTGCTTGGAAAAAGATTTGTTTTTATAATCATTTTGCAGACCATAGTAGTTATATATACTCTTTCAAGCGTTGCAGCTAAGTTTGCATCTGGTTATGCTTTTATGTCAGGCGGTTTTATATTTTTTTATTTTATAGAACTTTTCATTCTTTTTGTTTATGCTATTTTATGGCAGCAAATAATTAAAAAATTTGAAATTTCAGTTGCTTATGCCAATAGATCAATTGCGTTAATATGGTCTTTGGTTTGGTCTGTTTTGTTTTTTTCTGAGACGGTCACAATAAAAAACATAATGGGCGTTATAGTAGTTATTATTGGAACATTAGTGGTGAATTCTGATGAGTGTTAGCATTATAATTATGGTTTGTTCAGTTTTTGTAGCGTCAATATCTCAGATACTTTTAAAAATAAGCGCTAACAAAAACCACCTTTCTTTATTTAAAGAATACTTTAATTTATATGTGATTTTAGGTTATATATTGCTTTTTATATCGACCATTCTCACAATTGTGGCTTTTGGCGGTATGGATTATAAAAATGGACCTTTAATCGAATCTCTAGGTTATCTATTTGTTATGATATTTAGTTATTTTATTTTAAATGAACAAATTACCAAAAAAAAAATAATTGGAAACGTTTTAATATTAATAGGAATATTCATCTATTATATTTAGTGAATTAAAAAATATAATATGATCAATGCATATATAATGCCAAAATAGCGCAAACGAGCAATATGACAAATATGGTCATATGAAAAAATATAATTGTTGTCCAATGTTGCCATAACATTTCAAATGCAAAAGGTAGCGATTATAATTAATATTACATTTGAAAATTACTTCGATGGCAAACGTGGTATTTGCTGCTCATTATATTTTTAATAAATCGGCAAATTATTACTTTTTAAATCAATTTGTGTCAAATATATTATTTAAACTAAGGTGATATTATATTTTTTAAGCCAATAGTTAATTTGAATCATATAAGCAAGCATTTGCGGTCCGGCCATGAGCTGACCATACCAAGGAGAGCTATAGTCTGAGGGGTTTTTAATAAACCTATGCACTTTAGATTCATCTATGAAATTGCAAATTGGCGAGTTTTTGTCTGATACAATTTCGCACAACATGTTGCCGAGCAATTTTGCATAATTTGGATTATATGTTTTTGGGTAAGGGCTTTTTTTACGGTATAAAATTTCATGAGGGAGATATTTTTCTGCTGCTTTTCTAAGAAGTCCCTTTACAAGTCCATTTGGACATTTCATTTCCCAAGGTACATTCCATATATATTCAATGATCCTGTGGTCAGCAAAGGGGACCCTTGCTTCAAGACCGCTATACATGCTTGTTCTATCCATTCTGTCCAGAAGAGTTGCCATAAACCATCTAATGTTTAAATATGAAAGTTCTCTTCGCCTTTTTTCAGTTGCATTTTCACCGTCAAGCAAAGGGGTTTCGGCAATGGTTCTTTGGTAGGCATTTTTTACATAATCATCTATTGGTAAAGAATTAATTGTTTCATCCGAAAGAAGTGCTTTTCTTGGCGATAGATCCATAGACCAAGGGAAGGTATGGGATTTAAACATCTCTTGTTTGTGAAACCATGGATATCCACCGAATATTTCATCGGCACATTCGCCTGTTAGGGTTACTTTATTATGTTTTACTACCTTTGAGCAAAAGTATAACAGTGATGATTCAACATCAGCCATGCAGGGTAGATCTTTAGCGTCTACCGCACTATAGAGATTTTTGATAAGTTCATCATTTTGGCATTCGAGATATATGTGATTTGTTTTTGAAAACTTCGTCATTTTTTCGACCCAAGGCCTATCTTGAGAGGGTTGGAAGTCGTTTGATTTAAAGTTTATGTTGTTTCCTACAAAATCAAATGAGAATGTGTTTAGCTTTTTACCTTGTTTTTGGAGTTCTGTTGCGCAAATTGACGTTACAATACTGCTGTCAACACCACCTGATAAAAACGTACAAATCGGTATGTCAGAAATCATTTGCCTTTTTATTGAATCATAAATTAGATATGATGTTTTATCTACAGTTTCTTCAAACGAATCCTTGTGAGATTTGCTTTTTAACTTCCAATATACTGATTGTTTCAAGCCGTCACTTGACATTTTTAGAAAATGACCGGGCAGAACTTCAAATATATCTTTAAAAACACCTTTGCCATAGTTTTTAGCGGGTCCAAGACCAAACACTTCACAAAGTCCATCTTTGTCCAACTTTGCTTTAAATCCGGGATATTGTAATATTCCTTTAATCTCCGATGAAAATATAAGTGTACCATCAAAAACCGTATAAAATAAAGGTTTGATGCCAAGCCTGTCTCTATATAAATACAATATTTTTTTGTTGTCATCCCAAATTGCATAAGAAAATATTCCGTTTAACTTTTTAACGAAATCGCACCCATAGACCAAGTGCCCCATAAGTATAACTTCCGTGTCGGATTTGGTGTTGAATTTTATGCCCTTTGACATTAGATCATTTTTCAATTCCATCATGTTATATATCTCACCGTTATAGATTATGGTATAATTTTTGTCGCAAAACTTTTTGATTATTGGCTGGTCTCCAGTTTTTAGATCAATGATTGACAGTCTCACGTGAGCAAGACCACAACCATTTGAAATATACTTGCCTTGTCCGTTTGGGCCTCTGTGTTTTTGTACCTTGTTCATATTGTCTAAAATTTCTTTCCAATAAGCTTTTTCTTTTAAATAATCTATTTTTGGATTACAAAATCCCGCAATTCCGCACATGTTTAACACCCCATTATTTATATGTAATAAATTAAATAAAAAATAGTGACTGATCTTTAATTTTAATTTAACCAGCCACTATTTTAATATTTTATAATGGCTTATTTTATTATTGGTTGAATTTGTTTACCAATTAAAGCTTCTTCTATAGATGGTATCAAAAGCTCTGTATGAGCTATCATAGAGTTTGGCTTCTTATTTGGATCGTCTTGACCGAATGGTACAAAATATATATTTTTAGCATTAAGAAGCATACCAATATTTTTCATACTCATGCCAAGAGCGTCATTTGTTGATATTGAAATTAGTAGAGGCTTTTGGTTTCTTAGATGTGCTTTTGCTGCCATGAGCGCCGGAGTATCTGTTATTGCATTAGCAAGTTTTGCTATAGTATTTCCGGTACAAGGCATAATAACCAAAATATCCAATAAACTTTTGGGGCCAATAGGTTCTGAATCTTCAATTGATAATATAGGTTTATTTTTTGTGATTTGTTCTGCTTTATCTATAAAGTTATTTGCATTGCCAAAACGACTATCTATTTTTTGAGAGTTATAGGAGAATATGGTTTGAACGTCCGCACCTGTCTTTGTTAGATTTTCAAGTTCTTTGAATGTTTTGTCAAAAGTACAAAACGATCCGGTATAGGCAACACCGATCTTTTTACCTTCTAGTGACATGATAACCCTCCTTTTATATTTGCTTTAAGTTTCATTTATTATTTTTAAAGTTAGATTTGTCAAAGCATCTGCTGAAGATTTAGGTGAAAATCTTCCCGGTATTCCCAAGCTTAGTTTAGCATTAATGTGTTTATCTTTACAAAAATCCATATCTACTCCTCGAGCGATATCCAAAATAAAAACATCACTGTCTACAAATGGAAGAATGTTTTCATCAAGGATAATAGAGGGTATGGTGTTAAAAATATATTTAAAGTCTTTAATTTTGTTTTTTAATTGACTAAAATCAAATGAGTTATATCCATAAGCGTTTGCCTCTGATCTTGAGTCTTCATCTATTGCGCATATTGAAACTTTTGCCAAAAGCCCTTTAAGCTTATTCGCGAGTGTTTTTGCACACCTTCCAAATCCAAGCACTAAACAATTACTTAAATGCAAGTTGGTTGGTTGGTTTATAATGGCTTCAGCTATTGCACCCTCGGCTGTTGCTATGGAATTGTAAATAGCTAGATGATTATTTTCCATATAATCATAAACCGTTATATTTTTTTGTTTGCATATATCTAAAATTTCTTTTGGGATGCAACCTGCAAAAAGAATATTATTTTTTGTTATATTATTTTTAAACTCTTCAATTGACAAAACACAATTTAACGCTTTAGAAACTATAGTTTTATTATCAAAAGTGAAAGGTGTAGGACAAATTAAAACTTTTGCAGATTCTATGGCATCTTTTAATGATTTAGCAGCAAAAACGTTTGTTTTTTGTTCTTTTACATCTAAGCAATATGTTGTTACATTATATTTCATATCACTTAAATTTTCTGCCATATATGTTAATCTTTCATCTCCGCCAATTAATGCAAAGTCAAATAACAAGTCTATCACTCCTAATTTAGTATATGATTTTTCCAATATTGTAGTTAATAATACAAGATCATTATATGTTAGATAAAAATAAAATAACAACAATGTCAATAATTTTTGTTAACGTGACACTATTGTTATAATTTAGGCTTTAGAAAATATTTTCTGGTAGAGAATTAGATATTGATTATTAGTGGAATACATTTTAACTACAATAAATATATATGCTGCCAAATTTAATTTTAGTTAGGTTTATAAAAATGTATAGAATATAAAAATTTATTTAATAGAAGAATTAAAAATAAGTTGTAATAAAAAAAACAAATATTATTTAGGGTTATTTGAAGAACTATTTTTATAGAATTATACATTATTTAATATATAATATAAACTTAAATTATATTATGCTTTTAATATCTACTTATATTTCAACATCTTCGTTATAATCAACATTTGGAAGGCCAAATCCGAACATTTCATAAAATTCGTTCCAATATCCTTTTATGTCGGCAAATTCATTTACGTTATCACTTTTTATTTTGTTCCATGCTAACGTTACTTTTTCTTGAACATCCGGTCTTAGTTCATAGTCATCGAGTCTTATTCTACCTTTTGCATCTAGATTTGGTTTTAGTGCTAAATTTTTGCCAAATAATCTGTACATTTGTTCAATGCAACCTTCGTGAAGACTTTTTTCTTTCATTACTTTATAAAGTATTGTTATATAAAGTGGAACAATTGGTATAGCTGCACTTGATTGAGTTACAAGGGCTTTGTTTACTGAAACATAAGCTTTAATGTTGTCAAATTCTTTGGTTATTTCATTAGAGGTTTGAAGTAAATGTTTTTTTGCCATACCTATTGTACCTTCAGCATAAATTGGGAAGGTAAGTTCTGGACCAATATAAGAATAGGCAACAGTTATGGCATCATCTTCAATAGCATTTGCATTTTTAAGAGCAGAAATCCAATCTTTCCAATCTTCGCCTCCCATAACTTTTATTGTGTCCTCTATTTCTTGTGGTGTTGCAGAATGTATAGTTATCTCACTCACTGTATTATCTTTTAGATCAATTGTTTTATTTGTATATTGCTTACCAACCGTTTTTAATACAGATGAAACTGTTGTACCGTCAGACATGGTTCTTCTTGGTGCTGCTAAGCTGTAAATAACCATATCTACTTTATCTAAATCCGATTTTATAATATCTATAGTCTGTTGTTTTACGTCAGAAGAAAAAGCATCACCGTTAATAGTTTTGGCATATAGTCCTTGTTTTTGTGCAAATTTTTCAAAAGCTGCGGTGTTATACCAGCCGGCGGTTGCAGTACGTTTACCGCTGCAAGGATGTTCAAACATAACACCAATTGTTGATGCATCGCCTCCAAAAGCGCATGCAATTCTAGATGCAAGGCCATAACCCGTTGAGCAACCAATTACTAAAACTTTTTTTGGGCAATTAAATTTTTGTTTTGATTTTATATAATTAATTTGTTTTTTTACATATGCCATACATCCTTTTGGATGAGCTGTAGTGCATATAAACCCACGAACTTTTGGTTTAACTACCATTAATGTTCACACTCCTAATTAATATCATTTTACTTTATAATTATATAATATATCTTATATAATGTCTATAACCAGTTAGAATGGGGAGTGCCCAAAAAGAGTATATAAGATGCAGAAAGGAAATGAAATGTGAAAGATGTAAAAAAGAAAACCAACAAGTAAAAGCAAGAAAAACAAAGGCAGGAAGCCCAAAGGTATAAGTGCAAACACTGTAGAAAAGAATATACGTCACATCAAAAAGGATGAAGTTATATCAAAGAAATAAAGAAACTATTATATATGTAAAGGAACAGTGGAATAGCAGTAGGGATGATATTATGAATAGGGAAAAATATGTGCATATATTTGATAAAGAAATATGCGAAGGAAACAGAAGAAAATGCAGCCAATGAGAGAGAAAAATAATAGAAATGAACGAACTTTACAGTTATGTAGAGAGAAAAAAATAAAAATCATCTGATAACGTTTGTAAAAAGAAAACCGAGGCAAATAGTAGGATATGATGTAGCATATGACAAAAGTAGTGATAAGATACAAAAGCTTGTAGACAAATCACCAAAGGCAAAGTATTATTATTCTATTGCATATTCTGCAGTATGCTATTATGAAACTCATACATCAATAAAAAATAAAAGTGAGATTTACATCGTAGAAGGAGCAAATTCAGACTTAAGGCATTATATAGCATCTTTGAGGAAATCCAAGTGTTTTTGTGATAAATAGATACTGCAAAATTTGTCTTTAAAATATTTGTTCATGCTTTTAATCAATTTGCCTTAGCAAGGAAGAAAGTCAATAAGAGAAGCAGAGATTTTAAGAAGAGGAAAACGAAGCTTAAATAAGTTTTTGTATCCTTCACTTAAATCTGATTTTTTCTTTTTTGCTATTTTAGCAGCCGTTTTTTGCTATTATGAGGCGTTACTTTAAATAATTTAGACACCATATTATCTTAAATTA
Organism: uncultured Oscillospiraceae bacterium; assembly: GCA_910577565.1. Lineage (GTDB taxonomy): Bacteria > Bacillota > Clostridia > Oscillospirales > Ruminococcaceae > RUG12519. The sequence continues at coordinate 12,760 of CAJTNJ010000001.1, read as the reverse complement.
TTTAGTGACATATCTATAAATTTATGTTAAAATTATAGCATGTCAAAACATATAATCATTAACAAAATTATTTGCTAAAATTTTAACGGAGGGCAAATATAATATGAAAAATACGGTAATTACAATTCAAAAACAAAAGGAAAATAATAACAAAATTACCATGCTTACTGCATATGACTATTGCACCGCCAAACTTATGGATGACGTCGGAATTGACTGCATATTAGTCGGCGACTCATTGGGCATGGTTATGCTTGGTTATGATAACACATTGCCTGTTACTGTGGATGATATGATACACCACACAAAAGCTGTTACAAATGGCGCTTCAAATGCTTTGATAATTGCTGATATGCCATTTATGTCTTACCAAACATCTGTACATGATGCACTGATTAATGCAGGCAGGTTGGTCAAAGAAGGCAATGCTGAGGCTTTAAAACTAGAAGGTGGTAAAGAAGTTTGTCCTCAAGTTGAAGCTATTGCAAAAGCATCTATTCCTGTGATGGGCCATATAGGTTTAACGCCTCAATCACTTCATAAATTAGGTGGTTATAGTGTACAAGGCAAAGAATATAAAACTGCTAAAAAGCTTATAGAAGATGCCTTAGCATTAGAAAAAGCAGGCGCATTCGCAATACTTTTAGAATGCGTACCATCTGACCTTGCAGAATTAATAACCAAAACTGTAACAGTGCCTACGATAGGCATAGGTGCCGGCCCCGGCTGCGATGGCCAAGTTCTTGTTTACCAAGATATGCTATCAATCTACGATGGTTTTAAGCCAAAGTTTGTTAAGCAGTATGCTAAAATTGGAGATATGATGAAAAAAGCTTTTGTTGAATATATAAACGAAGTAAAGTCTTCCGGCTTTCCTTCCGACGAACATATTTTTAAAATTGATAAAGAAATTATAGATAAACTTAATGAAGAAATGTAATAAAAGAAGGTATTTAATAGATGACAAAAATATCTAATAACATAAACGAGACAAGAGAAATAATATCTAAGTGGAAAAGTCAAAATTTTAGTATAGGTTTTGTACCAACCATGGGATATCTGCATGATGGTCATTTAAGCCTCATTAAAAAATCGCATATGGAAAATAACAAAACAGTCGTAAGTATCTTTGTTAATCCAACTCAGTTCGGACCTAAGGAAGATCTTTCAACTTATCCTAGAGATTTTGATGCCGATCGTCAAAAATGCGAAGATGCTTTAGTAGATCTCATATTCTTTCCAACCGCAGAAGAAATGTATCCAAGCGACTATTATACCTATGTGAACGTTAACTATTTAACAAATAATTTATGTGGTAGAAGCAGACCCAATCACTTTCAAGGTGTATGTACCGTTCTTGCTAAACTATTTAACATTATAAAACCCAATAAAGCTTACTTCGGTCAAAAAGACGCTCAACAACTTTCTGTTGTGAAAAAGATGGTGCGAGATCTTAATTTTGATTTGGAAATTGTAGGCTGCCCAATAATAAGAGAACCTGACGGCATTGCAATTAGTTCCAGAAATTCTTACCTTAACAAAGAAGAAAGAAAAGCAGCAACTTGTTTAAGTCAGTCTTTAAAACTTGCAAAAGAACTTATAAATAACGGCGAATGCAAAATCAGTTTTATAAAAAATTCAATGTCAAATCTAATCTCAAATCAGACACTTGCTAAAATAGACTATATTGAGTTTGTCGATTTAAACAATCTGCAACCAATAGATACTATAAAAAAATCTAGTTTATGCGCAATCGCAGTTTATATTGGAAATACTCGTTTAATAGACAACTTTATAATATGAATAAAATACCCAAAAGTGCAAGAAAAAATTTAAAATATAATATGATACTCCAAAATATTTATAAAAATGAGGAATTACCATGGAACTTACTATATTAAAAAGCAAAATTCACAGAGCTACCGTTATGCAATCTAATCTAAATTATGTGGGTAGCATAACTATAGATAAAAACCTTATGGACGCCGCTGATTTGTTCGAATACGAACAAGTGCATATTGTGGATATTGAAAATGGAGAAAGATTTATCACATACGTTATACAAGGTGCTCGTGGCTCTGGTTTAATATGTTTAAACGGCGCAGCAGCACGACGCGTTCAAGTAGGCGACAAAATAATTATAATGTCTTATGCGAACATATCAAAAGAAGAAACCAGGAAATATAACCCAAAAATCGTATTTGTAAACAATGAAAATGAAATAATAGAAAAATCGAAAAAAGAAAATCATGGAGAGATAAAATAAGCAATATAAATATCCGCTTAATTTTATATTGCTTATGATATATTATTTTTATTTTATGCGCCCGTAGCTCAGTTGGATAGAGCATTGGACTCCGACTCCAAAGGTCACAGATTCGAATTCTGCCGGGCGCACCATAACAATAGTAACCTTTTGTTACTATTGTTTTTTTATTATCTAAAAGTTAAATAAAAGAAAAACACTAAATTTTAAATATTATATAATGTCCTATATCAAATGGAACCAATATAATGATGCAAATAAATTATATTATATATAAAATTTTTACAAAGTAATCTTTTAAAATTATAATTTAACCGAAGCAACAATTGTTTCACCTTTTATCACTTCACCGGGATATTTTTCAAACTCTTTTATGTTATCACCGTTTGTGATTATTAAAACAGAATCAGTGTTAAAACCTTTTGACTCAACAAAATCAATATCCATTTCCATTATTTTTTGGCCTCTTAGGACCTTATCGCCTTCTTTTACAAACACCTTAAATCCTTCACCTTTAAGCGAAACTGTGTTAATTCCAAGATGCAATAATATTTCAATACCATTATTTGTTTCTATACCAAGTGCATGGCTGGTTTCAACCACTTGAATTATTTTTCCGTCAACAGGTGATAGAACCTCACCTTGTGTTGGTTTAAAACCAATTCCGTCCCCAAGTATCTTCTGAGAAAAAACATCGTCCTTCACTTCTTCGATAGGTATGCACAATCCTGCAAATGGTGAAAAAATCTTAAATGACTTCTTTTTCATAAAATCAAACATTAATTTACACTCCTTCTTTGCAATAAAATTTTTGTTTTTATTTTGTAAACAGTTTATTATGACTATATGCCGTAGTTTTTCTTTAAATTTTTAATATCAAATTTTCTTATAATATCCTTTACCTTTGGAACAATTCCTGGGGACATTGACAACTCATCAATACCCATAGCAAGAAGATAAGGAATTACCTTTGAATCGGCCGCGCTGTCACCGCAAACACCTATCCATTTTCCTTGAGCATGAGCATTATCTGTTGCAATTTTAATCATCCTAAGAACAGCAATATTAGAAGCATCATATAAATATGCAACTTTACTATTCATCCTGTCAGCAGCCATTGTATATTGAGTTAAATCGTTAGTACCGACGCTGAAAAAATCAACTTCTTTAGCAAGCAAATCACTAACCATAACAGAAGCCGGCGTCTCAATCATTATGCCAATTTCTATATCTTTAGAATATAGTATGCCTTTGGCATCTAAATCTCGCTTAACTTTCTCTATAACCATTTTAGCTTTTCGCACTTCATCTACCGACACAATCATTGGAAACATTATAGCAAGTTTTCCAAAAACAGATGCACGATACAGCGCTCTAAGCTGAGTATAAAAAATTTCCTGCTCATTTAAACATATTCTAATGGCGCGATATCCAAGTGCGGGATTATCTTCTTTGGCAAGTCCAAAATAGTCCACACGCTTATCTGCACCTATATCCAATGTTCTTATGACAACCCTTTTATTATCCATTTTCTCAAGAACAGTTTTATAAGAATCAAACAAATTTTCCTCTGTTGGATAGTCATGTGAGTTAAGGTAAATAAATTCACTTCTAAAAAGCCCTATCCCATCTGCGCCATTTTGAATTGCCATATCACAATCCGAAATGTTTCCGATATTAGCATTAATCTCAACAACCAGTCCATCAATAGTAACAGCTTGCTCATGCTTTAATTGGCTATAAGCTTCATTTTTTTCATTTAAATCTGCCAACTTAGCTTCATATTCTTTAATTGTCTGTTTGTCTGGATTAACTATTAATATTCCTTCAAAACCATCAATAATTGCCATATCGTCATTTTTAACATCATCGTAATCATCACCGATATCAACAATTGCTGGAATAGCCAACGTCCTTGCTAAAATGGATGAATGTGAAGCTGCAGAACCTTTTTTGGTAAAAAAGCCTAATAACCTATCTTTGTCAATAGAAATAGTCTCACTTGGAGTTAAATTTTCTGCGCCTATTATAAAATCATCAGCTAATCTATCATCAAAACTTTTTTCTGTAAGAAAACTCAATATCTGCTGAGAGATATCTTTAACATCAGCCGCACGCTCTTTCATATATTCGTCATCCATCATGCTAAACATATTCATAAATTCTTTTTGAGCAGACTTAACCGCATACTCTGCGGACCAGTTTTCACTATTTATCCCATTTAAAATATAATCATTAAAGTCAGGATCCTCCATCATGCTGGTATGTATTTCAAAAATTTCAATTTGATCTTTGCCCAAAGAATCCATATTCTCTACCATGCTATATATTTTTTCTATAGCATCTTTTTTTGCTTTTTCAAAACGTGCAATTTCTTCATTTTTGCTATTTTTAGCTTCTTTTTTAAACTCTTGTTGAAAGGCATCTATCTTTTTTATCTTACCAATAGAAATCCCTTCTGAAGCAGAAATTCCTTTAACAATAATCATAATGTTTTAAAACTCCAATAACTAATTTTTTTCTTCTTTTTCATCTTCAATCGTACTTAAATAATCGTCAAGATTTGATTTTACCACATTAACTTGAGGTCCATAGACAGCTTGTACTCCATCTCCTTTTACTATTATTCCAACTGTACCCGTCTTTTTAAGCAAGCTTTCATTAAATAATGATGGATCTTTAAGGGTAATTCTAAGCCTTGTGGCACAAGCATCAAGATCAGCTATATTATCATTTCCGCCTAATGCTTCAATAATAATTTTCGAATTGGTGTAATTATCAGATGAATCTGCATCTTTATCTTTTTTCTTCTTTTTCATATAATCTTCTTTTGTAAACAGCTTTGTCTCTTCATCATCTTCTCTTCCGGGTGTTTTGAAATTAAACTTTAAAATTAAAAATCTAAATATGATAAAGTAAAGTGCAAAATATATTACACCAATTATAGGTACCCATATCCAACCGGTCTTTTCATTGCCTTGCAAAAGACCGAACAGTGTAAAATCAATAAATCCACAAGAAAATGTACAACCGATTGTACAATTTAAAAATTGCATCAAAGGGTAAGATATTCCGGCTAAAACCACCTGCACAACATAAAGTAAGGGTGCTACAAATAAAAATGTAAACTCTATCGGTTCAGTGATACCGGTCAAAAAGCTGGTTAAAGCAGCCGGTATTAATAGCCCTGCAATTATTTTTTTCTTTTCCGGGTTTGCACATGTATACATAGCAAGAGCTGCTCCCGAAAGTCCAAACATCATAAATACATATTCACCCGTAAAATATTTGGTAGCCTCAACGCTAAAATGAGTAACGCTTGGATCTGCAAGCTGCGCAAAGAAAATATTTTGGGCGCCTGACACCATCTGTCCAGCAACCTCCATGGTACCTCCCAAAGATGTCTGCCAAAAAGGTGTATAAAAAACATGGTGAAGTCCGAACGGAATTAAAGATCGTTTAATTAATCCGAACAAGAGAGTTCCAAAATATCCGGAAGAATTAATAAGTTCAGCAAGACTCATAATTCCATTTTGCACATATTGCCAAATGAAAAACATTAAAACACCGACGCCAATAAACGTCACGGCAGTAATTATAGGCACAAACCTTGTCCCACCAAAAAAAGCTATGACCTTTGGCAATTTTATATCATAAAACCTATTATGCAAAACAGAAACAATAAGCCCTACAATAATGCCGCCAAAAACGCCCACATCCATAGACATAATGCCTAAAGTTTCTTTAAGCGCACCTTGCGGCATTATACCATCTGCCAGTTTGCCTGTTATATCAAGCAATGCATGTACCGTACTATGCATAACTAAAAATCCAACTATCGAAGATAGGGCAGCAACAGCTTTTTCCTTTTTAGCCATTCCAATTGCAACGCCAACCGCAAACAATAAAGGCAAATTTTCAAATATTACACTACCGCAATCTTTAAGTATTATTAAGATATTATATAAAATCGTACTTTCTCCAAGTATACCGGCAAGATGATAGTGCTCAATCGTAGTTTGGTTAGTAAAAGATGAACCTAGTCCAAGAAAAAGTCCAGCAACAGGCAAAAGTGCTATTGGAAGCATAAACGACTTTCCTACCCTTTGCAAAACACCAAAAACTTTACTATTTTTTTTCAATATCTTTATCCTCCATACAAAATATTATAAATTACAAAATATTATAAATTTTCATTAAAAAATTTCTCAATTTCCAAAACAGCGATATCTTCATCCACTCCGTCAACTTTAATTAATATTTCATCGCCACATTTTATTCCAAGACCCATAATTCCAAATAGCCTTTTGCAATCAACATTTTTATCGGCTTTGTGTATGGTTACTATGCTCTTAAAATTTGATACTAATTTCACCAATTTTCCGGCAGGCCTTGCGTGAATTCCAACTTTGTCTTTTATAACATATCTAAACTCTTTCAAAATCATATCTCCTTTCTATAAAATTTTATTAAAGTTATATTGTTAATAAAATTTTAACATATTAATCCTAAATTATCAATAACTTAAATAAATTTTTCATTTATATTGTTGATAATTGTATAAATTTTATGCTCAAACAAAATAACATAGTTTTTATATATTTTTTTGCCGATTAAATTTTGCACTATTTATACTTTTAATGAATAAAATGGGAAAAAAGGAAGGTATGACTATGTTATTAATATTAATTACTGCGTGCTGTGTCCTAGTTGTTGGTATAGCTGCTGTTTTGATAGTGTTTCATATCAAAATGTCTAAATTTAAACCAACAAAGGATAAGAAAAAACAATTACAAGAAATAAATAACGATTTAAGACCCACGGGATTCGCCTATAGTCCAAACGGAGACTATTTCTATTCTCTTAGAAACTGTTGGCAGCGAAATGTGGGTTACTGTAAATTTTATGATGACGGCGCTGCTTTTTTAAACATGATTATTCATTGCGAACCAATCAAATTCTCTTATGGCGGAAAAAAGTGGCTTATTGAGTTCTGGAAAGGTCAATATGGAATCACCACCGGCGCTGAAGTAGGCGTTTACAATACCTCAAAAGGTGATGTGCATACCAATAATTTTTCCGGAACATGTTATGGAAAAATAAACAACGACGAGCAATTGCCAATCTCTTTTGTTTTGAAAAAAAACAAATCCGTTATTCTTAAAAGAAAAGATATCCACTGGTGGTTGACTGGATTTAAGTTGGGAGAATATTCAAAAAGATCCTCTTTATCAATGAAAATAAAAATTAAATTTCCAAATCAAGAAATGTGCCAGGCTTTTACTGATGGGCTTGAGGAAATAGGTTACACAAAAAAAGAATATTCGGTATTTAAAACGACCGTTAAAATCAACTATACAAAACCGCACTCTACTCAATCGAATTTTCAACAAGGCCCTCAGGCTGCTTTAGTTCAGCAAACTAACCGCAGCTATTGTGAAGCTTTTAATATGGCTACTATAAAATATAAATATACCGCTGATAAATTAGAGTATATCAAAGCTTCTGTGCCTGTTCTTTATGATATGTTTATAAGCTCAATATACGGAAAGAAATTTTATGAACAGGTGAAAGGATTGGGACTTACTACCGACGTTAAATTTGAATATGAAAAACAACAAAACAACAACCATAGTTGCGGTGAAAACTGCCTATGCTCTTGCATTAGAAATTGTTTATGTTTTCCCGGCGGATATAGCGTCGAAGATATATTCAAATTTAGTCAACAATTCAGCCAACAGATGAAAAGCAATAATGTCGACAAAGAATTTAACAGAAAAAATAATGCAAATTGAGGTAATAAAATGTCAATGACTCACAGAAGATTAAAAAAAGTATATCAAAATGCCAAAGTAATTCCTTTTGATTCATCTTCAAAATTTATAATTATGAGCGATTGTCACCGAGGAATAGGTAATATAGGAGACAATTTTTCACCAAATCAAAATATGTTTTATGGCGCACTTGAATATTATTATAACCGTGGCTTTAGCTATATCGAGCTTGGAGACGGAGATGAACTTTGGGAAAACAAAAAACTAAAATCAATTATCGAAATACACCCAGATGCTTTTTCTTTATTGCATAAGTTTTATAAAAAAAATAAACTTAATATGATATTCGGTAATCACGACATTGTTAAAAGCAAAAGATCATATTTAGACAAACACTGCAGAAAATATCACAATGATTTTAAGGGATGTGTTTCCCCCCTATTTGAAAATATGGAGGTTCATGAGGGCATTATCCTATATAATAAAGACATAAATAGTCGAATATTCCTAGTTCATGGTCATCAAGGAGATCTGCTAAATGATGTTTTATGGCCTGTAGCTCGGTTTTTGGTTCGCTATATTTGGAGTCCTCTAGAGCTCATAGGCTTCAAAGCACCAATTTCAGCGGGCGTATCACATCAAAAAAGAGATAAAATCGAAAAGAAACTTTCAGACTTTGCAAATTATACAAACAATATATTAATTGCAGGTCACACTCATAGACCTGTTTTCTCCGAGCCGGGTCTTGGGCTATATTTTAATGATGGAGCTTGCATACATCCAAGATGTATGACAGGTATTGAAATTGAAAATAATAAAATTTCACTCGTAAAATGGTCTGTATGTACAAGAAAAGACAGAACACTATATATATGCAGAAAAGTCATCAAAGGCCCAAGATGCCTTTTTGAATATAAAAACTAAACAATTCATCATGTGTTAACAAATAGATCAGGCGTTTAAATGCCTGATCTTTTTTACGCTTATATTCTCAATTATAATAATTCATTATATCTTTTGATAAATATCTTTTTAAATACTGTAATTAATACCATATAAAGTGCTATCGTAATTACCAATAATATGAAATAAACATATGGCAGCTGCACCATGCCTATTACTTTTCCTATAAATGTTATTGGAATAATGCAAGAAACAAAAAGCGCAATTATCGTAAAGAAAATAACCGGTAAAGACGCTCTGCTTTGAATGAATGGCAGTTTTTCTGTTCTTATCATATGAATTACTGTCGTTTGACTCCACATCGATTCAATAAACCACCCAGTTTGAAACAAAGCAATATAATAGTCTTTCATAGCTAAATCGGAAATCTGATTAAATAACTTACCTTGACACATCATTGGACATATGAAAAAATACATAAATAAATAGGTAGAAATATCAAATATAGAGCTTATCGGTCCTAGCCAAAACATAAATTTACCGATGGATTTTGCCTCCCATTTTCTTGGCGATTGAAGATATTCACTGTCTACATTATCCCAAGGTATAGCTATGCAGCTTAAATCATAAATCAAATTTAAAAGCAAAAGATGAATACTCATCATTGGTATAAACGGTAAAAATGCACTTGCAATTAAAACGCTGAACATATTGCCAAAATTTGAACTGGCAGTCATTTTAATATACTTTATCATGTTGGCGTAGGTCTTTCTGCCTTCCACTATTCCCTTTTCAAGAACCATCAGATCTTTTTCAAGCAAAATTACATCTGCCGATTCCTTTGCTATATCAACAGCCGTATCAACGGAAATTCCTACATCTGACGCTTTCATTGCTGTTGCATCATTAATGCCATCACCCATATAACCAACACTATTGCCTTTATCTCTCAGCACTTTTATTACACGTGTTTTCTGCTGCGGCGATAGCTTTGCAAACACATTAATATTCATAACAACACTGCTTAGTTGATCATCGTTCATTTGCTCTAAATCTTCACCAAGCAAAATTTTATCCGTTGGTATACCGACTTGTCTGCATATGCATTTGGTCACTTTATCGTTATCACCGGTTAATATTTTAACCTCAACTCCATGTTCATTTAGCGCTTTGATAGCTTTTGAAGTTGACTCTTTCGGAGGATCCAAAAATGCAAGATATCCTATCAAAACCATATCAGATTCATCTTTAACCGAAAAAGCTCCTATCGGAGACGGGTTAGTCTTTTGAGCCACTGCAATTACTCTCATACCATCTTCGTTTAATTGATTTACCTTGTCAAGTATATATTTTTTCAGTTCATCAGTTAACGGCATAACTTTGCCTTCACATTCTGCATATTTTGAAACCAAAAGCATCTCTTCCACAGCGCCCTTGGTAATCATCTGTGTTTTGCCGGTAGAATCTGACACGACAACGCTCATTCTGCGCCTTTCAAAATCAAATGGTATCTCGTCAATTTTATTATACTCTGATGATAGGCCGGCTAAATTGCTGTCATTTTCTTTTTCAAACTTTGTCCTTTCAATTATTGCAACATCCATTAAATTTTTTAATCCCGTTTGATAGTAACTGTTTAAAAAACCATGTTTTAACACCCTGTTGTCATCATGTCCATCAATATTCAAATGATATTGCAAAACTACTTTGTCTTGTGTAAGTGTTCCTGTTTTGTCGGTGCAAAGTATATTGATAGATCCCAAATTTTGAATTGAGTTAAGATTTTTAATTATAGTCTTTTCCTTAGACATAGCTACAGCGCCTTTGGCAAGGCAAGTGGTTACTATCATCGGAAGCATTTCTGGGGTTAGTCCAACACCAACCGAAATAGCAAACAATGTTGCCTCCATCCAGTCGCCCTTGGTAAATCCATTAACAAATAACACTACCGGTACCATTACGGCCATAAAACGAATTAAAAGCCAAGATACTGAACTAACGCCTTTTTCAAATGTAGTTTTCGGCGGCTTTTGATTAACAGTTTTTGCTATATCACCAAAAATTGTATCATCACCGGTTGCAATAACTATCCCTATTGCACTTCCGCTAACAACATTTGTACCCATAAAAGCAAGATTTGGAGCCATAATAACTGTGCCTTCAAAATCTTTAAACCTTGCAGATACTTTCTCAACCGATGCGCTTTCCCCAGAAAGGGCCGATTGACTTAAAAACAAATCCTTGGCATAAACTATTCTCATATCCGCAGGTATCATATCTCCGGCGGACAAATGCACAATATCACCAACAACAACATCTTCTAACGGAATTTCTACCTTGCCAATACTCTCTCTTTGCACACAAGTGGTTGTTTCTATCATGTTAAGCAAGTTTTCTGCTGCATTTCCACTTCGCTTTTCTTGTACAAATCTCAATATTCCAGAAATTAATATCATTGCAGTTATAATTATAACAGTGTTTGCCGAAGATTCGCCTGGTTCTGCCATAAAAATATCAGTTACAGCGGACACGATGGCAAGCACAATTAAGATGCCTGTGAAAGGGTTTATAAAAGCACTAAAACAATCGCTTATTATTGATCTTTTTTTACCGTGAGTTATGCGATTATCTCCATATTTTTCGCGTGCAATCTGGACTTCATTCTCATTTAAACCTTTGCACGAACTGCCAAGCATATCATATAGATTGCTCATACTGGACCTTGCAGCATCAAGCATTCTTTTGTTGATCTTTGTTCTTCTTAATTTTTCCTGCGTATATTCTTTTATGCGTATTTTCTTATTTTTAAATTCAAACATTTCTAACGCCTCTAATCTCAATAAAATTCTATATTCATTTCATTAAATACACTTTAAACAAAATTTTAGGATAACTTAATTCACAAACTAATTTTTTGCAGACAAATCATCATACTATTTTATGAAAAAAACCATATTTGTTCTAATTTTTGGTTTAAAACAAAAAAATATTGTTATTTTAAACAAGACAAAATAACAATGATCAACATTTTGATATATAAAATTAAATGATCGAAAATGGTAATAATCAATTCGTAAAATTCATAATCAAATATTTATTACCAATAATTTCATTTATATAACCACAAATAATATGTTGCCATATGTTATCCAAAAAATTTCACCTCTTAAATTAAAACAATTAAAAACCCGCCATCTAAAACAATGGCAGGGAATCAAATAAAGTCGAAAATAATAAAAACTATATTATCGTTCAAGCTTTAACTCCTCAGGGCAATGTTATTGCATTATTCCACGCCTTCAAAACGACCTGGATTGTTCACCTTCTCGCTTGTGTCTCCACAAACTCGCGGCAGCAATCCGTATCCCTGTGGTAGCCTCACCTACCGAATATTTCTTAATATAACAAATTATACGTCAAATAATGCAACATGTCAACTTTTATAAAATTGGGGGAGTGCCCAAATAAAAGATAGTATGATATAATAGATACAATGGAAAAGATAAAATGCCCGAAATGCGAAAACGAAAAAGTATAGAAGGCAGGAAAGCTAAAAGAGAAACAGCAATATTAGTGCAAAAAATGCAGAAAAAAGTTCATAAGAGAATTAAATTATTATGAGGAGTTAAAAAGGAAGACATTTTATGAAGGAAATAGTGGAATGACGGTATTAATGATAAGAAAATAAATAACATTATATAATTGAATAAAAACATTAAATAATAAAGTAGAAAAAATAATGAGGAATAAAAAATAAGGTCCTAAATAGGTAATAGAAATGGACGAATTTTATAGTTATTTAGAGAGAAAAAACAAA